>NZ_CP025815.1:1544175-1853010 GCF_003352045.1 Sulfitobacter sp. JL08
AGGCGACGCGCAATGGCGCATCCGATCACGCCACCACCAATGATGATCGCATCGTGGCACAGGTCAGGGGCGGGGGCGGTGTCGGGCATGGACAGATTCCATTTGCGCCAAAAGGCAGGCGCGGGAGTGCCCGAATTCTATGCCACGGAGTGACCGTTCAGTCAATTATTTGCGTTATTCATGACCGAATGATCAAAAAACGCGCAAATACAGTTGACACACACATGGGCCTGCCCGCTAGAGTTGGCACCAGAATTTTGGGGGACGGGCGCAATGACGCCAAAACAACGCCGCACGGAAATTGCCGAAATGGTGGGGCGCACCGGCCAGATCACGGTCGAGGCGCTTGCTCAGGCGTTTTCCGTATCGCTGGAAACCATCCGCCGCGATCTGGGCAAGCTGGCCGAAACCGGCGCGCTGCAAAAGATACATGGCGGGGCAAAGCCGTTGCGCCTTCATGCCGAAGGCAGCTTTGACGAGCGGATGGCCGAAGACGCGGGCGCAAAAATGGCGATTTCCGGAAAACTGGCGGAACTGATCAAACCCGGCGAAACGATTTTTGTCGATACCGGATCGACCACGCTGATTTGCGCCGAAGATCTGGTCAAGATCGACCGTCTGACGGTGATCACCAATTCGGTGCGGGTTGCGCAGGTGATTGCGCAGAACGCAACCAATACCGTGTACCTGCTGGGTGGATTGTTTTCCGGCGACAATGCGGAAACCGCAGGGCCGATGGTGATCGAACAGATCGGGCGTTTTCGCGCGGATCGTGCGGTTCTGACTGTCGCGGCCTTTGATGTCGATGCGGGCGCGATGGATTCCGATTTTGACGAGGCTCAGGTGGCACGAGCAATGATCGCCCACGCGCACCAGACTGTCGTTCTGGCCCATGCGTCGAAACTGGGTTTGCGGGCCGCGTTCCAAATCTGTCGACTTGACGAGGTTGATGTGTTTGTCTGTGATCAGGTGCCCGATCAGGCGGTTGTGTCGGCGCTGGATGCCGCCCAATGTGTGCTGCAATAAGGCCGGTTCGAGGTGGAGAGTCCCGACAGAATGAGAAATGCAATCAAGTCCTATGTCACCGTTGTGGATCGTCTGTCCGATTATGTCGGCTATGTCGCGATGTACCTGATTTTTGCGATGATCGGCATCCTGTTGCTGGATGCGATCACCCGCAATGTCATCCAGATCCCGCTGCACTGGCCGGTGGAACTGGCCCAGTTTACGCTGGCGGCCTATTATTTCATGGGCGGTGCCAAGACGCTGAAAGACAACAGCCATGTGCGCATGGACCTGTTTTACGACAATTTGTCGGATCGCGGCAAGGCGCGGTTGGACGCTATTACAATCAGTTGCCTGCTGTTTTATCTGGTGGTGATGCTGATCGGGTCGATCAGCAGCCTGCAATACGCCATTGATACCGGCGAGCGGCGGTTTTCCATGTGGAACCCGTCAGTTATTCCGATCAAGGCGCTGATGGTGGCCTGTATCGTGCTGATGATCCTGCAATCCATTTCGCTGTTCTTCAAATACATGGCCGCTGCCCGGACCGCACCGCAGGGTGATCTTTCATGAGCTATGAAATGATCGCGACGCTGATGTTTGCGTCAATGATGGTTCTGCTGATGACGGGGCAGCGGGTGTTTGCGGCCATCGGCTTTGTCGCCGCCGGGGCGGCGCTGCTGCTTTACGGGCAGGGTGGCGTGGAAATGCCGTTCAGTCAGGCGTTCAAACTGTTCAACTGGTTCCCGATGCTGACCCTGCCGCTGTTCATTTACATGGGCTATGTGCTGTCGGAATCCGGCATTGCCGAAGACCTTTATAAAATGCTGCATGTCTGGTTTGGCCGCGTGCGCGGCGGACTGGCGATCGGAACGATTTTCCTGATGGTGATCATTTCCGCGATGAACGGGCTTTCGGTGGCGGGCATGGCCATCGGGGCCACCATTGCGCTGCCCGAAATGTTGCGCCGCGGCTATGACAAGGTGCTGATTTCCGGCGTTGTGCAAGGCGGATCAAGCCTTGGTATTCTGGTGCCGCCATCTGTGGTGATGGTTCTTTATGGCATGATCGCGCGCCAGCCGGTCAGCCAGTTGTGGCTGGCGGGGATCATCCCGGGGCTGATGATGGCGACGATGTTCGTGATCTATGTGATCGTGCGCTGCCGGATCAATCCGGCGTTGGCACCCATAGTGTCAGACGAAGAACTGAACATGCCGCGCCGCGAAAAGCTGGCGCTGCTGCGGGCAGGCATCATTCCGTTCCTGATCTTTTTCTGCATGACGGGCCTTTTCGTCATGGGCGTGACCAGCCTTGTCGAAAGCTCGGCTGTGGGGGCCACATCGGCCACTTTGGCCGCTGCATGGAAGCGCCGCCTGTCCTGGAACATGATCCACGAAACTGCGCGCAAGACGCTGGCGATTTCCTGCATGTTCCTGTGGCTGATCCTGGCTGCACTGGCCTTTGGCGCGGTGTTTGACGGCATCGGCGCGGTGCGTGCCGTGGAATCGCTGTTCATCACCCGCTGGGAACTGACGCCCTGGCAGGTGATCATCATGATGCAGATCAGTTTTATCATCATGGGCATGTTTCTGGACGATACCGCGATGCTGGTCATCGTCGCACCGCTCTACATCCCGCTGGTGAAAACGCTTGATCTGGGCATTGATGGTGCGCTTATCTGGTTTGGGGTGCTCTATACCATGACCTGCCAGATCGCCTATATCACGCCGCCCTTCGGCTATAACCTGTTCCTGATGCGGGCGATGGCCCCCAAGGAAATCGGGCTGGTCGATATCTACCGGTCGATCTGGCCGTTTGTTCTTATGATGGCCACCACCATCGCGCTGGTGATGATCTTTCCACAACTGGCGCTTTGGCTGCCACAGACGTTCCGAGGTTACTGAGCAACCGGAATTCCACAGGCCCGTCAAGAGGCCGACCTTTTTTCAACATAGGAGTGTTACAACAATGACTGACAAAACCAAAACGCAATCGCCCTCTGAAAAGATACTCGAAAGCCGACGCAATTTCATGAAGAACGTGGGGCTTGGTGGCGCTGCGGCTGCAACCACGCTGGCCGCCCCCGCAGCCATCGCCCAGACCGCGCCGATCAAATGGCGCCTGCAAACCTATTCGGGCGCACCGCTGGGCGCGCATGTGATCAAACCGCAGATTGATGCGTTCAACGCCGCTGCGAACGGTGAAATGGAAATAGAACTCTATTACGCCGACCAGCTGGTGCCGACATCCGATCTGTTCCGTGCCATGCAGAACGGCACAATTGATGCGGTGCAGTCGGATGACGCGACAATGGCCTCGCCGGTCGATATTTCGGTCTTTGGCGGTTATTTCCCGTTTGCCACCCGCTACAGTCTCGATGTGCCGGCGCTGTTCAACTATTACGGTCTGAACGAAATCTGGGCCGAAGCTTATGGCGAAGTCGAAAACGTCACATGGCTGTCCTCGGGTGCCTGGGATCCGCTGCACATTTTTACCAAGGAACCGATCAATTCGCTGGCCGACATGAGCGGCAAGCGCGTGTTCGGCGTGCCGACAGCAGGCAAGTTCCTGTCGCGTTACGGCCTGATCCCGGTGACCGTGCCATGGGACGATGTCGAAGTTGCGCTGCAAACCGGCGAACTTGACGGCGTGGCATGGTGCGGCTTTACCGAAGCTTACGAGGTCGGCTGGGCCGATATCTGCAACTACGCCCTGACCAACTCTGTCACCGGTGCATGGTTCGGCAGCTATTTTGCCAACACCGAAAGCTGGAACAAGGTGCCGCCGCATCTGCAGCAACTCTATCGCTCGACCATCGACCAATCGCATTACTATCGTGATGTCTGGTACTGGGGCGGCGAGGCCAAGTTGCGCGTCGAAGGCGAGAAGATGGAGCTGACATCCATTCCGGCCGATGAATGGGCGCAGGTTGTCGCCGATTCCGAAGAGTTCTGGGACGAAATCGCAGCCTCTAGCCCGCGCTCTGCCAAGGTGGTACAGGCGTTCAAGGACTACGCCGCAACGATGACCAAAGCGGGTTATCCCTACCGTTAATTTGACATTCCGACCGGGGCGGCAGATTTGCCCGCCCCGGTTGCCACACCGGCCCTTCTGCGGGCCATCGAAAGACGTGAAACATGCCTGCCAACCTTACCTTTGATGAACTCCGAGTTGCCTTTGAAGCCGGCGAGATTGATACCGTTCTGACCTGCATCGTCGATATGCAGGGCCGCCTGATGGGCAAACGGTTCCACGCCGCGCATTTTATCAATGGCGGTCACAGCGAAACCCACGGCTGCAACTATCTGCTGGCCACCGATCTGGAAATGGAAACGGTGCAGGGCTACAAGGCCACCAGCTGGGAAGCAGGGTACGGCGATTACGTGCACAAGCCCGATCTGAGCACCTTGCGCATGGTGCCATGGTTGCCCGGCACGGCGATGGTGATGTGCGATCTGCTGGATCACCACACGCACGAAGAAGTCCCTCATGCGCCCCGCGCGGTTCTGAAGCGCCAGATCGCGCGCGCCCGCGCCATGGGTTTTGAACCGATGATGGCGACCGAGCTGGAGTTTTTCCTGTTCGAACAAAGCTTTGATGCGTTGAATGACGGCAATTATCAGGGCCTGCAAACGCTGGGCCGCTACAACACCGATTACGCGATTTTCGGCACCACCAAAGAAGAAGGGGTCATGCGCGACATTCGCAATGGTCTGTATGGCGCCGGCATCCCTGTCGAAAACTCGAAAGGAGAGGCAGAGGCCGGACAGGAAGAGGTGAACATCAAGTATTCGGACGCGCTGGACACGGCCGACATGCATACGATCACCAAAAATGCCTGCAAGGAAATCGCCTTTCAGCACGGACGTGCCCTGACCTTCATGGCAAAATACGCGACCGAACGCGCCGGATCATCCAGCCACATCCACCAATCCCTGTGGTCGGATGGCAAACCCGCGTTTCTGGATGAAAGCGCGGAATACGGTATGTCGGCCACCATGCGCCATTACGTGGCCGGTTTGCTGGCCCATGCCGAAGAAACCACCTATTTTCTCGCGCCCTATATCAACAGCTACAAACGCTTTACCGAAGGATTGTTCGCGCCAACCAAGGCCGTCTGGTCGATGGACAACCGCACCGCGGGCTACCGTGTCTGCGGTGATGGCACCAAGGGCATCCGCATCGAATGCCGTGTCGGTGGGGCCGATCTGAACCCCTATCTGGCCCTTGCGGCGCAGCTGGCAGCCGGTCTGAACGGGATCGAACAGAAGATGGAACTGGAGCCGGAGATATCGGGCGATGTCTATCGTGCCGGTCAGGCGCGCGACATTCCCAAGACGCTGGGGGCGGCGGCGGCGGCGATGCATCAGTCGAAAATGCTGCGCGCCGCGCTGGGCGATGATGTGATCGATCACTATCACCGCGCGGCCACTTGGGAAATCGAAGTACACAACCGCACCGTCACCGACTGGGATATAAAACGCGGATTCGAACGGGCGTAAACCGCCGGAGGACAAACATGACAACAATCAAACTTACATCGCCCGTAGACGGGAGCATTTATGCCGAGCGCACGGCGCTGAGCGTTGATCAGGCGCACGCCGCCGCAGCGCGTGCCAAGGCTGCCCAAAAAGACTGGGCGGCGCGCCCGCTGGCCGACCGGATGGCGCTGGTTCAGGCCGGAGTGGCCGAACTGAACAAGATGTCGGACCGGATGGTGCAGGAAATCGCATGGCAGATGGGCCGCCCTACACGCTATGGCGGTGAATTCGGCGGTATGAACGAACGCAGCGAATACATGCTGTCGATCGCGCCAGAAGCGCTGGCCCCGATGATCGTGGAAGACAGCGACAAGATGGATCGCCGGATCGAACGCGATCCGCACGGCGTCATTCTGGTAATTGCACCGTGGAACTATCCCTACATGACGGCGATGAACACCATCGTGCCGGCGCTGATCGCCGGCAACGCCGTGATGCTGAAACATGCCAGCCAGACGCTGCTGGTGGGTGAAATGATTGCCGAGGCGATGCATGCTGGCGGCATTCCTGCCGATGTTTTCCAGAATGTGGTTCTTGATCATGCGGGCACGGAATCCCTGATTGCGGCGCGCTGTTTCGGCTTTGTGAACTTTACCGGTTCGGTCGGTGGCGGTCGCGCGATTGAAAAGGCGGCGGCCGGCACGTTCACGTCGCTGGGGCTGGAACTGGGCGGCAAAGACCCCGCCTATGTCATGGAAGATGCCGATCTGGACTGGGCCGTTGATGTGCTTATGGACGGCGCGATGTTCAATGCGGGGCAATGCTGCTGCGGGATCGAACGGATTTACGTACATGACAGCCTTTATGACGCGTTTGTCGAAAAGGCCGTGGCGTGGGTGAAGGCCTTGAAACTGGGCAATCCCTTTGATGCCGAAACCACGCTTGGCCCGATGGCCAATGCCCGCTTTGCGGCCACCGTGCGCGATCAGGTTGCCGAAGCGGTGGCCGCCGGGGCCAAGGCGATGATTGATCCGGCGCTGTTTCCCGCAGATGACGGAGGCGCGTATCTTGCGCCGCAAATCCTGACCAATGTGGATCATTCGATGCGGGTGATGATGGAGGAATCATTTGGCCCTGTCGTTGGCATCATGCCGGTGAAGGACGACGCGCAAGCGCTTGAATTGATGAATGATTCGCCATACGGACTGACGGCTTCGCTGTGGACCGGCGATGTGGATCGTGCCTTTGAAATCGGGCGGCAGATCGAAACCGGCACCGTGTTTCTGAACCGGGCCGATTACCTTGATCCGGCAATCTGCTGGACCGGCTGCAAGGACACGGGGCGCGGTGGCGCGCTGTCTGTTCTGGGCTATCACGCGGTCACGCGCCCCAAATCCTATCACCTGCGAAAGGTCAAATCATGAACCTGACTGGCAACTGGTCTTATCCGACCGCAATCAAATTCGGCGCGGGCCGTATCGGGGAACTGGGCGAAGCCTGTGCCGCCGCCGGTATCAAACGTCCGCTGCTGGTCACGGATCGCGGGCTGGCAAGCATGGCGATCACGCAAAACGCGCTGAACCTGATGGAACAGGCGGGGCTGGGCCGCGCGATGTTTGCCGATGTCGATGCCAACCCGACCGAGGTCAACCTGGCCGCCGGGCTTGAGGTATACAAATCCGGCAACCACGACGGCGTGATCGCCTTTGGCGGCGGGTCGGGTCTTGATCTGGGCAAGATGGTCGCGTTCATGTCGGGCCAGACACGCCCCTTGTGGGATTATGAAGATATCGGCGATTGGTGGACCCGCGCCGACCCTGCGGGCATCGCACCGATTGTGGCCGTGCCCACCACGGCAGGCACCGGATCGGAAGTGGGCCGCGCGTCGGTCATCACAAATTCGCAGACCCACGTGAAAAAGATCATCTTTCATCCCAAAGTGTTGCCCGCTGTCGTGATCTGCGATCCGGAACTGACGGTCGGAATGCCGAAAACGATCACGGCCGGCACCGGAATGGATGCCTTTGCCCACTGTCTTGAGGCGTATTCGTCGCCGCATTATCACCCGATGTCGCAGGGCATAGCGCTGGAAGGTTTGCGGTTGGTCAACACCTACCTGCCACGTGCCTATGCCGACGGCACCGATCTTGAGGCGCGCGCGCATATGATGTCGGCGGCGATGATGGGGGCGGTGGCCTTTCAAAAGGGGCTGGGCGCGATCCATGCGCTGTCCCATCCCGTTGGCGCGGTTTTCAACACCCATCACGGCACCACGAACGCGGCTGTCATGTCGGCCTGCCTGGCCTTCAATCGGCCCGCGATCGAAGACCGCATTGCACAGGCATCCGCCTATCTGGGCATCGACGGCGGCTTTGACGGGTTCGCGGCGCGTGTTGTGGAACTGAATGAAATGTTCAGCATTCCCAAAGGGCTGGCGGCGATGGGCGTTGATGCGTCCCGTCTGGACGAGTTGACCGATATGGCGCTGCAGGACCCCAGCGTGGGTGGCAATCCGGTTGAAATGACCAAGGATAACACCCGCGCCCTGTTCGACGCGGCGATGTAGAACAATCGCGCCCTGCAAAGCTGTGGGGCGAATTCCGTATAAACGGGTCAATACGGGCGGGTCAGACACCGCCCGTTTTTTTTCACTGTTTCGCGCCATAATTTTCATAGGAACAGCTTATGAAGTGGTAAGAATAATCAATTTTTCTTGTGCCATGAACGTGCAACACTGCACCGATACTGGACGCGCTGTCTGCGTCCCAAAAAGCCGCAAAAAAACCAACCAAGGAGAAGTATCATGACACTGCACAAGACGCTACTGGCCTCGATTGCAGCGGGGGCGTTGTTCGCAACGACGCTGGCTGCGGAAACCGAAGTCACTGTTTACACCGCTGTCGAGGCCGAAGATCTGGCCCGCTACGCCGAAACCTTCAACCAGTCCTACCCTGATATCAAAATCAACTGGGTGCGCGATTCCACCGGTATCATCACGGCGAAACTGCTGGCCGAACGGGACAATCCGCAAGCTGACGTGATCTGGGGGCTGGCCGCCACATCGTTGCTGCTGCTTAAATCCGAAGGCATGCTGGAACCCTATGCACCCGTCGGTGTTGAAAAACTTGATCCGAAATTTGTCGATGATGGCAACCCGCCGGCATGGGTTGGCATGGACGCCTGGGTTGCGGCGGTCTGCTTTAACACCGTCGAAGGCGAAAAGCTGGGGCTGACGCCGCCCACATCCTGGCAGGACCTGACCGATCCGCAATATGCCGGTCATGTCATCATGCCGAACCCGAATTCATCCGGCACCGGATTCCTTGACGTATCCAGCTGGCTGCAAATTTTCGGAGAAGAGGGCGGTTGGGCCTATATGGACGCGCTGCACGAAAACATCGCGCGCTACACCCATTCGGGGTCAGCACCTTGCAAACTGGCCGCATCCGGTGAAATCCCCATTGGCGTGTCCTTTGCCTTCCGGGGGGCCAAATCCAAGGCTGACGGCGCGCCGATCGAAATCATCGTGCCATCTGAAGGTGTCGGCTGGGATATGGAAGCCACGGCCATCGTGGCCGGTACGGCCAATCTGGACGCCGCCAAAGCCATCGTTGATTTTTCGGTGACCAAGGAAGCCAACGAAATGTACAACACCGGCTACGCCGTTGTCGCCTATCCCGGTATCGCCAAACCGGTTGAACATTTCCCCGAAGGCTTGCTGGACGCGATGATCGACAATGATTTCGAATTCGCCGCCAACAACCGCGCCGCCATTCTGGCCGAGTGGCAAAAGCGCTATGACGGAAAATCCGATCCCAAGAACTAGGGGTCTTGCAGGCGCAGGGGCGGGTCTTATCGCCTCTGCGTCTTTTTCCACGATGATTCCGTAAGGCAAAGCGCCGATCCGACCGACACCCAAGAACAAGGACAAGCCCCGTGCCGCAGGCCAACGCTGCCCGAACCCCTTATCTGAATATTGAAAACCTGTGGAAAGCCTTTGGCGATTTTCTTGCGCTCAAGGACATATCGCTTGAAATTGAAGACGGGGAATTCGTTTGTTTTCTGGGCCCGTCAGGCTGCGGCAAAACCACCTTACTGCGCGCGATTGCAGGGCTTGATCTGCAAACGAAAGGGCGGGTGGTGCAGGGGGGCAAGGACGTATCGAACCTGCCCCCGTCCGAGCGTGATTTCGGAATTGTTTTCCAGTCCTACGCTCTGTTCCCCAACCTGACGATTGAAAAGAACATTGCCTTCGGGCTTGAAAATACCGGCCGGAACAAGGCCGAAATCGCCAGCCGCGTGACCGAACTGCTGGATCTGGTGGGGCTGGAAGAGCAGCGCAAGAAATATCCGGCGCAACTGTCGGGCGGGCAGCAACAGCGCATCGCACTGGCCCGCGCCATTGCCACCAGTCCGGGCCTGCTGCTGCTGGATGAACCCCTGTCGGCGCTGGACGCCAAGGTGCGGGTGCATTTGCGCCATGAAATCAAAGATTTGCAGCGCAAACTTGGTGTCACAACCGTCATGGTGACACATGATCAGGAAGAGGCGCTTTCGATGGCGGACCGGATCGTGGTGATGAAAGACGGGGTGATCGAACAGATCGGATCCCCGACCGAGATTTACCGCCATCCCGCCACTCTGTTCGTGGCCGGATTTATCGGCGAAATGAACCAGATTTCGGCGCAGGCCGGCGCAGCCGATACAGTGACATTCGGCGGTGCGGACATGAAATGCCGCCCACACGGCTTTGACGCCGGCGCAGAAATCATCGCAGCCATCCGCCCCGAAGATATCATTCCCCACGGTTCGGATGCGAAGGCGCTGGGATCTGACGACATTATTGAAACACCGGAAAACGCGTTTGAGGTTCTGGTTGCGGATATGGAATTCCTCGGCTCGTTCTGGCGTTGCCGGCTGGAACACGAAAGGTTCGCGCACGCCGAGGTTTACGCTGATTTTTCAATCAACGCCGTGCGTCGTCTGGATCTTGCCGCGGGCAAACGCATGATGATCGAACTGCCCAAAAACCGCCTGATGGCGTTTGGCAGCGGACGGGTCTGATCAGATGAGCGATGTGCAAACCGCCCGGCTGCCAGCAGGCCCCCATGTGAAAGGCAAGTTGAGCCGCGACGATATCATCATGCGCGGTGGGCTGATCGTAATTGCGCTGTACCTGATCGTCACATTGGCCTTTCCGCTTTATGCGATGATGTCGAAATCGCTTTCGACCTACACGTTCGATCTGAGTACGTTCGAATTTCAGGTCAGCGACGAAGAAGGCAAATTTTCCGTCGAACCGGTCACAGCGGCAGAACTGAACGCGCAACTGGGCGTGCTGGCCCCCGATGATCTGATCGCCGGATCGGACAGCCGGTTGGGGGTCACGCAGTTTTTCCCCGACTTCAGTTTTCGCAGCCCGGTAAAATACCGTGTACGCACCACCGCCGAAGACGGGCGGTTTCTGATCGGGTCCGATCTGGTGGACAGCACCGACTGGGTCGAACTGGACAGCAACACGTTCCGCCGCGTGCAATTGCGTCCGGCGCGGGCGCGGGGTCTGGGCAATTTCATCAACTATTTCTCGACACCCAGTCTGTCCAATTCGATCAAGAATTCGGTTGTGATCGCCACGATCAGCACCATCATCACGGTGACGCTGGCGTTCTGGTTTGCCTTTGCGCTGAACCGGACCTGTATGCGGTTCAAGGGGTTTTTCCGTCTTGTTGCAATGGCCCCCATTCTGGTGCCATCCCTGCTGCCCGGCATTGCGCTGGTCTATCTGTTCGGCAATCAGGGCATGCTGAAGGAACTGTTGTTCGGGGCCAGTATTTACGGCCCGATCGGCATCGTTATCGGATCGGTGTTTTTCACCTTTCCCCACGCGTTCCTGATCATATCGACCGCACTGGCCATATCCGATGCGCGCCTTTACGAAGCGGCCGTTTCGCTGCGGGCCACCCCGTGGCGCACGTTCTGGACGGTTACCATTCCGGGCGCGCGCTATGGTCTGGTTTCGGCGGCGTTTGTGGTGTTCAATCTGGTGATCACCGATTTTGGCTTGCCCAAGGTGATCGGCGGACAGTTCAACGTTCTGGCGGTGGACATCTACAAACAGGTCATCGGGCAGCAGAATTTCGAAATGGGCGCGGTGGTATCGGTGGTGCTGGTGATCCCAGCGATTGTCGCCTTCAGCGTCGATCGGCTGGTGCAAAGCAAACAGGTGGCGCTGTTGTCGGCGCGCTCTGTCCCGTACCAGCCCAGCCCGAACCGGCGCGCGGACCGCCTGTTCTTGGTCTATGCTTTTGCCATTGCCCTGTTCATCCTGGGTATGCTGGGCGTTTGCCAGTTTGCCGCCCTGATCAAATTCTGGCCCTATGACCTAAGCCTGAGCCTGAACAACTATCAGTTCAACCGCATGGATGGCGGCGGCTGGGCCGCCTATTTCAATTCGATCAAACTGGGTCTGCTGACGGCGGTTATCGGCACGGCGGTGATCTTTTTTGGCGCGTATCTGGTTGAAAAGTCGAACGGATTTCGCACCGGACGGGCGGTGTTCCAGATGTTCGCGATGCTGCCCATGGCCATTCCGGGCATGGTGCTGGGTCTGGCCTATATCTTTTTCTTCAACAATCCAGCGAACCCGCTGAACGCGATTTACGGCACGATGGCCATTCTGGTCGTCTGCACGATCACGCATTTTTACACGGTGTCGCACCTTACGGCCGTCACGGCCCTGCAACAGATGGACCGGGAGTTTGAATCAGTCTCGGCCTCGTTGAAGCAGCCCACGCTGAAGCTGTTTTCGCGGGTGACGGTGCCGGTCTGCATGCCCGCGGTGCTGGATATTTCGATCTACCTGTTCGTGAACGCGATGACGACGGTTTCGGCTGTGGTGTTTCTTTATTCCCCCAAGACATCGCTGGCATCGATTGCGGTACTGAACATGGACGACGCGGGCGATATCGCACCGGCAGCGGCGATGGGTATGATGATCTTTTACACAAATGCCGCCGCCCGCATTCTGCATATGATCGCGTCCAAGGGCATATTGCGGCGCACGCAGGCGTGGCGTACCCGTTAGACAGGATCAGGCCCGCGCGCCCGCGAAATCCATAAAGGCGCGGATCACCTTCACCTCGCGGCGTTGCATCATATAGACCAGTGATTCCGACATGGTCACATTGATCCCCTTGATCGGGATTTGTACCAGACGGTCGTCATTGCCGAATTCGGCCAGCGATACAAATCCGACCCCCGCGCCGGATGCGACAACCTCGCGCATCGCCTCGCGGCCTTCGGCCTCGATTGCCGGGGTCAGGCGCACGCCCTGCTTTTCGGCCTCGGCCTCGATCTTCTGGCGGGTTTTCGATCCGGCTTCGCGGAAGATCAGGGGCAGCGCCGCCAGTTCTTCAAGGCTCAGGCTGGTTTTGCCTTTGGGCGCGGTGCTTTTGGCGGCAAAAGCCACGATCGGGGTGGCCCCCAGATCGTGCACCATCAGGTCGGGACCGGGCGAAAGGCTGCCCACGACGCCGATTTCGGCGTTATAGGATCGCAACGCCTCGACCACCTCTTCGGTATTGCCGGTGCGCACACTGACAAAAACGCGCGGATAGCGAGCGCGGAACCGGCTTAGGATATCGGTGATGTGATGCGCGGAGTCGGCGACGATGCGCAATGTGCCTTCAACCGCTGTGCGGGTTTCTGACATGTATTCTTCGATTTGCTGTTCGACATCGAAATATTGCTTGGTCAGAACAAACAGCGCGCGCCCCTCGCGGGTCAGCGATACCCGCTTGCGATCGCGCAGGAACAGCAGAACATCATAATCCTGTTCCAGTTTGCGCACCTGTTCGGACACGGCGGGCTGGCTCAGGCGCATGGCCTCGGCGGCGCGCGAAAAACCGCCATGCAGGGCGACATTGTGAAACGCTTTCAACTGGCTTTGGCGCATGGTTTGCCCTCGCGACTCGGTCTATAGGCTGTGCTTATGTAACAATATCTATTAGCAATTTTACATATGGACAAGATTGCCCCACATGATGGGGTAACCCATCGGTATGTCCGGAGAGAGACAATGACCAGTACCGCCCCGAAAATCGAAGCGCCGCGACTGGGAGAGCCCTATCTTCTGACGCCCGGCCCGCTGACCACATCTTACGCGGTGAAAGAGGCGATGCTGCGCGACTGGGGCAGTTGGGATGGCGATTTCCGCGCCATGACACAAACCATGCGCGATGCGTTGCTGGCGATGCTGGGGCAGGGCGGCGAGGCATTCGATTGCGTGCCGATGCAGGGCAGCGGCAGTTTTTCTGTCGAGGCTATGCTGGGTTCGTTCATTCCGCGCGACGGCAAGGTGCTGGTTCTGGCCAATGGCGCTTACGGGCTGCGCACCGCACAAACCCTGCACTATCTGGGGCGTGACCACATTGTTCTGGACAAGGGCGATTACCTGCCGCCACGCGGGGACGAGGTGGCGCGCATTCTGGCCGATGATCCGGCAATCACCCATGTCGTTGCGATCCATTGCGAAACCAGTTCCGGCATCCTGAACCCGGTCGAGGAAATTTCCGAAGTCACCTATGCCGCAGGACGCAAATTGCTGATCGACAGCATGTCGGCCTTTGGCGCGATCCCGCTGGAGCCGTCCAAAATCCGCTATGAGGCGCTGGTCTCTTCGGCGAACAAATGTATCGAAGGCGTGCCGGGCTTTGGCTTTATCATCGCGCGCAAGACGGAACTGGAGGCCGCCAAGGGCAACAGCCATTCGCTGAGCCTCGATGTGCATGCGCAATGGGCGCACATGAACAAGACGGGCCAGTGGCGCTTTACCCCGCCGACCCATGTCGTGGCCGCATTTATCGAGGCGCTGCACGCGCACAAGGCCGAGGGCGGCGTAGCGGGGCGGGGCGCGCGCTATACAAGAAACCGTGATGTGCTGGTGGCTGGTATGCGCGATCTTGGGTTTGAAACCCTGCTGGCCAATCGCTGGTTGTCACCTATCATTGTCACATTCTTTTGCCCTGCCGACGAAAAATTCAAATTCGACACGTTCTACGAACTGATGAAAGACAAGGGCTTCATCATCTATCCGGGCAAGCTGACGGCGGTGGACAGTTTCCGCATCGGCTGTATCGGGCAGATGGACGAACACGTGATGCACCGCGTTGTGGATGCAGCCAAAACCTGTCTGGTCAAGATGGGTGTCACAGATGCCGCGCCGCCCGCAGCGGCGCTGAAAGAACGAGCCAAACTGGCCGCCTGATTGAAAAAGGAAGACCTATGACCCTGCAAACACCGATTACGGCAAACGAACGCGTTTACCCGATGCCCAAAGTACCAGCCATCGCCATCTGTCTGGACGGTTGCGAGCCCGAATATCTGGACAAGGCGATTGCCGACGGATTGATGCCGACGCTGAAGCGGATGCGTGAAACCGGAACCGACCGTCTGGCCCATTCGGTGATCCCGTCCTTTACGAACCCCAACAACCTTTCGATTGCCACTGGCCGCCCGCCCGCCGTGCATGGCATCTGTGGAAATTACCTTTATGAACCGGAAACCGGGCAAGAGGTCATGATGAACGATGTGCGCTTCCTGCGCGCACCCACCGTGTTCAAAACCTTCTACGATGCCGGCGCGCGGGTGGCGATTGTCACTGCCAAGGACAAGCTGCGCGCGCTTCTGGGCGCGGGGCTGAAATTTGACGAAGACCGCGCCAAATGCTTTTCCGCCGAAAAATCCGACAGCACGACAGTGGCGGAACACGGGCAGGACAAGGCCAGCGCTTGGTTGGGCATGCCTCAGCCCGAAGTTTATTCCGCCGATCTGTCCGAGTTTGTGTTTGCCGCCGGCGTCAAGCTGCTGCGCGACTGGAAGCCGGACATCATGTACCTGACAACCACCGATTACGTGCAGCACAAATACGCCCCCGACGATGCAGAGGCGAAATCGTTCTATGCGATGTTTGACAAGTATCTGACGGAACTGGATGCCATGGGCGCTGCCATTGTGGTCACCGCCGATCATGGAATGAAACCCAAGCATCTGGCCGATGGATCGCCCGCAGTTGTTTATGTTCAGGATCTGCTGGACGATTGGCTGGGCAAGGAAGCCGCGCGCCTGATCCTGCCGATCACCGACCCCTATGTGGTGCATCACGGCGCACTGGGATCATTCGCCACGGCCTATTTGCCGGACGGTGCGGATCAGGATGAAATTATCGCCAAATTGAAGGCGACAAAGGGGATCACCCATGTGCTGACCAAGGCCGAAGCAGTCAAGCAGTTCGAACTGCCTGCCGACCGGATCGGTGACATTGTTCTGGTGTCGGGTGAAAACATGACCATTGGCACATCAGCCGACCGCCACGATCTGGCCGCGCTGAATGAACCGTTGCGCAGCCATGGCGGGCTGACCGAACAAGAGGTGCCATTTATCGTGAACCGTGTGATCGATCTGCCTTCGGCACCGCAACTGCGCAATTTTGATGCTTTCTTTTACGCCACCACAGCGGCGGCCCTTTGATATGGACGGAGCGAAAATGAACAAGAAGATCGAAATCCGCCACGAAGGTATGCGTATCGGCGGCGAAGTGGTGTTTACCGAAAACGTGGTGAACGTGCATTACCCCTATACGGATGAAATCGTTGGCACCGTGCCTGCCGGTTCCGCCGAACACGCCGCGCGCGCCTTTGATATTGCCGCTGCCTATAAACCCAAACTGACGCGCTATGAACGCCAGCAAATCTTGTTTCGCGCCGGCGAACTGATCAGGGAACGGCGCGAGGAACTGGCCTATTGGCTGACGCTGGAACTGGGCATCTGCCAGCAACACGCGCTTTATGAAACCGGGCGCGCCTATGATGTGTTCACTCTGGCCGGGCAACTGGCCATTCTGGACGACGGAGAGATTTTTTCCTGCGATCTGACGCCGCAAGGCAAGGATCGCAAGATTTTCACCAAACGCGAACCGGTGGGCGTGATTTCGGCGATTACGCCGTTCAATCACCCGCTGAACATGGTCAGCCACAAAATCGCGCCCGCGATTGCCACCAACAATTGCGTGGTGTGCAAGCCAACCGAACTGACGCCGCTGACCGCCCTGTCACTGGCTGATATTCTCTATGATGCCGGCCTGCCGCCCGAAATGTTTCAGGTGGTCACCGGCAATCCGCAGGACATTGGCGAAGAGATGATCGTGAACGACCACATCGATATCATCACCTTTACCGGTGGCGTGCCGGTGGGCAAGCTGATCGCGTCCAAGGCGGGTTACAAGCGCACCGCGCTGGAACTGGGCGGGAACGATCCGCTGATCATTCTGAACGACCTGTCCGATGCTGATCTGGACAAGGCCGCCACCATCGCCGTGGCGGGCGCCACCGGCAATTCGGGCCAGCGCTGCACGGCGGTAAAACGTATTCTGGTTCAGGAAAGCGTGGCAGACAGGTTTGTGCCTTTGGTGCTGGAAAAGGCCAAGGCGATCAAATTCGGCGATCCGATGGACCCGGATACGCAACTGGGCTGCGTGATCCACGCGCAGGCCGCTGAAACCTTTGAACGCCGCGTCTTTGATGCGGAAAAGGCGGGCGCGAAAATCCTGTATCATCCGGGCCGTCAGGGTGCACTGCTGCCGCCGATTGTGGTGGATCACGTTCCCCATAACAGCGAACTGGTGATGGAAGAAACCTTTGGCCCCGTGGTGCCGATCGTGCGCGTGCCCGACAATGACGAAGAGGTGATGGCGATTTCCAACAGTACGGAATTCGGCCTGTCCTCGGGCGTGTGCACCAACGATCTGCACCGTGCGATTGCCTATGTAAACGGTCTGGATGTCGGCACCTGCAATATTTGGGAACAGCCCGGATACCGCATCGAAATGTCGCCCTTTGGCGGCATCAAGGACAGCGGCAACGGCGTCAAGGAAGGCGTGTTGGAAGCGATGAAGTTCTTCACCAACGTGAAGACCTATTCGTTGCCATGGCCGCGCTAGACACTGGATTTTCCCCAACTGGCGGGGGCATTCCCCCGCCGCTCATTTTTCCGAACGGGACAAGCATGTGAGCAAGCCGGCATTTCACACCGAAGGCGAATCCAATACGTCGGTCCTGCGCCAGCGCTGGCTGGATAAATCCATCGGGCCAAACTCGGCGCCGCTGTTAAAACGCGATGCGGGTGCGTTTTTGCATCAAAGCCTGTCCAGCCCCTGCGTCAGCACCATCGCCAAGGCCGAAGGCATCTGGATCGAAGACAAAGACGGGCGCAGGTACATGGATTTCCACGGAAATTCGGTACATCATATCGGTTATGGCCATCCGCGACTGGTGGCGGCCATCAAGGCGCAACTGGATGATCTGCCGTTTGCGCCGCGCCGGTTTACCTGCGATCCGGCGGTGGAACTTGCCGAAAAGCTGGCCGCGATCAGCCCCGGCGATTTGTCGAAATGCCTGTTTACCACCGGAGGGTCGGACGCCAACGAAGTTGCGTTGAAGATCGCGCGCGCCGCTACGGGGCGGTTCAAGACCGTGTCGTTCTGGGATGCGTTTCACGGGGCGGGGTTCGGTTCGGCCTCGGTCGGGGGCGAGGCAACGTTCAGGTCGCATATCGCGGGGCCGCTGGTGCCGGGGGCGGAACACGTGGCGCCTTTTGCCTGCTACCGCTGCCCTTACAACCACGCAGGGCCCGATGTGTGCGGACTGGCCTGCGCCAAAATGGTCGAATATGTTCTGGAACGCGAAGGCGACGTGGCGGCGGTGATCGCCGAACCAATGCGCGCCGTGCCTTATGTCCCGCCGCCCGGTTTCTGGAAAGCGGTGCGCGAGGCGTGCACGCGCCACGGTGCATTGCTGATCCTGGATGAAATCCCGACGGGTCTGGGAAAGACCGGCAAAATGTTTGCCTTTGAGCATGATGAAATCCAGCCTGATATCGTCACCATCGGCAAGGCGCTGGGGGGCGGTATCCTGCCAATTGCTGCCTGTATCACAACGCCTGCGCTGGATGTGTGCGGCGATTTCGCGATCGGCCACTACACCCACGAAAAGAACCCGGTGACCAGCCGTGCCGCGCTGACCACCTTGCAGATCATCGAAGACGAAAATCTGGTAGAACGCTCTGCCGAACTTGGCGCCTATGCGATGGAACGGTTGCAAACCGCACTGGCCGACTGCCCGATTGTGGGGGACATAAGGGGCAGGGGGCTGATGTTCGGGGTGGAAATCGTGACCAACCGCGAAACCAAGGAACCGGGCCATGATCTGGCGGAACGGATCTATTATCAGTGCCTTGAGGCGGGATTGAGTTTCAAGATCAGTCAGGGCTGTGTGCTGACACTGTCTCCGCCACTGACCATTGCCCGTGACGATCTGGAACGGGCGATGGGTATCGTCGAGGCGGCGATCACCGGACAAACCGCTTGAGCGTTGCAACCTTTGGCATCGTCCTGTTTGCGGCCTTTCTGCACGCCTTCTGGAATGCGGTGGTCAAGGGGGCGACGGACAAGACGATTGTTCTGGGCCTGATCGCACTTGGGCATGTGATCCCCGGAATTGCGATGGTCGCGTTTTCACCAGCCGTGTCGGGCGCAGCGATTCCGTTCATCATCGCGTCTACGGTGATCCACTGGGTTTATTACTATCTGTTGAATGTCGCCTACCGTGTGGGCGATCTAAGCATGGTGTACCCGATTGCGCGCGGGCTTGCGCCGGTACTGATCGCGCTTGGGGCACAGGTATTTGTCGGTGAACGGTTGCCGCTGGTGGCGTGGGGCGGCATTTTCTGTGTGTCCTTGGGCATCATGGTGCTGACGCGTGGCGTGTTCCGCTCTGGCCTGCCGATATTGGGGTTGGCGGCGGCTGTGGGTACCGCGATGGCGATTGCTTCCTATTCCATTGTGGACGGTGTCGGTGTGCGCCTGTCAGGAAGCGTGCTGGGCTATATCGGGTGGCTGTTCGTCGCGGAAATCATCGTTGCCGTCTACATCTTTGCCAGCCGCCGCGACAGGGTGCGCGCGATGAGCCGGCAAACGATCGTTCTGGGAATTGCAGGTGGCGTTATTTCCGGGTTGGCTTATGCGCTGGTGCTTTACGCCAAGACGCTTGCACCGCTGGGCATCGTTTCGGCCTTGCGGGAAACATCGGTTATCTTTGCTGCGCTGATCGGAGTGGTCTGGTTCAAGGAAGGGCCGCGCCGTCCGCGATTGATCGCAGCCTGTGTCGTTGCGGCTGGCATCGTTCTGATTGCGATTGCAGGACAGCGCTAAGGCGGTGTGGGATTTTGTGCTAAATCTGCAATTTTCATTAAAAAACCACAATAAAACACAAAACCGGATCGACTGCCCTGTCTGTTTGTGGCTTTATGGGTGTTTAAGGAGCCAAAATGCCCAAACAACGCAATGATCGCTCGACCCATCGCGAGATTGAACTGCTTGATGCGTTGCGCCGCGTCGGTGGTTCCGCGCGGATCGCCAATCTGGCCGAGGTTCTGGGCGTGTCCGAAGAAACCATTCGCCGCACCTCCAAGGCGTTGGCCAAGGCCGATCTGGTACGGCGCGTGCATGGCGGTGTGTTTCTGGCTAATGCCGAGGCGGAAAGCAGTGTGCTGTCACGTCTGGGGCAGCGATCAACGGAAAAACGCAAGATCGCGCAGGCTGCCGCCGATCTGATCCCGGATGGGGCCTGTGTGTTCCTCGATGTCGGATCGACGACGGCATTTGTTGCCAATGCGCTGCACAAGCATCGCAAACTGACGGTTGTGACCAATTCGCTGAATGTGGCGCAGGCCATGCTGAACCAGAACGACAACAGGGTATTCTTGGCCGGTGGCGAATTGCGCCGGACCGAACGGGGCGCGTTCGGCGCGGACACATCGGCATTTCTGCAAAAGTTCTATTTCGATTTTGCCGTTCTCAGCGTTGACGGGATTGATGCTAAAGGCGGGTTTTTCCTGCTGGGCGCGCAGGAGGCCGCGATTGCGCAGGATGTCGTGGCGCGCACCCGCCACTGTATCGTTGTCGCCGACCATCTGAAATTTGGCCAAAGCGCGCCGCTGATTGTGTGCCCGCCCGAACAGATCGACAGTTTCGTGACAGACCGACCGCTTGCGCCGGTCTATCGCAAGAAATTCAGTGAATGGGGCATCAAAACTGTTCACGTGGACAAAAGTGCGTTGATGTAATGACAACAGATATCGTTAAAGATTGTACCGAAATTTCGGCCTTGGCATCGAAGGCCGCACTGGGGTTTTTCCGCAAGCAGATCGGTGTTGAATTCAAATCGGATGACAGCCCCGTCACCCATGCCGACAAGTCTGTCGAGGCGTTGGTGCGCGCGGAAATTGCACGACGCCATCCCGATCACGGCATTCTGGGCGAAGAGCACGGGCAAGAGAGGACAGACCATCCCGACCTTTGGGTCGTGGACCCGATCGACGGCACCAGATCGTTTATCTCGGGGCATCCGCTGTTCGGGTTCCTGCTGGCCTATCTGCATGATGGCGCGCCGCAGGTTGGCGTGATCGCGATGCCGGCCTTGGATGAAACCTATGTCGGAGCCAGCGGGCAGGGCGCCACGCTGAATGGGGCGCCGATCCGCGTGTCATCGCAAGCCATGCTGGATCATGCCATTATCTATATCAACGAAGGCGACAAGATATTCGCTGATCACCCCGATCTGTTCGCGGTGCTGATGCGTACGGGCAAGACAAGGCGCCTGTCCTATGATTGCTATCCGCATGCGCTGTTGGCTTCGGGGCACGTGGATGTCGTGTTGGATTACGATCTGAAGCCCTATGATTTTCTGGCCCTGCGCCCTGTGATCGAAGCCGCAGGTGGCTGCCTGACCGACTGGCAGGGCAACATCCCGCGCGCCGATTATGAGGGCGCGATTGTCGCCAGTGCCACACCGGAGTTGCACGACCAGATGCTGACGCTACTGCGGGGCGCGCGGCCATGACCATTCTCTGGTTTCTTGTGCATCTGGCGGGGGCAACCATGTTGTTGCTGTTTGCGGTGCGCATGGTGCGCACGGGCATCGAACGTGCCTTTGGGGCATCGTTCCGCCGTGCGGTGACGCAAACCCAGAACCCGCTTCGGTCTGCCGGAACGGGTGTCGTTCTGGCGATTGTCCTGCAAAGCTCTGCGGCTGTGGCCCTGCTGGTGTCGGGGTTTGCGGGCACTGGCACCATTCCGTTCGGTGCAGGGCTGGCGATGGTGTTGGGCGCCGATGTCGGTTCGGCCCTGCTGATCCAGGTGCTGTCCTTTGATCTGGAATGGCTGATGCCGATCCTGCTGGCGCTGGGGGGCGGTTTTTTCATCAAGTCCGAGGGGCGCAAGCTGAAACAGGCGGGCAGGATCATCATGGGGATCGCGTTTATCCTGATTTCGCTGCGGTTCTTGCGCGAAACGATGGAGCCGATCCGCGACAGTGCTTTTCTGCCATCGCTTGCCGGATATCTGGAGCGGGATTTTGTCACCGCCTTTATCGTCGGCGGCGCGCTGGCATTTGTCATGCATTCAAGCGTTGCGGTGATCCTGATGTGTGTCACCCTTGTTTCGATCGGGGCCATTCCGGTAGAGGCGGGCATTTCGCTGGTGCTGGGGGCCAATCTGGGCAGTGCGCTGATCCCTGTGTGGCTGACGCGGGGCATGTCGGCACTGTCACGCCGTATTCCGATGGCCAATCTGATGCTGCGCGGCAGCGGTGCCGTTATCGCGCTGCTGTTGGTGAACAAGCTGCCGGTCCTGCCGTATTTCGAAGATATCCGCCCGGCGCAAACGCTGGTCTATTTGCATATCCTGTTCAACATTGCCCTGTTGTGCGCCTTGCCGTTCTGCACGTTGCTGGCTGGCCCGCTGCAAAGGCTGCTGCCCGATCATGACCTGCAAACACAGGATGTCCTGAACCGCAATATCAGTGTGCTGGATAATTCCGTTCTGGATCGCCCGCAACTGGCCTTGTCGACGATGAAGCGCGAAGTGTTGCGTATGGCCCAGGTGGTCGAAGGCATGATGCGCCCTGTCATGGATCTCTATTCGCATTACGACAAGGATGTATCTTCGGCGATCAAGGCGCAGGACAGTATCGTGAACACGGCGCTGGATGATATCCGGCGTTACACCGCAGCAATGAATGCCGAAAAGATGCGCAAATACGATCAGAAACACGCGCGCGAACTGACCGAATATGCCATTGCGATTGAAACCGCCGGTGACATCATCGTCAAACGCCTGTTGCCGATGGCGCGCGAAAAGGCCGATCAGAGCATCCGGTTCTCCAAGGCAGGCGCGGACGAGCTGGAAACGATCCACGACCGCATCATGGCCAACATGGCGCTGGCATCCAATGTGCTGATTTCAGACGATGTGGAAAGCGCGCGCCTGTTGCTGGAAGAGAAAAGCGAAATGACGCGGATGGAGCGCAAAAGCCGCAAGCGCCATCTGCAAAGGCTAAGCGCAGGCGCGCAAATCAGCTTTGAATCCAGCGATATCCATCTGGAAACCGTCAGTGCCCTGCGCGAATTCAACAGTCATATTTCCGCCGTGGCCTATCCGATCCTCTATCGCAACGGGCAATTGCTGGAAACGCGGCTTATTCAGGGTATCGGCAAGGAAGAGGTCGATGCCGACAGCTAGGCGCGGTGCCGTGCGGTGCTGACCTACAGGATCGGCCCGATGGTCGCGATCACGTTATTCCAGATCCGGTTGTGATAGGACCAGTTCAGAACGTCACTCAGGCGCACTTCGTCCGATTGCGACAGATAGTGGGACTGGCGGGTCATGATATCGGCGGTAATGGCACTGTCCTGTAGCAGAATGTTGTTTTCATAGTTCAGATCGAAACTGCGCAGGTCCAGATTCGAAGATCCGATCAGGCTGATACCATCGTCCACCGTCAGGGTTTTGGCGTGCAGCAACCCGCCCTTGAATTCATGGATACGCGCGCCTGCGGCAAGCAGTTTCTTGTAATAACTTCGGCTGGCTGCCGCGACGATCCATGAATCGTTTTTTTCGGGAAAGATCAGGGTGACGCGCACACCGCGATGGGCCGCGCTGCACAGGGCCTCGAAAACGGTGGCGTCCGGCACGAAATACGGGGTGGTGAGGGTAATGTGATCCCGCGCGCAATTGATCAGCGTTGCAAACAGTTGCGGCGTTGCACCCATGCGTTCTGTCGGGCCGTCCCCCATTGCCACGGCCGCAAACCCGTCAGCATGGGCAGTCGTGTCCCATGTAAAAATGTCGAAACTGGCATCTGTGGCCTGCATCCAGTCGCTTGCGAACAGCAACTGGTTCTGCGCCACGACCGGCCCCTGAAACCGCAGCATGATATCCACCCACGGCGCGTATTTCGGTTTGACCCGAAATTCGGGATCCGCACAGTTCTGGCTGCCGCAATATCCGATTGCGCCGTCAATCACCGTGATCTTGCGGTGGTTGCGCAGATCCAGCCGGCTTGTGATCATGGTGCGGAACACATTGCGAAAGGGCAGGGCGATGGCAAGGTGAACGCCTGCCTCTTTCATTTCGCGCCAAAGCGGCGAATGGATCATCGCACGCGAGCCCATGCCATCGGCAATCGCGCGGCAGGTGACACCCCGTTGCGCCGCGCGGATCAGGGCCTTGCCCATTTCGGTGCCGGTCTCGTCGTTCAGCCAGATGTAATACAGCACATGTACATGATCGCGCGCGCCATCAATGTCGGCGATCATGCGCCGTCGGGTGTGCGCGGCATCCTGCATCACTTCGGCCGTGTTGCCCGCGACGGTCTGGAACCCGTTGATCGACGCCGCATAGTGAAAGGCCGGGCGGTAGGGCGATGCAATCGTGGTATTTGCGACGCTGTCCGTGCCGATGGCGCTGGATGCTTTTTTCCGGATCTGATCGAAAATGCGGGTGTGGCGCGTATCGGCGGTTTTGCCCAGATTGACCTCTCCGAACAGAAAATAGACGAGGGTGCCGACATAGGGCAGCAGCATCAGCACGATAAACCAAGCAAGGCGGGTGGTCGGCACCAGATCATCGCGCAGCAGAATGCGAATGGTAAACGCGGTCACAATCAGAAAATGCGCAAGGACCACAAAGGTAACGATCATACCGCAGCATCCGCCCGGGTTTGCCGTTCGATCTTTGTCAGATCGATATCAACATAGACCGGCAAATGATCCGACGCCCGGCGCGCCAGCGGCGACGTGTGCACACCCGCCGATACCGATTGCGTAAAGCTGTAAAATACAAACCGGTCCAATGCCGCGATGGGGCGCGCGCTGTGAAAACTGCGCCCCGGAATCACGACGTCGAAATCAGGGCCAAAACCTTCGAAAACACGCCCGTAGGTTTTCCATTCGTTGAAATCGGCTGCCACGACCGTTGGCATCGGGCTGTCATGGATATGGGTGCGCAATGCCTTGACCTGTTTGGCGCGCATGCCGCCCGACAGCGCCAGATGTGTGCCGATGACGCGCAGTTCGCCTGCATCGGGATGGGTGAATGTTGCGGCAACGGCGCCGCGCGGTTCGATCGACGGCAGGATCAGACGCTGGGTCTGCGACAGCAGAAAGGGCGGGCGATACAGGATGGCGTTGCCGTGCCACCCGTGGCTGTCGACGCGCGTGGATACATCGGCGAATTCATAGCCGCATTCGCGGATCAACCGTTCGGCGGGCAATGTGCCTGCGCGCGAACCTGTGCGTTTGTCCGCCTCTTGCAGCACCACGACATCGGCGTCGATTTCGGAAAGAACATCAACAATCCGGTCGGGATCGCGACGCCAGTCCAGCCCCACGGATTTTCGGATATTGTAGCTGGCTATTCTCATTCCGGTCCAAATTTCCCTTTCTTCAAAGAAGCGGCCCCGCCTTGAAACTTCAAGAGGCAATGTGAATTTTTGCACGATGCGCCTGCGCAAACCATCTGTCCATTCCAGGGTCTATCGCGTATGAAACCCAGGATGAGAAACGCGCATTTTTCCAAGGACGGCGACGGGCTTGACCCCGCAAACCTGATCGTATGCCCCAGCTGCGACGCTGTCTTTACCGTGCATGTTCCCGAAAAAGGCGAACGCTCGGTTTGTACGCGTTGTCACACGGTGCTGATCGCGCCGCGCAGGCGTGCCGGAATGCATATCATAACAGTTTCGCTGGCGGTTGTGATCCTGATTTTTGCGGCAGCGGTGTTTCCGTTCATGTCCATTGATGCAGCGGGCGCGCACAATCAGGTATCTATACTGGATGCCGCGCTGGCGTTTCAGGGCGGGCCGCTGTTTGTCGTGTCATTGCTGACGGCTGCGATGATCCTGTTCATTCCGATGATGCGGATGATGCTGGTGATCTATGTGCTGGCCCCGCTGGTGTTTGATCGTCCCCCGGCGCGCAATGCCAAGACCGCGTTTCAGGTGTCTGAACGGTTGCGACCCTGGTCAATGGCGGAAATTTTCGTGCTGGGATGTGCCGTATCGCTGATCAAGATCAGTGATATCGCTGATGTGGCGCTTGGCCCTGCCTTCTGGATGTTTGCAGTGCTGGTGGTTTTGGTCGTGGTGCAGGATACGTTTATGTGCAGGTGGTCGGTATGGAACGCGCTGGAACAGCCCCGGACATCGTAACCGCCCGCGAACTGGGCGTAATCGGATGTCAGAACTGCAGCCATGTCTGGCGCGCGGGCACCCGTGACTGCGCCCGCTGCGGTGCGCCGTTAACGGCCCGCGATCCGATGTCGTTGCAACGGGTGTGGGCGTGGTGGCTGATCGGGCTGATCTGCTATATTCCGGCAAACATGTTTCCCATGTTAAGCACCCGAACCCTGTTTCTGACCAGCGAAGACACGATTGTCGGCGGGGCGGTCACGTTGTTCGAACACGGATCATACGGTATTTCGCTAGTCATCATTGTGGCCAGCGTCGTTATTCCGATCGGCAAGTTTCTGGCCATCGCCTTTCTGGCAACCAGCGTGCAGCGACGATCACTGGTGCCTCAACCGCAGCGCCACGCCTTGTATGAAATTGTCGAATACATCGGGCGTTGGTCGATGATCGACGTGTTTGTCGTTGCCATTCTGTCGTCGCTGGTTCAATTGAATACGCTGGCATCCGTCACACCGGGACCAGCCAGCCTATTTTTTGCCTTGTCGGTGATTTTCACGATGCTGTCGGCACAAAGCTTTGATTCCCGTCTGATCTGGGATCTTGAACCGGACGCGCAGAAAGGATCTGGTCCTAAATGACCCAAATGCCGCCAGAACCCTTGACCGAACCGGCCCGGCGCGCGTTGTGGCAACGCGCCTCGATTGTGTGGATATTGCCGTTTCTGGCGCTGCTCATCGCGTTGGGGGTGGCATGGCAAACCTACGTGGATCGCGGCCCTCTGATCGAGATCGAATTTGAAAGCGGTGCCGGGGTGACGGCGGGCACCACCGAATTACGCTATCGCGATGTGACGGTCGGTGTCGTCGAAAAGGTGCGCTTTTCCGACGGGCTGGGCGCGGTCGTGTTCTCTGTCCGGCTGGACAAGGATATTGCCCCGTTTGTCGATGCCGGATCACAGTTCTGGGTGGTGCGCCCCGAAGTGACGGCGCGCGGCGTGACAGGACTGGACACAGTGCTAAGCGGTGTTTTCATCGAAGGGTCATGGGACAGCACGATAAACACGCCGCAAACGCAGTTTCGCGGCCTGAACGAAACACCCCTGATCCGCCCGGGCGAGGTTGGGTTACAGATCGCCCTGCGCACAACGGCCAACAGCAGCCTGACAGACAACGCCCCAATCCTGTATCGCGGCATCGAAGTGGGCCGTGTGGGGCGTGCGCGCGTGTCACCGCGCAGCGGCTTGGCCGTGGCCGAAGCGATCATTTATGAACCGCACCACCTTTTGATCACCGATGCAACGCGGTTCTGGGATGCATCAGGCTTTGATCTGTCACTGTCGACGAGCGGCGCGGAAATCAACTTTTCCTCGCTTGCGTCACTGGTGTCGGGCGGGATCACATTTGATACCATCGTGTCAGGCGGCGAAACGGTGCAGGATGGCGCGGTGTTTCAGGTCTATGCAGAAGAGTCGGACGCAAGAGAAAGCATCTTCAATGCGGGCGAGGTTGACGCGCTTTTGCTGACAGTGGTGTTTCGCGACAATGTCGCGGGCCTGACCGTCGGATCACCTGTTGAACTGCAAGGCATCCGGATCGGTGAGGTCAGCAGCCTTGCCGGCACCGTCAGTCGCGATGAAACGGGAAGACGCGAGGTTCAATTGAACGCCACGCTGTCGATCCAGCCTGCCAAACTGGGCCTGCCCGGCGATGCGGATGCGCGTGCCGCGCTGGCGTTCCTGCAGGAACAGGTGCGGTCCGGTTTGCGCACGCGTCTGGCCAGCGCCAGTCTTTTGACAGGCGGGTTGAAGGTGGAACTGGTTGCGCTTGATGACATGCCCGAGGCGCGGATCGACACCACGGCCGAACCGTTTCCGGTCCTGCCCAGTGTCGAAGGCAACCTGTCGGATGTTGCCGCCACTGCCGAAGGCGTCCTGACCCGGATCAACAACCTGCCGATCGAAGAATTGCTGGCCAGTGCCATTGATTTTCTGGATGCCACCAAAGGGTTGATCGCCAACGAAGACCTGCAGGGCGCGCCCGCCGAATTGCGCGCGCTGTTGGGGGATGCGCGTAGTTTTGTCGGGTCGGACGCAATGCAACAGGTGCCGGTGCAATTGTCCGCCACACTGGAACGTCTTGAAACCCTGATGGCGCAGATCGAAGCGCAAGAAACGGTCGAGCGGTTGCTGGCGGCTGTTGATGCAGCCGCGGCCGCCGCTGGCAGCGTGGAAACCGCCGTGGCCGGTGCGCCCGCCCTGATGTCACGGATCGAGGCTGTCGCCGCCAAGGCCGAGAACCTCAAGCTGGAAGAACTGGTCAGCGAGGTGACAGACCTTGTTGATGCGGCCGAGGCGCTGATCGGATCCGAAGACACCGCCGGCTTGCCTGCTGCGCTGACGGCCGCCCTTGTCGAGGTCGAGGCAACATTGGCCGAATTGCGCGAAGGCGGCGCGATCGACAATGCCAACAAGGCTCTGGCCTCGGCGCAGGCGGCGGCGGATGCGGTGGCCGTTTCGGTACAGGATCTGCCGGCGATGATGGATCGCATGTCGCAAGTGCTGACGCAGTTGAGCACGACACTGGCGGATTACGATGAAAACTCGGCGCTGAACCGCGATGCCCGCGCCGCCCTGCGCGAGATCAATTCAGCCGCCAAGGCGTTTGAATCCCTTGCCCGTACCATTGAACGCAACCCCAATTCGCTTTTGATAGGACGCTGATCCATGATGTTTAGAACACTTGCCGCGGCCCTTTGTGTTGCTACCGTCCTGTCGGCCTGTTCGACACCCACAACCTTTGTTCAGGTTCCGCCCGCACCGGTGACCGAACGTGTAAACATTGCGTTCCGCTCGGTCGAGGTGCGCGCGGTGTCCCTGCCAACCTATGCCGCATCAGAAGAAATTTACGGGCAGGGTGCGGATGGCGTGCTGGCCAGTGCAACAAGCGCGCGTTGGGCTGACGTGCCCGAACGCGCCATCACGCTGGGACTTAGCCGCAATCTGGCGGAACTGACCGGTGCGCGGGTGGCACCGGAACCATGGCCCTTTGATGCACGCCCCGCCGCAACGGTGGATGTGCGGTTCGAAGATCTGCTGGCCGGCGCAAACGGCGTGTTTCGCACCTCGGGGCAGTATTTTGTCTCTTCCGAAAGCGGGCGCGAACGCTCTGGCCTGTTCCGTCTGGACGTTCCTTATGATGTTGCGGCAGGGCCGGATGCCATCGCGCAGGCGCGCGCGCGTGTAATCCTTGATCTGGCGACCCTGATCGCGCGCAAGGCACTTTAACGCGGGCGCGCATCCGTAAGGTTCAGCGGAAAGCTGCGCGGGATCAGGCCGGCCTGAAACCAGCAGGCAAAACTGTAGATCGAATAGACCGGCAGGCCCGTCAGGCGGCGGATGTCATCGGCGTAGGGCACCATGTTGGTGCATTCCAGCACAATGGCCCCCAGATCGGGGTGCGCCCCTGTCAGGTTCAACGCCGCCGTACACAGGTCTTCGCGGCACTGGGCGAAATCCATTTCCGGCAAATCCCGTAAAATGGCGCGCGCGAATTGTGTGTCGGGGGCGGTTCCCATCACCGGCGTGTCGGGTGCGACATTGGCTGCCTTCAGATGGGCCGGTGTCAGCGTGTCGGGTGAAATCGTCAGGATGCCGACGCGTTTTCCGGGGGGTAGGGTGGCCGCCACCATGGGCACCTGCATCAGCGATGATGTGGCCACGGGAACGTCCAGCGCCGCAGACAGTTCGCTCTGAAGCAGTGACAGAAACCCGCAGGTCGTCGTGATCCCGTCGCAGCCGCTGTCCACCAGTTCGCGCCCCGCAACGATGAACCGGTCCAAGAGGGCGCCGGGGTCTTTCAGAACGACGTTTTCAGGGCTGGCATCGCGCACGATGCGATACTGCACCGGAAACGGCCATGTCTGTGCGTTGCCCGTATCGCCCGGAATTCGGGGAAAACGGGTGTCGAGCATCAGGATACCCAGACTGGCCCCGTAAATGGTTTTGCCGCCTAAAAATGTTGTCATCCGGTTCAGCCTTTCGTGCCCGATGGTGCGCCGCGCATGGAAAACCGGAACCGGCGAAATATCAACTGTTCATGTTGTGGGGCTGGGTGGCCTAATAGGCGGTCGCCGCCCGTGATGCCTGATCGTATTGCCCTGACATCAGGCGCAAAAGGGCCGACAGATCGCTGACGCGGTCGGGGTCCACGCCCAGATCGCCAAGCGCGCGCAGCAACAGCGCCTCGCGGATTTCGCGGTACCGGTCACAGGCGGCACGGCCGGTTTCTGTCGGCATTACCGATTTTTCCTTGCCCTTGCGCACATCCTGAACCAGCCCCGCCTTGATCAGCTTTTTCAAGGCATAGTTCACGGTATGGGTGTCTTCGATGTTCAGCACGTGGCAGATATCGGCCAGTTTCTTGGCGCGGTCGCGGTGGCGGATCGTGTGCAGCACCAGAACCTCAAGCGCGGAAAGATCCGGATACCCCGCGGCGGACATGGCGCGCACAACCCACCGGTTGAACGCATTACCCGCAAGGATCAGGCCGAATTCGAATTCCGACAGTTCGGGAAAGGCACCTGTGGCCAGGTGCGCAGACGAAACAATGGGTCCAAGGGTATGATCAGTCATGTCTTATAATCCAACTTGTCGATAAATTGTCAACAAATTGTTGACTTGTGATCGAATCCGGTCAGTGTAGGGGCACGATCGGCATTGCGGGGGGCAATTCCAGTGACGGAACACGTGATCATCATCGGGGCAGGCATCGTTGGCGTTTCAACCGCCATCTGGTTGCGCCGGTATGATGTGAACGTCACTTTGGTGGATCGCGCCGCCCCGGGGCAGGGCACATCCTATGGCAATGCAGGTGTATTGGCGGCCTGTTCCATGGTGCCCGTCACCGCACCCGGCCTGATCGGCAAGGCACCTGGATTGTTGATGAACCCAGAATTTCCGCTGTTCCTGCGCTGGGGATATCTGCCCAGACTGATGCCGTGGTTGCGCAAGTACATGGCGCACGCCAATGACGCAGACACAAGACGCATCGCTGCCGGACTGACCCCGATTGTCGCGGACACCGTTGACCAGCACAAGGCGCTGGCGCAGGGAACGCTGGCAAAAGACTGGATAACCGACAGCGATTACAATTTCGCCTATGCCGACAAGGCCGCGTTTGAGGCCGACAGCTACACTTGGGCCTTGCGCGCCCGGGCGGGCTTTGAACCGGTTCTGATCACAGGGCGCGACGTGCAGGAATATGATCCGAACCTGTCGCCCGACATCACCTGCCTTGCCTTGATGAAAGACCACGGCTTCATCCGCGATCCCGGCGGCTATGTGGCGGCGCTGGCGCAGGCATTTACCGATATGGGCGGGCAGGTCCGGCAGGCCGACGTTCTGGATTTCGAATTCGAAGACGGACGGATTTCGGCCGTGCTGACGGATCAGGGGGCGATGCCCTGTGACCGGGCGGTGCTGGCCTCGGGCGTCTGGTCAAAACCGCTGATGGCCAAGCTTGGCCTGAATATCCCGCTGGAAACCGAACGCGGCTATCACATTGTTTACGAGGGCGCGAATGGTGGCCCCCGGGCGCCGACGATGGTGGCCAGCGGAAAATTCGTCGCCACCCCGATGGCTGCGGGTTTGCGCTGTGCCGGAATTGTTGAATTCGGCGGACTGAAGGCCGGCCCGTCCAAGGCACCGCTGGCCCTGCTGCGTCGTCAGGTGGCGCGCATCTTTCCCAACCTGACAGCCACTTCAGAAGTGGAATGGCTGGGCCACCGGCCAGCCCCCAGCGACAGCCTGCCCCTGATCGGCGAAATCGGCACCAAAGGCGTTTATACCGCCTTTGGCCACCATCACATCGGTTTGACCGGGGGGCCAAAAACCGGGCGTCTGGTGGCCGATATCCTGACAGGGCGTAGCCCCAACATTGACTTGCAACCCTACGCGCCGCAAAGATTTGACGCATAACAAGACCGAGAAAACCCGAAAAACCAACACCCAAAGGGAGAACGACCAAATGAAAACAGTGAAAACAACAGCCGCGTTGATGGCAGCCTCAGCGCTGACAGCCACTGCCGCGATGGCCGAAACATGGGACATGCCGCTGGCCTATTCAGCAACCAATTTCCATTCCGAAAACGCCGCCAAATTCGGAGAATGTGTCACCGCCGGCACCGGTGGCGAGATCGAGATCGTGACCCATCCTTCGGGTTCCCTGTTCAAGGGTGCCGACATCAAACGCGCGATCCAGACCGGTCAGGTTCCGATCGGCGAACGCCTGTTGTCGGGCCACCAGAACGAAAACGCCGTGTTCGGCTTTGACAGCGTGCCGTTCCTTGCCACGTCATTTGATGCGTCAGGCAAACTTTACGATGCCGCGAAACCGGCGCTTGATAAAATTCTGGCCGATCAGAACCTGACCATTCTCTATTCCGTGCCATGGCCGCCACAGGGGCTCTATTTCAAGAAAGAGGTCAATTCTGTTGCCGATATGGAAGGTATCAAGTTCCGCTCCTACAACAACGCCACCGCGCGTCTGGCCGAACTGACAGGCATGTTGCCCGTGACCATCGAAGCCGCCGAAATTTCGCAGGCTTTTGCAACCGGCGTTGCGGAATCGATGATCTCATCCGGGGCGACGGGCTATGACCGCAAGGTCTGGGAAAGCCTGACGCACTTCTACGAGGTCGACGCCTGGCTTCCCTATAACCACGTCATGGTGAACAACGATGCCTGGGCCGGTGTCAGTGACGCCAACAAGGCCGTCATCACCGAATGCGCGGCAACGGCGACAGCCGAAGGTCTGGAAGCGTCCAAGGCCTACACACAATTCACCATGGACGGTCTGGCCGAAGGGGGCATGACAGTTGGTCCGGCGGGGGAAACCCTTGTCAACGAATTGAAGGAAATCGGCAAAACCATGACAGCCGAATGGCTTGAGGCGGCGGGCGAGGATGGGCAGGCCATCGTCGATGCCTTCAACAACTAAGAAGAAAACCAAAAGCGGGCGGTTCCAAAGGGACCGCCCCAAATGCTTGAACCTCGGGGGACATTCCAATGACATTCATGCGCGGGCTGCGACGCACGCTTGATTTCCTATATGCGCTGTCCGGCGTTCTGGCAGCCTGTAGTCTGGTGGCCATTCTGCTGTTGATCGTGGTGCAGATGCTGGCCCGCTGGACCGGAGAAGTGTTTCCGGGCGCGCCTGATTATGCCGGTTATGCGATGGCAGCGGCGTCCTTTCTGGCCTTTGCCAGCGCGCTGAACAAGGGGTCGCATATCCGCGTGTCCATCCTGTTGAACGTGGTCGGACCGCGGGCGAACCGTATTCTTGAAATCTGGTGTTTCACCATCGGCACGGCGGTGGCGTGGTATGTCGCCTATTACTCTTGGCGCCTGATCGGCTTTGCGATCAAATTCAACGATGTCAGCCAGGGCCAGGATGCGACGCCCTTGTGGATACCGCAAATGCCGATGCTGATCGGCGCGATCATTCTCGCGATCGCGCTGACCGATCACCTGTTGCAACTGATTTTCACCGGCAAACACGGCATTGTCCGTGATCTGGCCGATCAAAGCCACGGAGAATAGAAATGCAGGAAACCTATATCATCATTCTGTTTCTCTTCGTTCTGTTCACTCTGCTGGGGTCCGGTGTCTGGGTCGGTCTGGCGCTGATGGGGGTGGCCTTTGTAGGAATGGAACTGTTCACCACCCGCCCCGTGGGCGATACGATGGCCACAACGATCTGGTCGGCATCTTCGTCTTGGACCCTGACGGCGCTGCCCATGTTTATCTGGATGGGCGAAATTCTTTATCGGACACGATTGTCCGAAGACATGTTTCGCGGCCTTAGCCCGTGGCTGGCGCGCCTGCCCGGCGGGCTGGTGCACACCAATATCGTTGGCTGTACCGTATTTGCCGCCGTATCGGGATCATCGGCAGCCACGCTGACCACGGTCGGCAAAATGTCGATCCCCGAATTGCGCAAACGGGAATATCCCGAAACCATGGTGATTGGCACATTGGCCGGTGCGGCCACACTTGGCCTGATGATCCCGCCATCGCTGACGCTGATCGTCTACGGTGTCACCATCAATGAAAGCATCACCAAACTGTTCTTTGCCGGTATCCTGCCGGGGTTGTTTCTGGCGTCGATGTTCATGGCCTATGTGGCGATCTATGCGACCGTGTCCAAACGCTGGAATCCGGCGGTGGAACCCAAGATGACCTTTGCGCAGAAAGTATCCAATTCCCGGTTCCTGATTCCGGTGATCCTGCTGATCACTGTTGTGATCGGGTCGATGTATCTGGGCATCGCCACCGCGACCGAAGCGGCCGCGTTCGGTGTCATCGGATCGCTGCTGCTGGCGGCGGGGCAGGGATCGCTGTCGTGGCGCACCTTCACCGAAAGCCTGATGGGGGCCACCCGCACCAGCGCGATGATTGCCCTGATCCTTGCAGGGGCCGCGTTTTTGTCGCTGTCGATGGGGTTCACCGGTCTGCCGCGCGGCTTGGCTGATCTGATTGCCACGCTGGAATTGACGCGATTTGAATTGCTGATGGTTTTGCTGGTGTTCTACATCATTCTGGGCTGTTTTCTGGATGGCATTTCATCGGTCGTGCTGACGATGGCCGTGGTCGAACCCATGGTGCGCGAGGCGGGGATCGATCTGATCTGGTTCGGCATCTTTATTGTCGTCGTGGTGGAAATGGCGCAGATCACGCCGCCCATCGGGTTCAATCTGTTCGTGCTGCAGGGCATGACCGAACACGAGATGAGCTTTATCGCCAAGGCGGCGATCCCGATGTTCCTGATCATGGTACTGATGGTGTTCGTGCTGATCGCCTTTCCCGAGATTGCAACTTGGCTGCCCGATAATCTGCGTGCCGGTCCGAACGGGTAGCACGCGGGCAGACAGGGCATGATTGCAATGCTGGGTCATATTGCCCGCCATGGCCGGATTGGCCTTGTGCTGGGGTTGGTCGCGGGGGTGTTGCTGCCTGACGTGGCGCTGATGTTGCGCCCGTGGCTGCCCGAAATGATCGGCCTGTTGCTGTTCCTGACAGCACTGCGGATCGGCGCACGCCAGGCCATCGGATCGATCGGGGCGTTGGGGCAAAGCGCAAGAATTGTCCTGATCTATCAGGTGATCCTGCCGGTGCTGGCCTTTGGCGCATTCTGGCTGTTTGGTCTGGCGGCAACGCCCGTTGCGCTGGTTGTGGTGCTGGCCTTGTCTGCCCCCCCGATCACCGGCAGCCCGAATTTTACGATTTTGCTGGGCCATGATCCGGCCCCGGCCCTGCGCCTTCTGGTGTTGGGTACGGCCGCCTTTCCACTGACGGTTCTGCCGGTGTTCTGGCTGTTGCCGGTGCTGGGCAATGCGGGCGCGGCATTTGCGGCTTCGGCGTGGCTGATGGCGGTGATCGCGGGATCTGTCGGGGCCGGTTTTGCCGTGCGGCGGGCGTTTTTTCGCGCGCCGCGCGCCCAGGTGATTGCCGCAATCGACGGATTGACGGTGATCATGCTGGCGGTGATCGTTGTCGGGCTGATGTCGGCGCTGGGTCCGGCGCTCCGTGGTGCGCCGTCTGTGCTGGCCGGTTGGCTGGCTCTTGCCTTTGCGCTGAACTTCGGGATGCAGATGCTGGCCCATACCGTTCTGGCGGATACAGTCGCGCGGGTGCCGGTCGCCATAATCGCGGGCAACCGCAATGTGGCGCTGTTTCTTGTGGCCCTGCCGTCTGATATCACGGACCCGCTGCTGATCTTTATCGGCTGCTACCAGTTGCCAATGTACCTGACGCCCATACTGCTCAGGAGGTTTTATGTCAGACACGCGCCATAAGCCCGACACCGGCTATCCGCGGATTGCCAGCCTTGGTGTGACCGCCATGCTGGTGCAATTCGGCGCCGGGATGAGCGAGGCCGCCAACCGCGCGGCACTTGCCCTGCGCGCGCGCCTTGAGCGCGAGGGGTGGGACGGTGTCGAAGAAACCTCAACCGCGCTGGTGTCGGTGTTCGTGCGCTTTGATCCGCTGCATCTGAAACACGAAACGCTGGAGCAAAAACTGCAATCCCTGCTGGGTGAACAGGACTGGTACAGCGCGCCCTTGCCCACGGGGCGGCGGCATTTTCACATTCCCTGTGTGTTTGGTGCTGAAGAAGGGCCGCAACTGGAAGAGGCGGCGGCGCTGGCGGGGCTGGACGGGGCGGCGGCGATTGACGATCTGGCCGCGCAAACCGTTCAGGTGTTGACCATCGGTTTTGCGCCGGGTCAGCCCTATATGGGCAGCCTGACGCCCAATTGGGACATTCCGCGCCAGACCGGCCTGACGGCCAAGGTGCCCGAAGGCGCGCTGGTCGTGGCGATCCGGCAGCTGATCATTTTTGCCGCCGATGCACCGACAGGCTGGCGCCATATCGGACAAACCGCCTTTCGCTGTTTTCGCCCGGAACAGGACCAGCCCTTTGCCCTGCGTCCCGGCGATCAGGTGACATTCGATCCGGTGGATCAGGCCACGATGACTGCGATCCGCGCCAAAGATGAAACCGGCGATGGCGGGGCCCGCATCACGGAGGTCACATGAGCGTGTATCTGAACGTGATCGAGGCCGGACCCGCGGTTCTGATACAGGATCTGGGCCGCCCCGGCTTTCTGGTCGAAGGCCTGTCGCAGGGCGGCGCGGCGGATCGTCTGGCCCTGTTCGAAGGTGCAGCCCTTTTGGGCCAGTCAGCGGCTTTGGCGGCGTTGGAACTGGGCGGTTATGGCGGGGCTTTTACCGCAAGCGCGCCCTTGCGTTTTGCGGTGACAGGGGCGCGCATGCAACTGGCGATTGATGGCGCACCGATCCTGATGAACGCCAGCTATACATTGCATCCGGGCCAGACCCTGCGCATCGGTGCGGCGAAATGCGGTGTGTATGGCTATCTGCATCTGGGCGGGGGGCTGGACACGCCCAGCTTGCTGGGCAGCCGCGCCACACATCTTGGCGCAGGCATTGGCAAGGCTGTCGCGTCCGGTGATACGCTGCCTGTGGGTCGTGATCCGCACCCTGACCGGACGGGGAATGTTCTGGATGTGGCCGACCGCTGTTCAGGCGGCGCCTTGCGTATGGTGGCAAGTGTTCAGACTGGAGAATTCGCCCGCGCCGAACTGGACCGGTTCCAGCAGATCACCTTTCAGCGCGATGCGCGCGGCAATCGGCAGGGGGTACGTTTGTCAGCAGATGCCGAACCGTTCACCGTATCTGCCGGGTTGAAAATCGTATCCGAAATGATCGTACCGGGGGATATCCAGATCACCGGTGATGGCGCACCCTATATCCTGCTGGCGGAATGCCAGACCACGGGGGGTTATCCCCGCATCGGCACCGTTATTCCCTGTGATCTGCCGCGTGTGGCACAGGCCAGCCCCGGCACCAAGCTGCGCTTTGAGCTGATCGATATGGAAACAGCGCTGGCGGCCTATGCGGCAGATCAAAAAGCCACCGCCGGACTGGCGCATCAGGTCCGCCCGCTGGTGCGCGATCCCCATGACATTGCCGATCTGCTATCTTATCAACTGATCAGCGGCGTCACCGCCGGACATGACCCGATTTCTACGCAAGAGGACCCGAAATGAGCCAATCTGTCGATCTGAATGCCGATATGGGCGAAAGCTTTGGTCCGTGGAAGATGGGCAATGACGCGGCCCTTCTGGATATTGTCAGCTCTGCCAATATCGCATGCGGGTTTCACGCCGGTGATCCTGATGTAATGGCGCAAACGATGGCGCTGGCGGTTAAAAACGGCGTGGGTATCGGCGCGCATCCCGGTTTCGCTGATCTGCAGGGTTTCGGGCGGCGCAAGCTGCATCTGTCTCATGCTGAGGTTGCACATCTGGTGCAATACCAGATCGGGGCCGCGCAGGCGATGGCACGTGCCGCCGGCGGGCAGGTGCGGCATCTGAAACTGCATGGTGCCTTGTCTAACATGGCGTCAGTCGATGCCGATCTGGCGCGCGCCTGTTATACGGCGGCGCTGGATGTGGCACCCGATATCGTCATAATGGTGCTGGCGACCACCGCGATGGAAGACGTGGTGCGCGATCTGGGCTGTCCCTATGCCGCTGAAATATTCGCCGACCGCGCCTATAATGACGATGCGACGCTGGTCGACCGCTCCCTTCCCGGCGCGATGATCCATGATGCGGATTATGCCGCCAAACGCATCGTTAACATGGTACAGAAAGGCGCAATCATCGCAGAATCCGGCAAACATATCGCCACGCGGATCGATACGATCTGCCTGCATGGCGACACGCCGGAAGCGGTGGAGATCGCCACCGCCGTCAAACGCGAATTGAACGCGGCACAGATTGACGTTGCGATGTTCTAGGCGGGCAAAAGTGCGCCAGTACCCGTAACCAAAGAAAAACCCCGCCGTTTCCGGCGGGGTTTCTTTTTAGTCTCCGTAAGCGACCGATGGCAGCCACGTCACGAGTTGTGGAAACTCGAACACGATGAACAGGCCCAGCAATTGCAATCCGACAAAGGGAATGATGCCCTTGTAGATATGGCTAAGCGAGATTTGCGGCGGGCACACGCCTTTGAGGTAAAACAGTGCAAAACCCACCGGTGGCGTCAGGAACGAGGTTTGCAGCGTCACCGCCACAAGGATCGCGAACCAGACAACAGACGGATCACGCACCTGATCAAAGCCCGGGATGGCCAGTTCAAGGCCCAGAATGATTGGCAACATCAGCGGCATGATGATGATGGTGATTTCGATCCAGTCCAGCAGGAAGCCCAGCAGGAACACGATGAACAGGATGAAAACAACGGTCATGTAAGGATCGTCAAAGGCCGACAGAACCATGTGCTGCACAATCTCGTCTCCGCCATAGCGGCGCAGCACAAAGGCAAAGAAGTTGGCCGCCAGAAAGATACCGACGATGTAGCCCGATGTGTTCAGGGTCGACCGGCTGACTTCTTTCAGAACGGTGTAGTTCAGCTTGCGGTTGGTGGCTGCCAGAATGGTGGCCCCCAGCGCGCCCAGACCGGACGCTTCGGTGGGGGTGGCGATGCCTGCAAAGATTGATCCCAGAACCAGCAGGATCAGGAACATCGGTGGCACAACGGCCAGCAACACCTCTTTGATCACCGGCCAGCCGACCGCTTCGGTTTGTTCGGGCGGCGGCATCGCAGACGGGCGTATCAGCCCGTAAATAATGATGAATATGATATAGAGCGCGCCCAGGATCAGGCCGGGAAACAACGCGCCCATGAACAGATCGCCCAAGGAAATCGCCAGCTGGTCCGACATGATCACCAGCATGATCGATGGCGGGATCAGGATACCCAATGTGCCGGCACTTGCGATGGTGCCGGTGGCAATCGGTTTGGAATAATTCTGTGCCATCATCGCGGGCAGGGCCATCACACCCAACAGGGTGACAGACGCCCCGATCACGCCGGTTGATGCGGCCAGAATGATCCCGATCAGCAACACGGTCAGCGACAGGCCGCCGCGCAGACTGCCAAACAGTTTCTGCATGGAATGCATCATCCGTTGCGCCACGCCGGACTGATCCAGCATCAGGCCCATGAAGATGAACATCGGCAATGCCACCAGAACCGGGTTCTTGACGATATTGCCAAACAGACGCCCCGACAGGGCCTGCAATTTCTGGTATTCGATGCCGGTGCGATCGAATTCGATGATGTCGCGGAACGTACCGCGGAACGGATCAAGGAAGAATTCGGCGATCAACACAAAGACAAGGCTGACCCCGACAAGCGACATGGCCACCGGAATGCCGCGAAACAACATCCAGATAAACGTGCCGAACATCGCCATCACGGCAATCTCGTTCAGGGTCAGAAACTGCCCGATAAAGCTAAACATATGCGTGGTCCTACCCTTGGCTGCGCGCAGAGCGGTCAAAGACCCGCACAGCAGCGATCACGGCAATCGTCAGGACCAGCGTGATAATGATGGTGTATTTGATGTCGTAGGCGCCAATTTCGACTTCATCAAAAATCGCGTGTCGCCCGACCTCGCGCGTTGTGGTGTCTGCCGGACTGGTCAGGTAAACGCCCCACCACAGCACATAATAGACCACAAGATTGATCAGGAACATCGTCGACGGAAAGGCGAACAGCAGCTGTTTCCACAAAACGGGCCGCGTCATGATCGAAAGATTGCGCACATAAGCCGCCCATGTTGCGATACCTATAAAGATAAAGCTCAAGTTCATGAACACCTTGAGGATCCACAGATTGTGCAATCCGTTCGGGCTGTCTGATCCTTCCCACGCCGTAACGGAGGAGATGGCATAGCTCAGCGTCACGTCCCAGCACAGGATGATGAAGGGCAGGAACAGCCACGCAAGGGCAAAGATTTCGATCCGCGTTTTCTTTTCGATCGGGAAACGGTCATAAAGGATATCGACGCGCACATGGCTATTTGTGGTCACGGCATATCCGATGCCGATCAGAACCGCCGCGCCATACAGCCACCACTGGAAATCATCCAGCCAAGCCTGGTTCATGCCGATATAACGCAGCACAACCTGCGAGCAGATGGCGATCATCAGAAACGGGAATAACCACGCAAACACATTTGAAATCACAACAATAAACCTGTCCCCGCGGTTGTGGTTTTCACGCCCAACCTCTCCCGGGTCCGAGATCGCAATAATCTCGTCTGTCGTCTTCATGGTCCTGCCCCTCACATTCGAAAAGACACCGGTTTCAAATCCATCGGTGTCGGGTGTGCCGGGGCGTTTTTCGAACGCCCCGGCATCTGTCAGATGATGCGTCTATCAGTTGCGCGGACGCGGCAGATAGATGGTGTCACCCCATGTTTTGTAACCCGCACGGAATTCCTGAAGATCGGCCCAGACTTCTGCGAAATAGGCATCTTCGGCAGCCAGTTCGGCGGCCACTTCGTTCCATGTCGCTTCGAATGTCGCCAGGATTTCAGCATCCCAGACCTTGATGTTCACGCCGTTGTTTTCGGCGTTGTCGATCATCGCGGCATAGTTCTTGGCTTCGCCTTCGGCATAGTTGGTCGTGATGTTGGCAAGGCAGGCCACTTCGATCTGTTTCTGGCTGCGTTCGTCCAGACCATCCCAGACGTCTTTGTTCACCAGCAGTTCAAACATCGTTGCGGGCTGGTGCCAGCCGGGGAAGTAGTTGTATTTCGCGATGTTGTGAAAGCCCAGACGCGCATCGATCAGCGGCATCGAGAATTCTGTCGCATCAATCGCGCCACGCTCCAGCGCGGGGAAGATATCGCCCGCCGCCAGCAGTGACGTGGATACGCCCAGACGCTGCATCACTTCGGCACCAAGGCCGAAAAAGCGCATGTTCAACCCTTCCAGATCCGAGATCGAGTTGATTTCGTTTTTGAACCAACCGGATGTTTCCGGTGCGATGATACCGCAGGGCATGACGTGGACGTTATAGCCTGCTTCGTCATACATGCGCTGGAACAGTGTGTGGCCGTCATCATACAGCATCCACGCCAGGAATTCGCCCGCTTCGGGGCCGAACGGAACGGCGGCAAACAGCGACGCAGCGGTGATTTTGCCCTGCCAGTAGCCGGATGTCGCGTAAGATGCGTCAACCGATCCGTTTGATACGGCATCAAGCGCTTCCAGTGTCGGAACCAGTTCGCCCGGATCGAAATGTTCGAATTCCACGCCTTCGGAAATGCTGTTTATCTTTTCGACAAAATCAACGCCGGCGGTGCCCAGGATCGGCAGGTTTTTCCCGAACGACGACGTCATTTCGATGACCTCTTGCGCCGATGCAACATTTGCAACCGATAGGGCGGCAACAGCTGTCGCGGTATAAAGATGGTATTTCATGGTGTCCTCCCAGACTAGTTGGACTCCCCCAGGGAGTCTTTGGTAAAATATGTTTACCAGTTTATGCAGTATCGGGTATGCCCGATTTTGTGAATACCCACTAATGGGTAGAATGCGCAGGCTGATAGCGGCGCAGGGGCATGTTAATTAAAAAAGGACACGGTGCGGCGTGGGTATGGCTTGTTTTTCCGGGGAACTGCCGGAAGGTGCTTTGTTACCGCGACCGGGGTGCAATAGCCGGTTTTGCCAGCATCGGATTGATCGCGTCTACAGCGCACATAAAAACGGGGCCCCGGCGAACCGGAGCCCCTTTACACACTCGCCACCAACACACCTCTTTAAATGGCGATCTTGCCGCCACCCTGTTTGGTCACCACCAGAACCGACGGGCGCGGCGGCATGCCGTCCGCAAAGTCGGGCCAGCGCGTCGCCGGATCTTCAAAGGTCGAATCCCTCTCGAACCCCTTGAAATCCTTGGTTCCGTCCGTGCCCGGATGCTGGACGGCCAGAAACAGGGTTTCGCTGTCGTCGCTAAAGTACGGGCCGCACAGTTCGCCGCCAACGGGGCAGCGGAAGAACAGTTTGGAATGGCCGCGCAAGGCGCCTTCGGTCTCAAGGCTGTAAAGCCCGTCAGACTTCATGGTCTTGCCCCAGCTTGATCCCTGATCTGTCGAAATCCAAAGCCGCCCGTCCGCGTCAAAGGCGCAGTTGTCGGGGGATCCGAACCAGCCGTTTGCAGATGTTTCAGGGTTCCATTGTGCACCCACCTCGGCAATCGATGGATCACCGCATTTGACCAGGATCGACCACGTGCCCGTAGTGGCCGCATGATCTCCGTTGGCTTCCTTGATTTCGATGATGTGGCCAAAACTGCTTTCTGCGCGCGGGTTGGCGGCGTTGACCTGTTCGGCCGTGCGCCGGGTATTGTTGGTCAGCATGATATAGGCGGTGCCATCGCCGCGCGGCTGTGCATCTTCGGGGCGGTCCATCGGCGTGGCGCCCAGCAGATCTGCGGCCAGACGCGCATCAATCATCACGTCACCCTGATCGTTAAAGCCGTTTTCTGCCGTCAACGGGCCGGTGCCATGCACCAGCGGCAACCACGTGATCGTGCCGTCTTCGTCAAACCGCGCGGCATATAATGTGCCATCCGACAGCAGCGCGGAATTGGCGGCCGCGTCATCCCCCACCGTTCCGGCAGAAACGTATTTGTACTGGTAATCGAACCGGTTGTCGTCGCCGGTATAGATCACCAGATGCCCGTCCTTGGATACGGTGGTTTCCGCGCCTTCATGGCGGAACCGGCCAAGGGCTGTGTGTTTGACAGGGCGCGCATCCGGATTGCGCGGATCAACCTCGACAATCCAGCCAAAACGGTTTGCCTCGTTGGGATCCTTGTCGATGTCAAAGCGGTCGTAATATTTGCCCCACGCGTACCACATGCCGGGCACACCGTAGCGTTTCATCGACGCCGCCTGCGGTTGGGCGGACAGGTCGGGCTTGCCTTCGGCGTCACGCGTTTCGGTCCAGAAATAACCGTGGAAATTTTCCTCGGCCATCAGGTAGGTGCCCCAAGGTGTCATGCCGCCGGCGCAATTGTTCAGGGTGCCGATGATCGTCATGCCATCCGGGTCGGCAGTGGTTTTCATACGTTCGTGGCCCGCGGCAGGCCCTGAAACCGTCATTTCCGTGTTCAGCGGGGTGATACGCCGGTTCATCTTTCCGTCGCGCACGACGCTCCATTTTCCGGCTGCGTCTTTCGCAATCTCGACAATTGTGCCGCCATGCGCGGCCATTTCGATATCCACCAGTTCCTTGGTCATACCGGCAAAATCCTGTTTGTCCTGGCGGCCAAGACCGGGGAACATCACCTCTTCATTGGTATATTCGTGATTGACGCACAACAACCCGCGCCCCGGTTCCAGTTCGGTATATCCGACATAGTCGTTGTTATATCCGAACTGTTTCAACTGCGCCTCGACCGTCTGATTCATCGGGTCGAAATCGGGCGCATCGGCTGTAATCGGGTCGCCCCAGCGCAACAGAACATCGGCATCATACCCTGCGGCAATGTGATGTGTTTCGTCATTGCCCCATGTCAGTTCGTCAAAGTTGTAGCGGCCTTTGCCGGACATGGCGGATGCCTGTTTCGGGGCGATTATCGCAGATGTTCCGAACAGGGCGGTCGTCGCCGACACACCCAATATCCCCTTGAGCATGTCGCGGCGGCCGTACCTTGCATTGATCACGTCGCCAATGGTGCGGGTCAGATTGGGGTTTGTCGGGATATCGTCAAATGCTTCAAAGGCTTCGGCTTTGTTTCCGTGCTGGGGATCGTCGATAATGGATTTACGGCTCATAAGGCACCTTTTGCTGGCTGGCGGTCCGGCAGATCGGACCGTATGGAATTGCCAGCATTCTGACTGTGACAAATGACAGGGCGGTGACGCGTTTGTAACACCGATATTATTCTGCCAGAGAAAAGCCCGTGATCAGCTGGCGCAGTCCCAGTGCGGCACCGGCAATGATCGCAATCATGGTCACCGGCGCGCCAAAGGCAAGCACGCTGAACGCCGAAAGGCCCTGACCAACGGTGCATCCGATCGCGATGACGGCACCGGCCCCCATAATGGCCGCACCGATGATCTGGCGGCGCAATTCGCGCGGGTCATCGCAGGCCTCCCATCTGAAATGGCCCTTGATCAGGGAACCGATGAACGCGCCGATCCACACCCCGGCCACGGACCCCACCGCAAACGAAATCGTGCGTGTGCCGCCCGTCATCGCATATAGGATGGTTTCACCCAGCGGCGCGGAATAGGAATGCGACACAACCTGATTGGCCTCAAACCCGTTGGCTGCAACCCATGCGGTGCCGGCCCACCCGCTGATGATCGCCAGCCCGACAATGGCGGCCCAGATTATCGAAGAGGGGGCCGCCCGAAACGTCTGTGACATCAGCGCACCGGCGCACAGGCACAGGCCGATGGTGATCCCGATACCCGTTACGGACAGGCCGGACAACCCCGCCAGCGCGTGCGCAATTCCAGGAGGAGTGCTGCCCACAACAGGTGTCTGGTGAAACATCCAGTCGCGCAACGGGGCCAGTGGCCCCGCCAGAACCACATAGGTCGAAATGCCCATGACAAGCACGATCACGAAAGACCGCAGATCGCCGCCGCCCAGCCGGGCAATGGCGCCAAAGCCGCAATTTCCCGACAGGGCCATGCCATAACCGAACATCAAACCCCCGACGACCGAAGCCATCGGCATCCACTGGATCGACAAATAAAACGTGTCGGTACCGATCAGCCACCCGGAGCCCATCAGGGCAAAGCTGCCGGTGATCGCGACCCCGATGGCCAGCAGCCACATGCGCATGCGCACATCCGACCCTCCATAGAGCATGTCTTCGATCGCGCCCAAGGTGCAAAACCGGCCCAGCCGCGCGGCAAGACCCAGCAGCACGCCACCCAAAAGCCCGACTGCAGCCATCCATTGAGGTTCTGACAAAAGTTCAAACATCGCCGCAACCCTCCCCCAGGTCCGGTGCTGGGACTTTTCTAGTCCGTGGCGCAGAACAATTCGTACACCACTTCCAGAATTTTGCGAGGCCGGTCATCTGCGAGGCGGTAAAAAATCGTCTTTCCGTCCCGGCGGGGGATCACCAGACCCTCCAGCCGCAGACGCGATAATTGCTGGGATACGGCCGCTTGGCGCGCTGACAGCAAATCTTCCAGCTCGGTCACGGATTTTTCGCCCGACACCAGATGGCACAGGATCATAAGGCGGCCTTCGTGGCTGATCGCCTTCAGGAAATTGGACGCATTGGTTGCGTTTTCGACCATCTGGTCCATTTCTTCATCGGAAATGTCGGCGCTGAATTCAGGCAACCCCATGGCGATTATTCCTTTGTCCTCTGTCGCTGCGCCCTAGAACGCAATCTGGTCTTCAATCGCGTCTATTCCGGCCTGTGCACATTCATCGTCAAGATCAGGGCCGGGTGCGCCGGAAACTCCTATACCAGCCACCATGGAACCGCCACCTTCATATACGACAAGGCCGCCACCCAAAGGTAACGCTTCGGTGAGGTGGCGAATGCCGGATGAAATTTCGCCCGCTTGCGTCGTGACGGCCAGTTCGGTTGTACCTGTGCGGAACGACACGGCGGTCCATGCCTTGCGCCGTGATGTTTCATAAACATGTGCTCCGGCAAAGCGGTCACGTACAAAGACCTGCGGCAACCCGAAGCGGTCAACCACCGTAACGCCAACCTGATATCCCATGGCGCGGCAGGCCAGCATGGCGGCATCGGCCATTTCTGCCGCCACTTCGGGCTTCAGAACCTGAAATTCCACAAAGGCGTTGTTATCATCCGCGAAGGCGGGGGTGGCGCAGAACAGTGCGGCGGCAAAAGCCATAAATTTTTTCATGATCCTGTCTCTCCTGTATAATTTGTATGGGCGCGCAACATGTCGTCCAGCAGCGGCCAGAAAAAGTTTTCGCCGGGATATCCTTCGATCCGTGCCACTTCCTGCCCGTCCTTGATCAGTACGAACGTCGGTGTGAACGTCACGCGGCGCGCATAGGTCAGATCATCAGGTTTTGCCCGCAGATCAACGCGGCGCAATGGCGCAAACTGGCCTTCCGGCGTGTTCGGATAGGCGGGCGCAATCTCTTCGTTCCAGGCCTGACACCAATGGCATCCGGGTTGTTCGACCATGACCAGTTCAAACGCCCGAACAGCCCCCGCAGCGATCATCAAAATCGCGATACACAGCGTGGTTTGAAGAATTTTCATGATGCGGCCAAATAGCGATTGCGTTTTATAATACATAATTTGAATATGTGAATAGATCAAGCTGAACAGTGTCAGCGTGAAAGGGAACCATGTTCGATATTACATTTGCCGGGGCAATGCTGGCAGGGCTGCTGAGTTTCTTTACGCCCTGCATTTTGCCGATGGTTCCGTTCTATCTGTCCTATATGGGTGGTCTGTCGGTCAGCGAATTGCGCGAAGACGGCGCAATCGCCACAGGCGCACAGCGGCGTTTGTTTGTCTCGTCGTTGTTTTTCGCGCTTGGCGTTAGCACCATCTTTGTCTTACTCGGCATGGGCGCGACCGCACTGGGGCAGGCTTTTGGTGCCTATCTGGATCAACTGACCTATGTCGCCGCCGCCATTCTGATCGTGTTCGGCCTGCATTTTCTGGGCATCGTAAAAGTGCCGTTTCTTTACCGCGAAGCAAAACTGGAAAGCAGCGCCGCCCCCAGCACGGTCATCGGCGCCTATCTGATGGGGCTGGCCTTTGGTTTTGGCTGGACCCCCTGTGTTGGTCCGGCCCTTGCATCGATCCTGATGATCGCCAGCGGCATGGGCGATATCTGGCGCGGCGGATTGCTGTTGCTGGTCTATGGCCTGTCGATGACCGCACCGTTTGTCATCGCGGCCCTGTTCGCGAAACCGTTTCTGGCATGGGTCCAGCGCAACCGCCGCTTCATGCCATATGTCGAAAAGGCAATGGGCGTCATGCTGATCGTCTTTGCCATTCTGATACTGACCAATAGCGTGACGGTCATCGCCGACGCGATGATCCGTTGGTTCCCGTCTTTCAGCACGCTTGGATAAGGCGACACCAAAAGGAGGAAGAAATGAAACATCTGCTTGCGGGCGCTATCGCCCTGATCATGGCCCTTCCGCTCGGGGCTGCCGAACTGGGCGATGACGGCCTGCACAAAACCCCGTGGATGCGCGACACGTTCAAAGATCTGCGCGAAGATCTGGAAGAGGCGAATGCCGAAGGCAAACGGCTGGTCCTGTTCTTTGAACAGCGCGGTTGCAGCTATTGTGCCAAGATGCACAAAGAGGTGTTCCCCCGCGAAGACGTGTCTTCCTACATTGAAGACAATTACTTTGTCGTTCAGTTAAACCTGCATGGCGACATCGAAGTGACGGATTTCGACGGCGAGACGCTGCCGGAAAGCGACATGGCGCGCAAATGGGGGATTCTGTTTACCCCGACCATCATGTTCATCGACGAAGAGGTTGCAGACGGTGTATCCGCCAAGCAAGCCGCGGTCGCAGTCATGCCCGGTGCCTTTTCGGCAGGAACCACGCTGGATATGTTCACCTGGGTGAACGAAAAACGCTATGCCCTTGATGGTGATGAAGATTTTCAGCGCTACCACGCGCGCCGCATTCAGGAACGCAGCGATGGAAGCACCGATTGAACGGGCGCGAGACGCGACAAAAATACTCATTCATTCACATCAATGAATTTGTTGTTGCATCCTGAACGTCCGGTAGCCTACGGTATACACATTGCTGTCACAGCCATCCAGAAGAGACAGCCAAGGGAGGAACTATGAGGTTTTCATCTTTGACATTTGCGGCCTGCATTGCAGCAGCAGGGGCCGTATCTGCCGCAGAAGGCATTGCACCGGGCGATGTGTCCTATGACGACGGTGCCGTTGCAGCATCGCTTAGCGGGGCCGCAGGAGATGCGGAAAACGGACGTTCGGTCATGACGAACCGCGGGTTGGGCAATTGCATTGCCTGCCACGAAGTCACCGCGTTGAAAGATGCGCCGTTTCACGGCGAAGTCGGGCCACCGCTTGATGGTGCCGCAGACCGTTGGAGCGAAGCGGAACTGCGCGGCATCGTGGCCAATGCCAAGATGACATTTGACGGCAGCGTAATGCCCGCGTTCTACAAGACCAGCGGATTTATCCGCCCCGGCGATGGCTATACCGGCGACGCAGCCACCTCGATCGAACCGATCCTGTCGGCACAGGACGTGGAAGATGTGGTCGCCTTTCTGATGACACTGAAGGAATAACAGCGCCTTTCATACAGGCGCAACGCAAACCCGAGATTAAGGAGACGAGATATGAATCTCTCACGACGCGAAACACTGGCATTGGGACTTGGCGCTGTCGCGCTGACAATCATGCCATACCGCGCCAACGCTGCGGCAGATGACCTGATTGCGGCATTCACCGGCGGGGCCGAGGTAACGGATGGTGGCGTCACGCTGACCGCGCCGGAAATCGCTGAAAATGGCAACACCGTTCCGATCGAAGTCAGCGCTGAAGGCGCCGAGGCGATCATGGTTCTGGCGCTAGGCAACCCGACGCCCCCCGTGGCCACCTTCAAGTTCGGCCCGCTGGCCGGCGCGCAGGCCGCCAGCACCCGTATCCGTCTGGCAGGCACGCAGGATGTCGTGGCGATCGCCAAGATGAGCGACGGCAGCTTCAAGCGGGCTTCGTCCACGGTAAAAGTCACAATTGGCGGCTGCGGCGGCTAACCCGAGAGATAAGGAGATACGAACATGGCAGAAGGTGTAAAACCCCGCGTCAAAGTCCCGAAAACAGCGGCAGCCGGCGAAGCGGTCCAGATCAAGACCCTGATTTCGCACCAGATGGAAAGCGGTCAGCGCAAGGACAAGGAAGGCAATGTGATCCCGCGTTCGATCATCAACCGCTTTACCTGTGACTTCAATGGCCAGAACGTCATTGACGTGACGCTGGAACCGGCGATTTCGACCAACCCCTATATCGAATTTTCGGCCACTGTGCCGGAGGCCGGTGAATTCAAATTCACTTGGTATGACGATGACGGATCGGTCTACGAAGACGCAAAAGCGATTGCCATCGGGTAATCGCCCGGTTGCCCAACAATTCAGGATGCTCCCTGTGCGCGGCCTTGCGGGCCGATGTCACAGGGACGCATTTAAGGGAGGATACGCGATGACATTAAAACCAATAACAGCGGCAATCGCACTGCTGGCAGGAACGTCGACACTGGCGTTTGCCGACGAAAACGCCAAACTGGTCGTGAACGGCGAGATCGAAATGGTCACGCAAACCGCCGCGCCGGAGCATGCTGAAAACCTGTCGGAGATCTATTCCGGCTGGGTGTTCCGGACTGACGAAACCCAGGTATTGCAGATGGATGATTTCGACAATCCGGGCATGGTGTTTGTCGATCTTGGTCTGGACCAGTGGAATGCCGTTGAAGGCAGCGAAGGCAAATCCTGCGCAAGTTGCCACGAAGACGTGGAAACCAGCATGAAGGGTGTGCGCGCTGTCTATCCGAAATGGAATGAAACTGCGGGCGAGGTGCGCACCCTTGCGCATCAGATCAATGATTGCCGCGAAAACCAGATGGGTGCGGAAAAGTGGAAGTATGATGGTGGCGACATGGCCAACATGGAGGCGCTGATCAGCGTTCAATCGCGCGGCATGCCGGTGAATGTTGCAATCGACGGTCCGGTGCAGTCGACATGGGAAGCGGGCAAGGAAATGTACTATACCCGCTTTGGCCAGCTTGAACTGTCCTGTGCGAATTGCCACGAAGAAAACTATGGCAACATGATCCGCGCAGATCACCTGAGCCAGGGCCAGATCAACGGATTTCCGGTGTACCGCCTGAAAAACGCAAAGCTGAACACATCGCACGCGCGTTTTAAGGGGTGTGTCCGTGACACCCGCGCCGAAACGTTCAAGCCCGGCAGCCCTGAATTTGTGGCCTTGGAGCTTTACGTTGCAAGCCGCGGCAACGGTTTGTCGGTCGAAGGGCCGTCAGTTCGTAACTGATTGAAATAAAAGCCTGAAACATAAATGCCCCTTCCGTATCAGCGGGAGGGGACAGGATATCTGAATTCAAAACCCACCTGACGGAGCCTGTTGCCCATGATTTCTCGCCGTGATTTTTTGCAAGTTGGAATGGCCGCATCGGCCCTTGTGGGGGCGTCCGGTTTTGGAAACTGGGCCCGTCTGGCGGCGCAGCAATCCCTGACACAGGATCAACTGCTGGAATTCGACACCTTCGGCAACGTGTCGCTGATCCACGTGACGGACATTCACGCGCAACTGAAACCGATCTATTTTCGCGAACCCGAGGTCAATATCGGCGTTGGCCCGAACAAGGGCGAAGTGCCCCACGTCACCGGCGCGGATTTCCGCAAACTCTACGGAATAGACGATGGCAGCCCCTCTGCCTATGCGCTGACATACAATGATTTCACGTCGCTGGCGCAGGCCTATGGCCGTGTTGGCGGGCTGGATCGTGTATCAACAGTGATCAATTCGATCCGTGCCGCGCGCCCCGACGCGCTGCTGCTGGATGGCGGTGATACATGGCACGGCAGCTACACCTGCTATCAGACCGAAGGGCAGGACATGGTCAACGTGATGAATGCGTTGAAACCGGACGCCATGACATTCCATTGGGAATTCACACTCGGCTCGGCGCGTGTGCAGGAAATTGTGGACGGCTTGCCTTTTGCCGCGCTGGGACAGAACATTTTTGATGCGGAATGGGATGAACCGTCAGAACTCTTCAAGCCGTACAAGTTTTTTGAACGCGGCGGCGTCAAGATCGCTGTGATCGGGCAGGCGTTTCCCTATATGCCGATCGCCAATCCGGGCTGGATGTTCCCCGAATACAGTTTCGGCATCCGCGACGAGAACATGCAGGCGATGGTGGACGAAGTGCGCGATATGGGCGCGGAACTTGTAGTATGCCTGTCCCATAACGGCTTTGACGTCGACAAGAAGATGGCAGGCCGCGTCAGCGGAATAGATGTGATCCTGTCAGGCCATACCCATGATGCATTGCCCGAACCTGTGCTGGTCGGGGATACCATCATCATTGCGTCGGGCAGCAACGGCAAATTTGTCAGTCGCGTTGATCTGGATGTGCGCGACGGGCAGATGATGGGCTTTCGCCACAAGCTGATCCCGATCTTTTCCGATGTGATCGCGCCCGATCCCGTGATCACCAGCCTGATTGACGAACAGCGCGCGCCCTACAAGGCCGAACTGGAACAGGTCATCGGGCAGTCGGAATCGCTGCTCTACCGTCGCGGCAATTTCAACGGCACCTGGGATGATCTGATCTGTGATGCGCTGATATCGGAACGTGATGCAGATATCGCAATGTCCCCCGGTGTGCGCTGGGGTCCGTCGATCCTGCCGGGGCAGGATATCACCCGTGAAGATATCTGGAATGTCACGTCGATGACCTACGGCAAGGCATACCGTACCGAAATGACGGGCGAATTCATCCATGTCATTCTGGAAGATGTCGGCGACAACCTGTTCAACCCCGATCCCTATTACCAGCAGGGCGGTGACATGGTGCGCATCGGTGGCATGGGCTACCGCATTGATATCACCAAACCGCAGGGCCAGCGGATCACCGATATGACCTTGCTGAAAACCGGCGAGGCGATCGATCCGGCGAAGTCCTATGTTGTGGCAGGCTGGGCATCGGTCAACGAAGGCACCGAAGGGCCGCAGATCTGGGACGTGGTGGAAAACCACATCGCCAAGCTGGGCACGGTCAGCGTGGCACCCAATACATCTGTCAAAGTCGTGGGCACCTGATCCGCCCGCGACGGTTTGACGTGTTTTTTATTTTATCAAATTCATTAAAGTGAATTTGATAATCCAAGAAGGAGAGAATGGCATGCGTTTCAGCGCGAAGGGCAAAACACCATCGCGGCGCCAGTTTCTGGCAGGTGCTGCGGCTGCAGGGGCCGGGGCGGTTGCCGCCGGCGCCGCAAAGGCCGAAGGCGATCCGCTGATCACCGAAGTGCAGGAATGGGCGCAGGGCTTGGGCGACGGTGTGGATGAAACACCCTATGGCCTGCCGATCGAATTTGAATCCGATGTTGTGCGCCGCAACGTTGAATGGCTGACGGCGGACACCATCAGCTCGATCAACTTTACTCCGATCCATGCGCTGGATGGCACCATCACACCGCAGGGCTGCGCGTTCGAACGCCACCATTCCGGCGCGATCGAGCTGGCGAAACAGGATTATCGCCTTATGATCAACGGTTTGGTGGATACACCTTTGGTGTTCACCTATGCCGATCTGGAACGGTTCCCGCGCGAAAACCACGTTTATTTTTGCGAATGCGCTGCGAATACCGGCATGGAATGGGCGGGCGCGCAGTTGAACGGGGCGCAGTTCACCCACGGCATGATCCACAACATGGAATATACCGGCGTGCCGCTGAAGACCCTGCTGAACGAAGCCGGTGTCCAGACAGCAGGCAAATGGGTTTACGTTGAAGGTGCCGATGCGTCCAGCAACGGCCGTTCGATCCCGCTGGACAAGGCGCTTGATGATGTTTTGGTCGCATTCAAGGCCAATGGCGAGGCACTCCGAAAGGAACACGGGTATCCCGTACGTCTGGTTGTGCCGGGCTGGGAAGGCAATATGTGGGTCAAATGGCTGCGTCGGATTGAAGTCATGGACGGACCCGTCGAAAGCCGCGAGGAAACCAGCAAATATACCGACGTTCTGGAAAACGGCATTGCCCGCAAATGGACGTGGGAAATGGATGCCAAATCGGTGGTGACAAGCCCCAGTCCGCAGGCACCGATCACCCATGGCAAAGGCCCGCTGGTGATTTCCGGTCTGGCGTGGTCGGGCAGGGGGGCCATCACCCGCGTGGACGTCAGCAAGGATGGCGGCAAGACATGGGAAACCGCCCGTCTGGCTGCACCCGGTCAAAGCCGCGCGCTGACACGGTTCTATCTGGATACCACGTGGGATGGCGAAGAAATGCTGCTGCAAAGTCGCGCCATCGACGAAACCGGATACGTCCAGCCGACCAAGGCGCAACTGCGCGAGGTGCGCGGCCTGAATTCGATCTATCACAACAACTGCATCCAGACATGGTGGGTGAAAGCAAACGGAGAGGCGGAAAATGTCGAAGTCTCGTAATCTTCTGACGGGGGCAACACTGGCCGCGACACTGGTTGCGGGCCCCGCTCTGGCCGAAAAGCTGGGTCTTGGGCGTCCGGCCCTGCCCGAAGAGATCGCCGCGTGGGATCTGGATGTCAGCCCTGATGGCACCGGTCTGCCTGTCGGATCCGGCGATGTTTGGACCGGGGATGAACTCTTTGCCGAGCATTGTGCCGTCTGCCATGGTGACTTTGCCGAAGGTGTGGACAACTGGCCCAAACTGGCCGGCGGATTTGACACGCTGGACCGTGAGGATCCGGTGAAAACGGTGGGATCCTACTGGCCCTATCTGTCCACCACATGGGATTACGTCAACCGGTCGATGCCGTTTGGCAATGCCCAGTCCCTGGAACCGGACGAAGTTTATGCCATTGTCGCCTACATCCTCTATTCCAACGATCTGGTGGATGACGATTTCGTTCTGTCCAACGAAACCTTTCTGGATGTTGAAATGCCCAACGCCGACGGGTTCATCCTGGATGACCGCGCCGAAACCGAGCTTGACCGGTTTTCAGGCGAACCCTGCATGACCGATTGCAAGGACAGCGTTGAAATCACCATGCGCGCCGCGGTACTTGATGTGACCCCGGAAGAGGAAACACCTGACGCCGCGGTTGAGGAAGTTGCAACCGAAGAAGAAGCAGTGCTTGAACCGGCGGCCGAGGAAACAGCGGCAGAAGCCGTTGTCGAAACCGTCGCGCTTGACCCCGAGATGGTCGAGGCGGGCGAAAAAGTATTCAAGAAATGCAAGGTCTGCCATCAGGTTGGTGAAGATGCCACGAACCGGACCGGTCCGGTTCTGAACGGTATTGTCGGTGCGCCTGCCGGTGCTGTGGAGGACTTCAAATATTCCAAGGCGCTGATGGAAGCTGCGGAAAACGGTCTGGTCTGGGACGAGGCCGCAATGAGCGAATTCCTGACCAAACCCAAGGCGTTCATGAAGGGCACCAAGATGTCATTCGCGGGCCTGCGCAAGGAAGAAGATGTCCAGGCGATCCTTGCCTATCTGAGATCCTATCAGGAGTAGGTGATGCGCAGTGCCATCCTGATCCTGTTACTGGCTTTGGCGCCCCCCGTCGGGGGCGCTTTGGCTGAACAAGAGGTCCAGCAGATCGGGGACGCAGAGCGCGGTGAAAAACTGTTTTCCAAGTGCAGCGGATGCCACGAGGTCGGCGCCGGAGCAGAAAGCGGCATCGGCCCGCATCTGAATGGCATTTACGGGCGCAAGGCGGCGGCCATCGACGGGTTCTTTTATTCAAAGGGCATCGAACGCGCGGCCAGTGACGGGCTTGTCTGGACGTTGGAAACGCTGGATGCCTATATCGACAACCCCAAGGCGCTGGTCAGCGGCACAAGGATGAGTTTTCGTGGCATAAAAGACCCGCAGGACCGCCACGATGTGCTGGCGTATTTGCGCATTTTTTCCGACAACCCCGCCAACATTCCCGAAGCCGCGCCAACCGCGCAGGCGCGCGAGGTGGACCTGCCGCCCGAGATACTGGCGATTGTCGGCGATCCCGAATACGGCGCTTATCTGTCCAGCGAATGCAGCACCTGCCACCAGATCGACGGCAGCGATGCGGGCATCCCTTCGATCACGCACTGGCCAAAGGAAGATTTTGTCGTCGCCATGCACGCCTACAAACGGAAATTGCGGCCCCATCCCGTCATGCAGATGATGGCTGGCCGCCTGTCAGATGAAGAAATCGCAGCCCTTGCTGCATATTACGGAGCGTTGGATTAAGCCGCGCTCTTTCACGGGAGGAGAAGGCAATGACTTTAAACAGACGTGACTTTATCGGGACCACAGCGGCGGCAGCATCGCTGCTGAGCGCGCCGATGGTACAGGGCGCCAGCCACGGCCGCTCCAAGGTCGTCGTGGTGGGCGGCGGCGCAGGCGGGGCCACCGCAGCACGCTATATCGCCAAGGACAGCAAGGGCGAGATTGACGTCACACTTGTCGAGCCGACGCGCAGTTACTACACCTGCTTTTTCTCGAACCTATATATCGGCGGGTTTCGCGATATCGAAAGCCTTGCCCATTCCTATGGCACTCTGGCCTCGGATTACGGCGTAAACGTCGTGCATGACTGGGCCGTGGGCATTGATCGGGATGCCAAGACTGTGACTCTGGCCGGCGGATCGGTGCTGCCCTACGACCGCCTCGTTCTGTCACCCGGTATTGATTTCGTTGATGGCGCAGTCGAAGGCTGGGATCTGTCTGCACAGAACGCCATGCCGCACGCCTACAAGGGCGGGTCACAAACCGAACTGCTCAAGGCGCAGATCATGGCGATGCCAGAGGGCGGCACATTCGCGATGGTTGCCCCGCCCAATCCCTATCGCTGCCCGCCCGGCCCATATGAACGCGTATCGATGGTTGCGCACCTGTTGAAGGCCAATAACCCGACGGCCAAGATCATCGTCGCAGACCCCAAGGCCAAGTTTTCCAAAATGGCCCTGTTTCAGGAAGGCTGGGGCACGCATTACACAGGCATGATCGACTGGATCGGAGAGGATTTCGGTGGTGGTAATGTATCGGTCAATCCCGATGCCATGACCGTGACGATTGATGGCGAGGAAACCAAGGTTGACGTGTGCAACGTCATCCCCGCGCAAAAGGCAGGCCGTATCTGCGAAATGGCGGGCGTTACGGATGGCAACTGGGCGCCAGTGTCCGGCCATACGATGCAAAGCCGGCTGGATGAAAACATCCACGTTCTGGGCGACGCGACCAATCAGGGCGATATGCCGAAATCAGGCTTTTCCGCCAATTCTCAGGCCAAGGTCGCAGCCATGGCCATTCGCGGTGCGTTGACCGGATCATCGGTGTTTCCGGCCAAGTTTTCCAACACCTGCTGGTCGCTGATCGACACCGAGGATGGCGTCAAGGTCGGTGCCACCTATGAGGCGACCGACGAAAAGATCGCCAAGGTCGACGGCTTTATTTCACAGACCGGCGAAAGCGGGGAGCTGCGCAAGGTGACCTACGAAGAAAGCCTTGGCTGGTATGACGGGATCACCAGCGACATGTTCGGATAGGGATGATCCGACAAAGATAAACGAAAAAGCAACGCCCGCGGGTCACACCGCGGGCGTTGTGCGCTCTGACAGGTGCAGATGCTCCAGCAATTCGGGTATACGGTCACGGAACTTGAAAAAACCGCGTGTCGCGTGCGGCCATGCGGCCCCGTCATAGGGGCGCAAAAGCCGGATCAGCCGTACCTGCGGGCGTTTTGTTTCAATCTGGCGCAGCGCATCCGCGACAGGCCCGACCGGCGCATAGGGGGTGATGATCTGCGCCAGATCGTTGTTGTCGATCCAGTCGATCAGTTTTTCGGGCGGGCAGGGGCCTGTCACAGCGCCCAGCCTGTCGCGCCAACGATCACTGACGTCCTGCATGGCCCCTTGCACGAACTGCACGACATGCGGCGCAACGGCCAAGGGGCTAAGACCGTCCGTTGCGTCCAGCAGCAGCGTGGCAGCGGGGGCCCGATCTGTCGCCAGCACAAATCCGGGGCTCAGATCGTCCCCGTGCAGTATCAGCCCTGTGCGCAGGGATTTATCCCGGTCTTGTTGTGGCGCGGCCCAGTGCGGTGGCGGATCAGCAGGGGCGTCAAGTGGTGGGGCGGTCTGGGCCAGTTGCCCGTGCGGGGCAAACCGCCCTTCTGTGTATTTTTTGATGTTGTCCGACCGCGCCAGATAGGTCTTGCCCCGCGTCTGCACGCCCGCCACCCAGCGCCAGCCCAGCGTGTTCGAGGCCGGATCACCGTCCAGAAGATGGCGCAGAAAGAAATCCGCGCCCAAAACCCACGGCAGGCGCAGGGTGAAAACCCAGATTGACGCAAACCACATCCGCGCATGATTGTGCAGGTACCCGGTCTGCACCAGTTCGCGCGACCAGTGATCGAAACAGGCAATACCGGTTTCACCCAGACACGCGGCCTGCCAGTCGTTTCGCGCCCCTTGCGACGTCTGTATGTGATCCAGCGCCCGCACCAGATCGGCGCGATACTGCGCCCAGACCGCAGGACGCTGTTCCAGCCAGCCTTTCCAGTAGGTGCGCCAGAACACCTCTTGCACGAATTTCTGCGATGCACTTGCGGAATGGCGCGCCAGTGTCGCCGCCAGAACCTCTTGTTCGGTGATAAGGCGGGTGCGCAGATAGGGCGACAGGGTCGATACGTGCGTGTGCGCACCTTGCCCCAGATCGTAATTGCGCAGGCGGGCATAATCCGCGCCTGCCTTGGGCACAAAGCGTGCCAGGCGTTCCAGTGCTGCGGTGCGGGTGGGAATGAATTCAACGGTCATGAGGCGCGATCTAGGCTGGTGTTGGTCCCGATCAACCCGGCCAATCCGTCCGCCCCCCCTTGCAGCCCCCCAAGGGCAACACTAAGACTCTGCTAACAGTTCGTCGGGTATGGTCCCGACACATCAAAGCAGGCAGGCCGATATGCACGATCCTATTGATACCTACATGAACACTCTTGTCCCGATGGTTGTCGAACAGACAAGCCGGGGTGAACGCGCCTATGACATTTTTTCGCGCCTGCTTAAGGAGCGGATCATTTTCCTGTCGGGGCCGGTGCATGACGGAATGTCATCGCTGATCGTTGCGCAGCTTTTGCATCTTGAGGCGGAAAACCCGTCCAAGGAAATCAGTATGTATATCAACAGCCCCGGCGGTGTCGTGACCTCGGGCCTGTCGATCTATGATACGATGCAATACATCAAACCCAAGGTCAGCACGCTGGTTGTCGGGCAGGCGGCCTCGATGGGGTCCTTGCTGCTGACAGCGGGTGAAAAGGGCATGCGGTTTTCGCTGCCCAACAGCCGCGTCATGGTCCACCAGCCATCGGGCGGGTATCAGGGGCAGGCCACGGACATCATGATCCACGCCCAGGAGACGCAAAAACTCAAGACGCGGTTGAACGAAATCTATGTGCGTCACACCGGCCAGACCCTGAAAAAGGTCGAGGCTGCGCTGGAGCGCGATAATTTCATGTCTCCCGAGGAAGCACGCGACTGGGGCCTGATCGACGAGATCGTGGCCAGCCGTCCCAAAGGCGATGACGAAGAGAGCTAAGACATCGCGGCGTGGCCTGATGCAGGATCACATCGTGTGGTCCTGCCATCGGCGCCAAGCGCATTTTGCGATTGTGGTGCTCAAAGTGCTGGCCTAAGCTGGCCAAATCAGGACGGGTCCGGCATCTGTTTCGGCCGGACGCGACACAGTAAAGCCTGAAAGGTTTGAGATGGCGACGAATTCAAGCGGCGACAGCAAAAATACACTTTATTGCAGCTTTTGCGGCAAAAGCCAGCACGAGGTGCGCAAACTGATTGCGGGACCAACCGTGTTCATCTGCGATGAATGTGTCGAACTTTGCATGGATATCATCCGCGAGGAAACCAAGGCCAGCGGTCTGAAATCAACCGATGGCGTGCCGACCCCCAAGGATATTTGCGGCGTTCTGGACGATTATGTGATCGGGCAGGCCACGGCGAAAAAGGTTTTGTCGGTCGCGGTGCACAACCATTACAAACGTCTGAACCACGCCCAGAAGGCCGGCAACGATATCGAACTGGCCAAATCCAACATTCTTCTGATCGGCCCCACCGGTTGCGGTAAAACCCTGCTGGCGCAAACGCTTGCCCGTATTCTGGACGTGCCCTTCACGATGGCCGATGCGACCACGCTGACCGAAGCGGGCTATGTCGGCGAAGACGTTGAAAACATCATTCAGAAATTGCTGCAATCGTCGGAATATAACGTTGAACGCGCGCAGCGCGGCATCGTCTACATTGACGAGGTCGACAAGATCACGCGCAAATCCGAAAACCCGTCGATCACCCGCGACGTGTCGGGCGAAGGCGTGCAGCAGGCGCTGTTGAAGCTGATGGAAGGCACGGTTGCGTCCGTGCCGCCACAGGGCGGGCGCAAACATCCGCAGCAGGAATTCCTGCAAGTGGACACCACAAACATTCTGTTCATCTGCGGCGGCGCTTTCGCGGGGCTTGACCGGATCATTGCTGCGCGCGGCAAGGGCAGCGCCATGGGATTTGGCGCCGATGTGCGCGACAATGATGAACGCGGCGTGGGCGAGATCTTTACCGATCTGGAACCCGAAGACCTGTTGAAATTCGGCCTGATACCGGAATTTGTCGGCCGTCTGCCTGTTCTGGCCACGCTGGAAGATCTGGACGAGGACGCACTTGTCACTATCCTGACCCAGCCGAAAAACGCATTGGTCAAGCAATACCAGCGCCTGTTCGAACTGGAAGATACCCAGCTGACATTTACCGATGACGCGCTGAAAGCAATCGCGAAACGCGCCATTTTGCGCAAAACTGGTGCGCGGGGTCTGCGTTCGATCCTGGAAGATATCCTGCTGGATACCATGTTTGAACTTCCGGGGCTCGATTCCGTTACCGAAGTTGTGGTGAACGAAGAGGCGGTCAATTCCGATGCCAAGCCGCTGATGATCCACGCCGATGCCGAAAAGAAACCCGCCACAGCGGGTTAGGCATGGCGGGCATCCGGCGCATCCATTCCGGTGGCCCCTACGAATCCAGGATAGGCTATTGCCGCGCGACCGTGGCCAACGGCTTGGTGTTCGTTTCCGGTACAGTGGCGGGCGGCCCGGATGTGCCGCCTGATGTTATCGAACAGTGCAAATCGGCGCTGTCTATCATTCAGACGGCCCTGACCGAGGCCGGAGCCAGCTTTGCCGATGTGGTCCGCGTTAACTATATCCTGCCTGACGTGAACGATTTCGAACCGTGCTGGCCGCTGTTGCAGTCGACATTCGGGAAAAACCCGCCGGCGGCGATGATGATCCAAAGCAATCTGATCGATCCCAAATACAAGATTGAGATCGAAGTCACCGCCTGCCTGCCAAGCGCGCAATAGATCGCCCTTGTCACTGGACCTTTGGCCGGCTTTGGTTCATATCTGATCCAACAAATGTCCGGAGGCCTGCATGGGTATCGTGAACAAAATCTTGCGCCTATTCACATGGTGGGACGGGCAGACCCTGAACACCCAGTTGTTCACATGGCGCAAGGGCAAGCGCGTTGGCGAAGACGCGCAAGGCAACGTGTTTTATAAAAACGCGGACGATTCAAAACGCTGGGTGATTTTCAGCGGAGAAGCCGAAGCAAGCCGGATTTCGCCCGATTGGCACGGCTGGCTGCACCGCACATGGGATGAACCGCCCACGGAAAAGCCGTTGGCGAAAAAGGCGTGGCAAAAACCGCATCAGGAAAACCTGACGGGAACGGCGATGGCATACGCACCAGCCGGATCTATCCGGCGCGCAGATCCGGCAAACCGGTCTGACTACGAGGCGTGGACACCCGAATAGGGGCACAGGAAATGGCGGAAAACAGAACCGAAGTTTTGGTCGGTGGCGCGGTATTGGCCGCAGCCATCGCGTTTATGGTCTATGCCGGACAGGCCACCGGGTTTGGCGCAACCAGTGCGGGCTATCCGCTTTCGGCCAGTTTCCGATCGCTCGAAGGGGTCGGCGTGGGCACGGATGTGCGACTGGCCGGCGTCAAAATCGGATCGGTCACCGGTGTAACGCTGAACCCGGAAACCTATCGCGCCGACACCACGGTCAGCGTGATCAACGGCATCGAAATTCCGGACGACAGCGCAATTGTTGTGTCCTCCGAAGGGTTGCTGGGTGGGAATTTCGTTGAAATCATCCCCGGCGGGTCGCCGTTTTTCTACGAAGCGGGTGCGGTCATCGAAGATACCCAGGGCGCGGTCAGCCTTGTTTCGCTGCTGTTGAAATTCGTTTCGGGCAGTGACGAGTGAAACGGCTTGCGCTGATACTGATGCTGTCGGCGGCGCCGGTCAGCAGCCAGGAGGTAACAGCGGGCACCGGTGTTATGCTGCGCGGGCTGGACAAAATCGACGGGTTCCACTCGGACATTGAAATCAGGGCGGGCCAGTCGGTTGCGTTCGGTCAGTTGAACATTGAATTGCAATCCTGCCGCTATCCTGCCGGAAACCCGTCAGGCGATGCCTTTGCCTATCTGATCATCAGGGAAAACGATGCGGCAGCACCGATCTATTCGGGCTGGATGATAGCGTCTTCTCCGGCGCTGAACGCGCTGGATCATGCGCGTTATGATGTCTGGGTCATGCGCTGCACCACATCCTGAGCGGTCGCGGGATCAGGCGCCAGAAAATCGGCCTGCCCCGACACGGCCGCATCCAGCAAGCTGTGATATTCCGCGCGGCTGATTTCGATCGCCCCGAGCGATGCCAGATGTTCGGTCAGAAACTGCGTGTCAAACAGGGTGAAACCCGCAATGCGCAACCGGTCGACCAGATAGGCCAGTGCAACTTTTGATGCATCGCGCTGGCGAGAAAACATGCTTTCCCCGAAAAAGGCCGTTCCCAGCGTTACGCCGTAAACTCCGCCCACCAGATCGGGGCCGTTCCAAACCTCAAGCGAATGCGCCCGGTCCAGATCGTGCAACTCCAGATACAAACGCCTGATCTCGTCGTTGATCCAGGTTTCCGCACGATCGGCGCACCCATCCACCACATCTGCGAAACATTGGTTGATGGTGATCGAAAAAACGCCTTTCAGGATCGTCTTGCGCAAGGATCGCGACAGGTGAAACCCGTCCAGCGGCATGATCCCGCGCCGTTTGGGATCAACCCAGAATACTTCGGATTCGCCACCATGATCCGCCATCGGAAAAATGCCGATGGAATATCCGTGCAGCAGCAGATCAGGGGTCAGCGTCATAGAACTAAGCCCACCCTTGACCTACAAGACTACCCGTTCAGATGGGTCAGCAGCCATTTTTCCAGCCAGTGAATATTGTATTCACCGCTGTTCACATCCGGATCCTGCAACAACTCGTGAAACAGCGGCACAGTGGTATGCACCCCGTCCACGATCAGTTCGCCCAAAGCGCGGTTCAGGCGCGCCAGCGCTTCGGGGCGGTCGCGTCCGTGCACGATCAGTTTGCCGATCAGGCTGTCGTAATAGGGCGGGATGGAATAACCGTCGTAAAGTGCGGAATCCATCCGGACACCCAGACCGCCGGGGGCGTGGTACTGGCTGATCCGGCCCGGGGACGGCGCGAAATTCGGCAGTTTTTCCGCATTGATCCGCACTTCGATGGCGTGGCCGTTGATATGCAGATCGTCCTGTTGGAAGGACATCGGCAAACCGGATGCAACGCGGATTTGTTCGCGCACAAGATCGACACCGAAGATCGCTTCGGTCACAGGGTGTTCGACCTGCAGGCGCGTATTCATCTCGATGAAATAGAACTCGTTGTTTTCAAAGAGGAATTCTATTGTTCCGGCACCCGCATAGTCAATTTTGGCCACGGCATCGGCGCAGACCTTGCCAATCTTGGCTCGCAATTCCGGTGTGATCGAGGGGCCGGGGGCCTCTTCAAAGACTTTCTGGTGGCGGCGTTGCAGCGAACAATCGCGTTCGCCCAGATGCACGGCGCGGCCCTTGCCATCACCGAACACCTGAATTTCGATATGGCGCGGAGTTTGCAGATATTTCTCGATATAGACTTCGTCATTGCCAAAGTTCGATTTGCCTTCGGCACGGGCGGTCAGAAAGGCGCTTTCCATGTCCTTGGCGGTTTCGGCCACTTTCATGCCGCGCCCGCCGCCGCCCGCAGTGGCCTTGATGATCACCGGATAGCCGATTTCATCGCCGATGCGTTTGGCTTCTGCCAGTGTTGGCACGCCGCCGTCACTGCCCGGCACGCAGGGCACACCCAGCGCCTTCATCGTGTCCTTGGCGGTAATCTTGTCGCCCATGACGCGGATATGTTCGGCTGTGGGGCCGATGAATGTCAGCCCGTGATCCTGCACGATCTGCACGAAATTCGCATTTTCCGAAAGAAAACCGTATCCGGGATGGATCGCTTCGGCGCCGGTGATTTCGCAGGCAGAAATTATTGCAGGCACCGACAGGTAGCTGTCTGTGGCCGAAGGCGGGCCAATGCACACACTTTCGTCCGCCATGCGTACATGCATGGCATCGCTGTCCGCCGTGGAATGGACGGCAACCGATCCAACGCCCATTTCACGCGCCGCACGGATAACACGCAGGGCAATCTCTCCGCGATTGGCGACCAGAATTTTATTGAACATTGCCAACGCCTTATTCCAGGATCACCAATGGCGCACCATATTCGACGGCACCACCGTCTTCGACCAGAATTCGTTTCACGGTTCCGGCGCGGGGTGCGGGAATGTGGTTCATCGTTTTCATCGCTTCCACAATCAGCAATGTATCGCCTTCCGCCACCTGTGCGCCGACCGAAATGAACGGCGCCGCGCCGGGTTCGGCCTGCATATAGATTGTGCCCACCATCGGGGATGTGACCGCGCCGGGGTGGCTGGCCGGATCATCCGCGGCCTGGGCCGCAGGGGCAGGGGCTGCGGCCGGCGCTGCCGCGGCGGCATGGGCTGCGGGCGCGGGGGCGCTTGAAACCTGTGTGACCACCTGTTGCGGTGCCATCCGGCTGACGCGCACGTTCAAACTGTCGTCCTCGCCGTATTCGCGTTTGACCTGCAATTCCGTCAGATCGTTTTCGCGCAACAATTCCGCCAGCGCCTGAATAAAGGCAACGTCTGCATCGTGATTGCTTTTTGTCATGGGATCCTCGACCGCTTCGTTTGGTCCGTCTTGATGCGAACCGTTTTGATGTTGACGCCGCTTATAGGTCATGCGCGCGCACATGAAAAGAAGCGACGTTCCATCCCGGTCAAGAAGGCGGTGCCCCGGATTTTCGAAAAAGCTGCAATGTCCTGCATTCGGACATGGACCCGACCGTTTTCGGGCGTAAACTTGCAAAGATCAGCATCGCAACACGACGCAAGGATAAAGGCTATGAATATCGGGTTTTGGCTGCATCGCCGCGCCCAGACGCACGGGGGCGATCCTGCCCTTTTTCTGGGGCGTGATCTGGTGGCGGATTATGCCGGGTTTCACCGAAAGGCCGCACAGGTCGCGGCCTGGCTGATGGCCCAGGGGGTGCAGCCCGGCGATCGGGTGGCGATTTTCATGAAAAACTGCCCCGATTATCTGATTGTGCAATACGGTATCTGGTACGCAGGCGCGGCGGCGGTGCCGATCAACGCAAAACTGCACCCGCGCGAGGCGGCGTTCATTCTGGGCGATTCCGGTGCTGGAATCACATTTTCATCGCCCGGTCTTTCCGAACCCGTGGCCGATCTTTGCCCTGATACCCGCGTCGTGGATGTGACCACCCCGGCCTATCACCAGATTTTTTCGCTTCCGCCTTTGGGCCAGCCGACACCGCGTGCGCCGGATGATCTGGCGTGGTTGTTTTATACATCGGGCACCACCGGACAGCCCAAAGGCGTGATCATCACGCACCGTATGCTGGTGTCGATGTCGCTGTGTTATCAGACCGATTGTGAACTGGTAACGCAGGATCACACCGCGCTTTACGCCGCCCCGATGAGCCATGGTGCCGGTATCTACAACATGATGCATGTGCGGGCAGGCGCGCGCCATGTGTGCCCGGTTTCGGGCGGCTTTGACGAGGCCGAGATTTTCGATCTGGCGCGCCACTTCGGCAATGTGCAGATGTTTGCCGCACCGACCATGGTCAAGCGGATGACGCAGGTTGCGGTGGCAACGGGCGAAACCGGTGCCGGCTTGCGCACGATCATCTATGCGGGCGGGCCGATGTATCTGGCCGATATCATCGAAGCGGTCGATCACTTTGGCCCAATCTTTGCGCAGATTTACGGACAGGGCGAATGCCCGATGGGCATCACGGCACTGGCGCGCGATGATGTGGCAGACCGCACCCATCCCCGCTGGCGCGAACGCCTGCGATCGGTCGGGCGGGCACAATCCGCGGTCGAGGTGCAGATCGGCGACAGCGCTGGTGTACCCCAGCCTGTCGGCACCCATGGCGAAATCCTGGTGCGCGGCGATACGGTGATGCCGGGCTACTGGAACAATCCGGGCGCCACCGCAAAGACGATCGTGAACGGCTGGTTGATGACGGGGGACATGGGGTTCATGGACGATGACGGCTATGTCACGATGCAGGACCGGTCCAAGGACATGATCATTTCCGGCGGGTCCAACGTTTACCCGCGCGAGGTCGAAGAAGTGCTGTTGATGCATCCCGACGTTTTCGAGGTGTCTGTTGTCGGGCGCACCCATCCCGACTGGGGCGAAGAGGTGGTGGCCTTTGTGGTGGGCAGCGCCGATTCTGCCGCTCTGGACCAGTTGTGCAATGACAATATCGCCCGTTTCAAGCGGCCAAAGGCCTATTTTACCCTGCCGGACCTGCCCAAGAACAATTACGGCAAGGTGCTGAAGACCGAATTACGCAAACGGCTGGAGGACATGACATGACCGATCTTGCAGGGAAAACCGCACTTGTCACCGGATCGGTTCAGGGTATCGGGCTGGCCGTGGCGCGGGTGCTGGCGCGCGCCGGCGCGCGCATCGCGGTGCACGGACTGGCCGGGGATGCGCAAATTTCTGACGTGTGCGAAACACTGGAAAACGATGGTGCCCCGCAGGCCGAATTTTTCCATGGCGACCTGCGCAATGCCGACCGGATTGACGAACTGATGGCTGCGGTGCAGGCGTGGGGCGGGGCTGATATTCTGGTCAATAATGCGGGTGTTCAGCACACCGCGCCTTTGGCGGAAATGCCGCGCGAGAAATGGAACAATATCCTGTCGATCAACCTGTCGGCTGCGTTTCACACCATGCAAAAGGCATTGCCGGTGATGGCGGCGCGCGGTTACGGGCGCGTGATCAATATCGCCTCGGTGCACGGGCTGGTGGCCTCGAAAGACAAGGCGCCCTATGTCGCGGCCAAGTTCGGCCTTGTGGGGTTAAGTCAGGTGGCCGCGCTGGAATATGCCACCGCGGGTGATCGCGCCAAAGGCGGTGTAACAGTCAACTGCATCTGTCCCGGCTGGACTGAAACCGCAATTATCGCACCCCAGATCGAACAGCGCGCGGCCCGGCACGGCGGCGACCGCGCCGCCGGAATCGCCGATCTGCTGCGTGAAAAGCAACCCAGCCAGCGGCTGTCAGACCCGTCCGAGATTGGCGAACTGGCGCTGTGGCTGTGTAATCCTGTGGCCCACAACCTAACCGGCACCTCAATCCCGATCGACGGGGGATGGACGGCCCAGTAGCGCACCGTTGGCGTCCTCGGCCTGACGGTCCAGTTTCTCCGCCTGTTCGGCCAGCAGCGTTTCAATTTCGATCTGGATCGCTGAAGGTGGCGGTGCCGGTTCGTTGTCCCGCGACCACAAGGCAGGACGCGGCACATCGGGTGCGCCGAACCGGCCATTGCCCAAAGCGGTGCCTGCCGGGTTCAGCGGCGCAATTTCGGGTTTGGGTTTGCGGATTTCTGGCAGCGACCAAGGATGGCCGGTGCTAAGCGGGGCCTGAATCCCAGGCGGTATCGCGATTTTCATACTGACTCCGTAACCGTATCGGAGCCCTCACCCGCATGAAGCCTAGATTAACCCGGATTGAAAATGTGTTAATGCGCCAGCCGCATTTCCTTAAAAATCGCCTTAGCCGATAGCGGGGCAGGGTGCCCCGCCGCCGTCTGTGTCAGATCGCCAGATATTCGGCGCGCAACTGTTCGTTTTGCAGTACCTCATCTGCGCTGCCGTCAAAGACGATGCCGCCAGTGTCCAGAATAACCGCCCGGTCAGCCAGTTGCAGCGCGCGCACCGCGTTCTGTTCGACGATCACAGTGGTGATCCCCTGTTCCTTGATCACCATCAGGGTCTTTTCGATCTCGTCGACGATGACAGGGGCCAGCCCTTCGTAAGGTTCATCCAGCAACAGCACCTTGATGTCGCGCGCCAGTGCCCGCGCGATCGCCAGCATCTGCTGTTCGCCGCCCGACAGGGTTGTGCCCTCTTGCGTGCAGCGTTCGCCCAGACGTGGGAACAGTTCATAAAGACGGTCAAGCGACCAGCCGACAGGTGGCGCGATTTGCGCAAGCTTGAGGTTCTCTTCGACTGTGAGGCCGGCGATGATCCGTCGGTCTTCGGGGACAAGGCCCAATCCGACAGCCGCCGCCTCATAGCTTTTCATTTTGTGCAAGGGTTGGTGATCAAGCCATATTTCGCCCTTGGCCAGCTGCGGATTGTCCAGCCGTGCGATGGCGCGCAAGGTTGATGTCTTGCCAGCGCCGTTGCGGCCCAGCAGCGCCAGAATTTCGCCTTCGTGCACGTTAAAGCTGATGCCCTGCACGATATAGCTTTCGCCGTAATAGGCGTGCATGTCCCACACCGACAGAAAGGCGGGGGCGGTCGAGGCCATATTGGCGTTCTTGGAAAAATCCGGTTTGACGTTCATGGTGTGTGTCCCTTTCGCCGCTTACGCGCTTTCGCCCAGATACGCTTCGCGCACTTTGGGGTGGCCCTTGATGTTTTCGGGCGAATCTTCGACCAGTGGGGTGCCCTGTGCCAGAACGGTGATCCGTTCCGCCAGCGAAAACACGACGTGCATGTCGTGTTCGATAATGGCAATTGTGATGTCGCGTTCGTCCTTGATCTGTTTCAGCAGATCAATGGTGTTGTTGGTGTCCGCGCGGGCCATGCCCGCCGTGGGTTCATCCAGCAACAACAGGCGCGGCTGCTGGCTCAGGCACATGCCGATTTCAAGGCGGCGCTTGTCACCGCGCGACAGTGATGCCGCGTGCATATGCCGCTTGTCGATCATGTTCATGTCTTCCAGCATGCTTTCGGCTTTTTCGATCAGATCACGTTCGTTTTCGACCTTTTCGATCGCGTGCATCCGAAATGCGCCATCGCGTTTGGCAAAGCAGGGGATCATCACGTTTTCAAACACCGTCAGATCGCCAAAGATTTCCGGCGTCTGGAACACACGGCTGATGCCCATCTGGTTGATTTCGTGCGGGGCGCGGCCCAGAACCGATTGCCCGTCAAACATAACCGATCCGGTATCGGGGATCAGTTTGCCGACCAGACAGTTCAGCAATGTGGATTTGCCCGCACCGTTCGGACCGATGATCGCGTGAACAGAGTTTTCCGCAACGCTAAGGTTGACATTGCCCAGGGCCTGAAGGCCCCCGAACCGTTTGTTGACGTCTTTGACTTCAAGAATACCCATTGCCCGTCTCCTTATTCCGCAGGCTGCTTGGCAGCAGGATCATCGCCGTCTTCGGCCTTGTTGCGGCGAAACAGGTTGAGGATCTTTTGTCCGCCTTCGACCAACCCACCGGGCAGGAAGATGACAACCAGCATGAACATGATGCCCAATGTCAGGTGCCAGCCTTTGCCGATGAACGGATAGACCAGTGCAATCAGCAAATCCTCGATCCCGTCCGGCAGCCAGTAGAACCACTGGTGCAGGATATTTTCGTTGATCTTGGAAATGATGTTTTCCATGTATTTGATGAAACCTGCGCCAAGGATCGGCCCGATAAGCGTTCCGGCACCGCCCAGAATGGTCATCAGAACGACCTCACCGCTGGCGGTCCAGAACATGCGTTCCGCGCCGACCTGCGTATCCATCGCCACCAGCAGACCACCGGCCAGACCGGCATACATGCCCGAGATAACGAACGCCGCCAACGTGTAGGGTTTGGGATCAAGCCCGGTATAGTTCATGCGCTGCTGGTTCGATTTCACCGCCCGCAACATCATCCCAAAGGGCGAGCGGAAGATGCGGATCGACAGATAGAAGGCCAGGATCATGATCAGTCCGGCAAGGTAATACCCGACGTTGAACGTGAACAGCCAGCTGCCAACCGACATTTCGTAGGTCGATGTCATTTCCAGACCGAACAGGTTTGCCCTGGGTGTTGCACCGTCCGTCAAAGGGGCATCCAAAACACGCGGATCAAACGCTTTGGGCTGCAATCCGGTTTCACCACCGGTAATCGGCGTCAGTACCGAATAGGCCAGCGAATAAGACATCTGTGCAAACGCAAGGGTCAGGATGGAAAAGTAGATGCCCGACCGGCGCAGCGAGATCCACCCCACCAGCAGCGAAAACACACCGGCCACTGCGACAGAAACAAGGATCGCGGGGATCACGTTCATCGTCAGCAGTTTCATCATCCAGATACCGGCATAGGAACCGACACCCAGAAAAGCGGCGTGGCCAAAGCTGAGATATCCGGTCAGGCCGAACAGGATGTTGAACCCGATGGCAAAGATGCCAAAGATCACAAAGCGCTGCATCAGGTCGGGATAGCCCGCGTTGAATTGCGCCAGTTCCGATCCTTCGGGGAACGGGTTCAGGATAAAGGGTGCCAGTATCGTCAGGGCGATGACGACCACGAACAGACGAAGATCACTTTTGTTCAGTCCAAACATGGGTCAGTCCTCCATCACGCCTTTGCGGCCCATCAGGCCACGCGGACGCGTCAATAGAATGATAATGGCGATCAGGTAGATGATGATCTGGTTGATACCGGGCAGGAACGAAACAACCTGCGCCATCGACGCAAAGCTTTCGACGATGCCCAGCAGGAAACCGGCCAGCACCGCACCCGGCAGGGAACCCATGCCACCAACAACAACCACAACGAAGCTGAGCACCAGAAAATCCATGCCCATGTGATAATTGGGTGAATTGATCGGCGCGTACATCACCCCGGCAAGGCCGGCGACACAGGCGGCAATGGCGAACATGATGGTAAAGCGTTTGTCGATGTTGATGCCCAGAAGGCCAACGGTTTCACGATCGGCCATACCGGCCCGCACGACCATCCCGAAGGTGGTGAATTGCAGGAATGCAAACACCGCACCGATGATCAGCGCCGCAAAGGCAAAGTAGACCAGCCGCCAGTAGGGATAGATAATCGTTCCGGCATCAAAGCCCAGCATCACCCCGAAATCAAAGCTGCCGCGAAACGCGTCGGGGGCAGGGGTGGGGATCGGGTTGGCGCCGTAAAAATACTTGATGATTTCCTGTAGCACGATGGCGAGGCCGAAGGTCACAAGGATCTGGTCGGCGTGCGGGCGCTTGTAGAAATATTTGATCAGGCCGCGCTCCATCACAAAGCCGACGACAATCATGATCGGGATCGCAAACAGAATGGCAAGCGGTACCGACCATTCGATCAGTGACGAACCCATTTCCGGGCCGAACCACTTTTCAACATAAGGTGTCTGGATTTTCGATGGGTTGCCCAGAAAATCAAGCTGCGTTTCGTCAATGGTTTCGACTGACAGGGTCAGTATCTTGTTCAGGGTGACGGCGCAGAACGCCCCCAGCATGAACAGCGCGCCATGCGCAAAGTTGACAACGCCCAGCGTGCCAAAAATCAGGGTTAGCCCCAGGGCAATCAGCGCATAGGCGCTGCCCTTGTCCAACCCGTTTAGGATTTGCAGAATAATTGCGTCCATGACGACACCCCGTCCCGTAGTGATGCCCGTATTTTTTGGGCGTGTTTGACCGCGCGAAGTGGTTCGCGCGGTCTGTTTTTGTCAGATGAAAAAGATCAGGCGCCCGGGTTACACTGACCCAGATCGCCACCGGCAACCTGCGGGTGGTCGGGTTCGTACCAGACCTGAGCCGCCGGTGTGACTTCGACGATTTCCAGAAGGTCGAATTCCGATGTCGGGTTTTCTTTACCCTTCACAACCAGAACGTCCTTGAAGCACTGGTGATCCGCATTCCGGTACAGTGTCGGACCGTTGCCCAGACCATCGAACAGGAAGCCCGAGTTGGCTGCGGAATCGATGCCCGGCATGGAATCTCCGGCGCCTGTCAGGGCTTCGCCAACCGCACAGGGGTTGAAGCTGCCCGCACGTTCCACAGCATCCGCATAAAGCAGCGCCTGAACATAGCAGGTGTGCGCCGCCTGGCTGGGCGGGAAGCCGTATTTGGTACCAAAGGATTTCACGAACGCCTTGGAGCCTTCATCCTGCAGCGACCAGTGCCAGTTTGTCGAACCAAAGATGCCCTTCACGTTTTCGCCGGCCCCTTTGGCCATCAGACGCGAATAAAGCGGAACGATGATTTCGAACTTCTTGCCGTTGACCATACGATCGCGCAGGCCGAACTGAACGGCGTTGGTCAGCGAGTTGACCATGTTGCCGCCGTAGTGGTTCAGAACCAGAACATCGGCATCCGATTGCAGAACCGGCGTGATGTAAGAGCTGAAGTCGGTCTGTGTCAGCGGTGTCTTTACCGTTTCAACAGTTTCCCAGCCCATTGCCTCGGTCGAAGACCGGACAGCTTCTTCTGTGGTGTAGCCCCAGTTGTAATCCGCTGTCAGGTGATAGGCCTTGCGGTCTGTACCATAGGCGTTTTTCAACACCGGAGCGAGCGCGGCACCGGACATGTAGCTGTTAAAGAAGTGACGGAAGCCATTGGCTTTCTTGTCTTTTCCGGTTGTATCGTTCGAGTGGGTCAGACCCGCCATAAAGATAACACCGGCTTCCTGGCACAAGGCCTGAACGGCCACGGCCACACCCGAAGACGATCCGCCGGTGATCATCACCGCGCCGTCTTTTTCGATCATCGACTTGGCCGAGGCACGGGCCGCATCAGATTTTGTCTGAGTGTCGCCTGTGACGTATTCGACTTTCTTGCCCAGAATACCGTTGCCTTGCAGGGCTTTGGAACTGAACGTGTTCATCATGCCGCCGTCGCCGCCACCGTTCAGGTGTTCGACCGCCAGCTCGTAAGCGCGCAGTTCGTCCGCGCCCTCGTCTGCATAGGGGCCCGACTGTGGCACGTTAAAGCCAAGTGTGACTGTCGATCCCGTCGGCTCGTTCGTGTGGGCCGAGACGGATGATGCTGTAAAGATTGTCGGCAGCGCAAGACCGGCACCGGCCACAGCACTGGTTTTCATCAAGCCGCGACGCGTAAAGTTTGATTTGGACATTAAATCCTCCCATTTCGTGAAGTGCGCAGCGGGCTCCTCTCCTCGCAGCGCGGGCACAGTTTGTGCAAAGTCATTATCACCCTCTTGATGAAAATTGCGCAACAAGTCCCTTGAAGCGCACGATTATTTTGTAAATAATTGCACAAGGAACAGGGGTGGTTTGTAAATTTCATTATGTTGCGGTGCAGAAAGCCATTGATAAGCTTTGATAATCGCGGCGGCAAAAAAGGTGACAGATATGGCACGTGATACACTGACCGGCAGCCGTATCCGCGAGCGGCGCATAATGGCGGGTTTGCGGCAGGCCGATCTGGCGCGCCAGATCGATATTTCGGCCTCTTACCTCAATCTGATCGAGCATAACCGCCGCAGAATCGGCGGAAAACTGTTGCTGGATATCGCGCGCGTTCTTCAGGTAGAGCCTTCGATGCTTGCAGAAGGCGCCGAGGCCGCGCTGATCGCGATCCTGCGCGAGGCGGCGGCAGACGCAAAATCGGTATCGGCAGAAACCGACAAGGCCGATGAATTCGCCGGGCGGTTTCCCGGTTGGGCGGAAGTGCTGGCAAAATCGCATCGCCGCGTGGCATCGCTGGAACGCACCGTCGAAACCCTGACAGACCGTGTAACCCACGATCCGCAACTTGCGGCGTCCCTGCATGAAGTGTTGTCGACCGCAGCGGCGATCCGTTCAACCGCGTCCATTCTGGCCGAAACGCAGGAACTGGAACCGGAATGGCGCAACCGCTTTCACCGTAACATCAACGAAGACAGCGCCCGCCTTGCCGAAAGCAGCAAGGCGCTGGTCGGATATCTGGATTCGACCGACGCCCAGCAGGATGATCTGATTTCCCCGCAGGAAGAGGTCGAGGCGCTGCTGGCGGATCAGGGCCATTTCTTTGCCGCGCTGGAAGTAGATGCACCGGACATCCGCAAGATCATCGAAACCGAACCGCGCCTGACATCCGCTGCGGCCCGCCACGTGGCGCGCGGCGTGATGGAACAATATGCCCGCGATGCGGCCGCAATGCCGCTGGATCAATTCCACGCGGCCCTGCTGGAAATCGGGATTGATCCGATTGCGCTCGCGCGCCGGTTCGGTGTGCCGGTCCAGTCGGTGCTGCGCCGTCTGGCGGCCATGCCCGAAGGCACGCCGGGTTCCAATACCGGCCTTGTGGTCTGTGACAGTTCCGGTGCGATGCTGTTTCGCAAGGCGATCGAGGGCTTTTCCGTGCCGCGCTTTGGCACATCCTGCCCGCTGTGGCCGCTGTTTTCCGCCTTCAGCCGCCCGATGACGCCGATCTGCCAACGGGTGGAACAGATCAGCAGGGACGCATCGCAATTCGATTGTATTGCAATTGCGCATCCGATTGGCGAACCGGCCCTTAACATGGACCCAATTTACCATTCCACGATGCTGATCGTTCCGGCCAGCCAGGCCGTGCTGCCTGTCGCGACACCGGGAAAACCGGTGGGAAGTACCTGCCGCGTCTGCACGCGTGAACGCTGTATTGCGCGCCGCGAACCGTCGATCCTGAATGAAGGGTTTTGACAGCATCGCTAAAACTGGGGATAGTCTTGAAAAGACACAACACAAAATCCTGAACAAACAGGATCAAAGCGCACTGCGGACCTTGGGGAGGGGATCGCTGATATGAACCGACACGTTCTGTTGATCGAGGATGAACAAAACATCATCGAAGCGATCAGGTTTCTGCTGTCGCGTGACGGCTGGCGGGTTGATACCCATTCCAACGGTCATGATGCAGTGGATGTGATCCGCGCCGCGCGTCCTGATCTTTTGATCCTTGATGTTATGTTACCCGGAAAAAGCGGCTTTGATATTCTGACAGAGCTGCGCAGCAAGCCCGACACGCTGAAACTGCCTGTCCTGATGCTGACCGCACGGGGGCAGTCGCGTGACCGCGAAATGGCGGAAAAGGCGGGTGCAAGCCGGTTCATGACCAAACCGTTTTCGAATGCCGAGGTGCTGGACGCCGTGCGCGAGCTTGTCGCGGTTTGAAACTGCGCGCACCGGCATCTGCGCGAATGTAGGGACAGGGTATGACCCAGACGGACAAAACCGCCCCGGCCCCCAAACGCGGAAAACGCGTTTTTCTGGAACCCCAGACCTATCGGCGGCGCCGTTTGATGGACGGTGCCCGCATCCTGCCGGCTTTGGGGCTTTTGTTGTGGACGGTGCCGGTGCTGTGGCCGACAGGGACAGGCCCGGACATACGGCCTGTGATGCTGTCCAATGCAATGCTGTACATATTTCTGGTGTGGCAGGGCCTGATCCTTATCGCCCTGGGTATCTGGATCAAGGCGCGGGGCGTTCTGGAAGATGAAGTTGATCCGCAGGACGAGCCGTTCCCGCTGACACAGACGCATCTGGACGAGGACGGCTGATGGCAACGCTGAACCTGCTGATCCTTGCCTGTCTGGGCTATGTCGCGCTGCTGTTTTTGGTGGCCTTCGCGGCGGAACGTGCGGCCCTGCGCGGGCAGGGCGGCTGGCTGCGCTCGCCCCTTGTTTATACGCTGTCGCTGTCGGTCTATTGCACCGGCTGGACGTTTTATGGCGCGGTCGGGTACGCGGCACGTTCGGGCATGGAATACGTCACGATCTATCTGGGCCCGACACTTGTTGTCATCGGTTGGTGGTGGCTGCTGCGCAAACTGGTGCGGATCGGGCGGGCGCAACGGGCCACGTCCATCGCCGACCTGATTTCGTCGCGTTACGGAAAATCCAACCTGCTGGCCATTGTCGTGACCCTGATGGCGGTCGTTGGCGTGACGCCCTATATCGCCCTGCAACTGCAATCTGTGGCGTTGTCTGTCTCGGCTTTTGCCCCGCCATCCGGTCCGGATGCGGTGACAATTGATCGCGAATCCTCCGGGTTCTGGGTGGCTTTGGGGCTGGCGCTGTTTGCCATTCTGTTCGGCACCCGCAATCTGAATGCGAACGAACGCCACCACGGCGTTGTCATTGCCATCGCGGTCGAAGCGGTTGTGAAACTGCTGGCGCTGCTTGCCGTGGGCATCTTTGTAGTGTGGGGCGTGGCCGGTGGTGTCAGCCAGATCATGACCCAGATCGATGCCTCGCCCATCGGCGAATGGCAAATGGATCGCAGCCGATGGTCCACATTGACGCTGCTGTCGGCGATTGCGTTTATTTGCCTGCCGCGGATGTTTCAGGTTCTGGTCGTTGAAAACGATGACGAACGCCATCTGCACACCGCGGCATGGGCCTTTCCGCTGTACCTGATGTTGATGAGCCTGTTCGTGCTGCCCATTGCGGTGACCGGATTGCAGATCATGCCTGCCGGATCGAACCCCGATCTGTTTGTTTTGACCGTGCCGCTGGCGCAGGAGCAAGACGGGCTGGCGCTGTTTTCCTTTCTGGGCGGGTTTTCGTCGGCCACATCAATGGTGATCGTTGCCACGCTGGCGCTGTCAACCATGGTGTCCAACCACATCGTGATGCCGATCTGGTTCAGCCTGCGCAGTGGCGGCGCGTCCGTGTCCGGGGATGTGCGCAATGTGATCATTCTGGCGCGGCGTCTGTCGATCTGCGGTATTCTGGCGCTGGGATATGCCTATTACGTGTTTTCGGGCGGCAGTTCGGCACTGGCCGCCATCGGATTGATCTCTTTCGCGGGGGTGGCGCAGTTCATGCCGGCTATGCTCGGCGGCATATTCTGGCGCGGGGCGACGCGCACAGGTGCAATGGCCGGGCTGATCACGGGTTTTGCGGTGTGGTTTTACACGATGCTGTTGCCCAGCTTTGGCACCGGCGTGTTGCTTTCAGCCGAAATTTTTGAAAGCGGGCTGTTCGGCTGGTCATGGCTGCGCCCGCAGGCCCTGTTCGGTATCACCGGCATTGATCCGACCGTGCATGCGGTTATGTGGAGCCTGACACTGAATTCGGCGGCGTTTTTCCTTGTGTCGCTATTCAGTTTTCCCAGCCCGCTGGAACGGTTGCAGGGGGCGCAATTTGTCAACGTGTTTGCCCATTCCGCCAGCCCGCAAAGCTGGACAGGCTCCATGGCCCAAAGCGAAGACCTTTTGATCATGGCGCAACGGCTTGTCGGCGCATCCGAGGCGCGCGCCTTTTTCCGCGCCGAAGCAGTGCGACAGGGCGTGCACGGCCATTTGCCCGAACCGTCCCCCGATTTCCTGCAACGGCTGGAACGCGAACTGGCGGGATCGGTGGGCGCGGCCACGGCACATGCGATGGTGGGCCAGATCGTCGGCGGTGCCAGCGTTTCGGTGCATGATCTGATGGCGGTGGCGGATGAATCCGCACAAATGCTGGAATATTCCAGCCAGCTTGAGGCAAAATCCGGTGAATTGGCGCGCACCGCCCGCAAGTTGCAGGAAGCGAATGAAAAACTGACGCAACTGAGTGTGCAAAAGGATGCGTTCCTGTCCCAGATCAGCCACGAACTGCGCACACCGATGACTTCGATCCGTGCGTTCTCGGAAATCTTGCGGGACACCAAGAAAATCGGCCCCGAAGAAAAAACCAAATACGCATCAATCATCCATGGCGAAGCTATCCGCCTGACGCGCCTGCTGGATGATCTGCTGGACCTGTCGGTACTGGAACACGGGCAGGTCAGTCTGAACATCCAGCAGGGTCGCCTGGGCGATGTGCTGGATCAGGCCGTGGCGGCCGCATTGGCCGGGCAGCAGGATGCACTGACGGTCCGGCGCGATCCCGTGGCGGAACAGGTCGGGTTGAAGACTGATCTTGACCGGTTAAGCCAGGTTTTCATCAACCTGATCGCCAATGCCCGCAAATATTGCGATGCGGACACTCCGGAACTGCAAATCCTCGTCTCCCGTGCGGGGGGCTATGTAACGGTTGATTTTATCGACAACGGCTCTGGCATCCCGAAAGATGACCAGACCCTGATTTTTGAAAAATTCGCCCGCGTCAGCGACCAGAAAGGCAAGGGCGCTGGCCTGGGGCTCGCGATCTGTCGCGAGATCATGTACCGGCTGGATGGCGACATCACCTATCAGCCCGAAATGAACGGCACCGGTTTCCGCGTGCGGCTGCCGGAATCGATGGCGATGGCGGCGCAATGACGGCACCGTCAATCCAATCGTAACCATATGAGCTTTAGGTTTGGCCCCGACCGCATGGCGACAAAGGGCATTCGGAATGAACACAGCCGTCAGGCGCACGGTGCTGCAACGCAAGGTTGACGCGGCCCGTGACGAACAATTCGCGCGCGCCATGTCGCTGCGCAAGGCATTGCGCCTGACATTGCCCAAGGTCGCGGATGATTTGTTCGGGCTGCCCGTGTCCGTGATCGGGATCACCCAGAGTTTGGTACCCCAGACCCGGCTGGTTGATCTGTTCGACGCCGCATCGCTGCTGGTGCTGATGGATGGCCCAAAGGGCGCGATGGCGGCTGTTACGCTGAATGCCGATCTGGTCGGCGCGGTGATCCAGCAGCAAACCACCGGCACGGTATCACCGCCGCCCGCCGCACCAAGGCCCCCGACACGCACGGATGCCGCCCTGTGCGCCCCAATGCTGGACGCGGTTCTGGCACGCAGCGCCGCCCTGCTTGAGGTTGAGGCGGACAGGCGCGTGTTTGCCGGCTTTAAATTCGGTGCCCGTGTGGAAGACGTGCGCACCCTTGGGCTGGCGCTGGATGCACCCGATTTCACGGTGTTTCATCTGACGCTTGACCTTGCCGGGGGCACACGGCAGGGCGACATATTGTTCTGCATGCCGAACCCGGTGCCGGTCATGCCCGCCTGCGCGCCACCTTTGGACCAACACGCAAATGCCCCGCGGCTGGGGCCGGTTGTTCTGCTGGCGCCGACAGAATTGACGGCCGTGCTGTGCAAACTGCGCATGCCGCTGTCGCAGGTGCAGGCACTAAAGGCGGGCGATGTGTTGCCGGTGGCGCGTTCGGCGCTGCGCGAAACCGGTGTGCATGTTCAAAGCTGGCGCAGGATCTGTGTCGGGCAACTGGGACAAAGCGGCGGCTATCGCGCGTTGCGCCTGCAACTGGGGGGCGTGCCAAAGCCACAGTTGCACAGCGCAGAACCCCAGGCGCATGCCGATCCGGATCCGGCCAAGGCCCGCGCGGCCCAACCGCCCGAAGTTGGTGATGTACCATCCGGTCCGGCGCAACCGCCACCCGATGCGGGCGGGCAGTTGGCGCCGTTTTCGCCGCTCTCTGGCACGGATGCCGCCCGCAGAACGGGCAATGCCGAACCTACGCATAATGCATCGTTTGAATAGAAAAGCCGTCAGGGCAGGGGATCAGCCCTGCTGCGAAAGTGCCTCAAGCGTCGGGCGCAACCCGTCCAGATCGTATCCGGCAGCTTTGGTTGCGGCCAGAATGTCGCCCGGGGATTGCGTGCGCGCCTGGGACAGGGCCCAGACCACCGAACTGCGTGTGCCGGAGGCGCAATAGGCCAGCACCGGCCCGTCCGCCGACGCAATCAGATCGCTTTGGCGCTGCACGTTGTCGGGTGTCATGGTTGAATGCGTCAGCGGCAGGAAGGCGAAATCAATTCCCGCGCTGGCTGCGGCCTCTTGCATGGTTTCGTGTTGCTGATCGGGCCCGATTTCGGCATCAGGCCTGTTGCAGATGACACGGCTGATCCCGGCCTTTGCCAGTTCGTCAAAATCGGCCGTGTCGATTTGCGGCGACACAAAATAGGTCGGGGTGATCTGTCGCATGTTCATGACAATGTCCTTTAGATCGCGTTCGCAAGTCTGTCCAGTCGCGTGCGGACTGTTGGTGCACCCCACATGCCCGCGAGCATCGCGATCAGAAACACCAGCCCGCCGACCCCCCCGTAGCTAAGCGAGGCAATCGCCGGGCCGGGGCACAATCCTGCCAGACCCCAGCCCATCCCGAACAGGACAGAGCCGACAATCAGGCGGTGATCTATCAACGAGACCGGCGGTTCCGGAAACTGCCCGCCCACCAGAGGAACGCGCCCTGTCGTCAGCCGCCATGCCACCGCCATCGGCAGGATCGCGCCGCCCATCACAAAAGCCAGTGTCGGATCCCATTGTCCGAAGACATCAAGCCAGCCGATCACCTTACGCGTGTCGGTCATGCCGGACAGCATCAAACCCAACCCGAACAAGGACCCTGCCAGCGCCGAAAACAGAATACGCATCAGACGCCCCCCAACAGCAACCGCACCAACGCCACGGTCACAACGCCGGCCAGAATATAGATCATTGTGGCCACGATGCCGCGTACCGACAAACGGGAAATCCCGCACACCCCGTGCCCCGAGGTGCAACCATTCGCAACGCGGGTGCCAACCCCGACCAGCAGCCCGGCCAGCACGACAATCAGAAGGTTCGACGTCAGATAGGTGTCCATACCGGTCACGAACAGCGACGCAACTGCCGGCGCGCCAACCAGCGCCGCCAGAAACACAACACGTTCGGTTGCCTGGGAAGATCCGCTGCGATCAACCAGACCGCCGATGATACCGCTTGCCCCCATGATACGACCGTTGCCAAGCAGGTACACCGCCCCGCCAAGGCCGATCAGAAGACCGCCCAGAAGGCCCATTATCCAGCTTTGTTCCATGAAATGACCCTAAAGTTTGTTGACTGGAACTTTCAGGAACACATCGCCCTGATCATCGGGTTCGGGCATGTTCCCAGCGCGCATGTTTACCTGAAGCGACGGAATGATCAGCTTGGGCATCGCCAGTGTCGCGTCGCGTGCATCGCGCATTTTGATGAAATCTTCGGCAGGTTTTCCGCCACCGATATGCACGTTCAGCGCCTTTTGTTCGCCGACAGTGGTTTCCCAGGCATATTCATCACGCCCCGGTGCCTTGTAATCATGGCCGACAAAAATCCGGGTGGCATCGGGCAAGGCCAGAATTTTCTGGATCGACGCATAAAGTGCCTTGGACGAGCCGCCGGGAAAATCGCACCGCGCCGTGCCAAAATCGGGCATGAACAACGTATCCCCCACAAAGGCCGCATCGCCGATCACATAGGTCATGCAGGCCGGCGTGTGCCCCGGTGTGTGCATCACATCGCCGCGCAACTGTCCGATATGAAAACTGTCGCCCTCGCGAAACAACTGGTCGAACTGGCTGCCATCGCGCTGAAATTCCGTACCTTCGTTGAATACTTTGCCAAATGTGTCCTGCACCACCTTGATCTGGTCGCCGATCCCGATCTTGCCGCCCAGTTTTTCCTGAAGATAAGGCGCGGCCGACAGATGGTCCGCATGGACATGGGTTTCCAGTATCCATTGTACGTTCAGATCGTGTTCCGTGACATAGGCTATGATGGCATCGGCGGATCTTGTGTCTGTGCGCCCCGAAGCGTGATCGAAATCCAGAACGGAGTCCACGATTGCGCAGGCTTTGCCTTGCGGATCGCGAACGATATAGGAAATCGTGTTGGTGGCTTCGTCAAAAAAGGCATGAACAAAAGGTGTCATTGCATCGTGCTCCTATCTGGTGTCGAAACAAATAACATTTTTTGCATATGTTTCAAGTTTTTTGCGTCGGCTTGACGCATGTCAAGGCAGGTCGTCAGGTGTCGGACTATCATTGATATTAAGCAATGTTCGCCAATTCAGGTGAAATATTTGGCAGCTTTGTGCCGATCAACGGATTTGGGAATTTTTCACTCTTAAAAAGGTGATCCGGTCATACAATATTTACACCCTGATTGTTGCCTGCACCAAAACAAGACCATTCAAACTGGGAGGATAAAATGTCAGAATTTCCAACATGCCAGAATGCCGAGCAACTTGGCGCCCGGATCATGCGCGCCAGTGAAGATAAACGTCTGTTGTTGCAGCCCGAATTCAACCGTCTGCTGACAAAACTGAAGGCTGCGGGTGTGCGCGTGCCGGCGCATCTGCGTGCACTGGACGACGAATTGCGAGATGAAATGGTCGAGGCGCGATTCGATAACATGCCGGTCTGACGGATCGGAACGTGGGCGTTTCAGCTTAAGAATACGCCCACAACAACCAGCATCAACCCGATTACGGACAGAAACAGAGCGCCCATATTGATCGGCACAACCGATTGTATCGCGGCGCGCAATTCATCGTCGGACAGATTGGCGCGTTTGGCCTTTGCAACGCGAACGATGCACCAGACCAGACCCAGCAGGCCCAGAACAGACAGGCCTGCGCCGGTCCAGACCAGAATTTCCAATAACGCCATTGTTCGATCTCCTTGGGCGCTGCGCTAGCCCAGAACGAAGCGTCCTGCAACCCTATCGCAGGAAACTGAGCGATAGGCTGAAATCATAGGCATCATCGCCCAGACCCTTTGGCGCGGCGTCAAACCGGCCGGCACGCTTGACGGCGCGCATCGCCGCCTGATCAATATCTGCATCCCCCGACGACCGGATCAGGCGCACGGCGCGCAACTGGCCGCTGCGGCTGACGGACAATGCCAGCTTTGCGGTGCCGCCTGCGCTGGTGCCACGCGGAAAGATCATGTTGCGCTGGATCTTGCGATGGATGCGCGCGCCCCATTCGGCGCGCAAGGCGGTGCTTTGTGCCTTGGTCTGCGATTGGGTCTGCGCCGCCCCCGCGGATCCTTTGGCGGCCGTCTGGCCCTGACCAGCGGCTTGTTTCGCTGGGGACGGGGCTGCGGCCCGGGCCGGGCGCGCCTTGGGGCGTGTTGCGGGCGGTGGCGCGGTTTGCGGCACCGGTTCAGCCTGTTGAACAGGCGGCGGGGGCGGTGTGGTATCGATGCTTGGCATCTGGATCGCGGCGGGGGGCATCAGCGCCTGAACGCTGGGCTTTGCCGCAGGCGGCGGGGCCGGCTTTGTCATCACGGCAGGATCGGAAACGGCATCCGGTGCGGGCTGTGCAACCGGGATCGTCTGCGCCACGGTGGGGGGTGTTTGCCATGCCTCGACCAGGGCCGCCTGACTGGCGCTTGCCGCAACAAGGCTTGCACGGTGCGCGCCCTGATCGCCACTGGCGCTGCTGCCCAGTTCGCCCGGTGCGGCGTACCACAAACCCACATGCACACCCGCCGCAAGTGTCGTGAAAACGATGCCTTCGATAAACCGTATCATGGCGCCCCCGTGATCAGCGACACATCTGTCAGCCCCAAAGACGCCAGCCGTGGCAACATCGCCGCCAGAACCTGTGCCTGCAATCCGGCATCCGCACGGATCATCAGCGGTGTGTCAGGCGCATGCCCGACAAGGGCCGCCCACGCGCCGTCACCGGTTTCACCGGCATAGGAAACCGTTCCGTCCGCTGCGACGAACAAGGTGTCTCCGGGCACCGGTGTGTCTGCGCCGGCGGCTTCGGGGGGGATGATATCGAACGGATCGGGTGGGGCGATCTGGGCGCTCATCAAAAAGAAGATCAGCAATAGGAACACCACGTTGATCATCGGAACGATGTTTTCCCGTGGCGGGCGTGACGGGGCGGGTCCAAAATCCATCTGCCTACTCCACCAGAACCAGTTGGCTAAATCCGGCGTTTTGCAGCGCCTCGATCAGGGTTACGATACGCTGCAAATCCGCGCCGTCGCGCGCGCGCAGCAGGATCGGATCGCTGTCCGATTGCATCAGGGCGGGCAGGGCGGCGATCACCGCGTCCACGTCCTGCGGTTGTCCGTTCAGGGCCAGACGTGACGGCGTCACATCAATCAAACGGGGTGGCCCCTGATACGGCGCGCCGGTGCCTGCCGCGGCGACGGGAACGGCCATGTCCTGACCGAACCGCGCGGCCAGCATGAAAAACACCAGCAGCAAAAACACCACGTCAATCATCGGCGTCAGGCTGGGGGTGCGTTTCGCGTGGGGGCGGGCAAAGCTGAACATCAGGCGTCCGGTGTTCCACGAATGAAAATCTGCGTTGCAGTATCTTCCATATCGGCCTGTAAACGGGCGGTGATGCTTTCGAACCAGACCAGCGCCATCGACGCGGGGATGGCCACGGCCATTCCTGCGGCTGTGGTCAGCAAGGCCTCCCATATTCCGCCGGCCAAAGCGGCGGGGTCGGCACGGCTGCCGGCCTCTTGCAGGGCCTGAAACGCGGCGATCATGCCCAGAACGGTGCCTAGCAACCCCAAGAGCGGCGCGATGGTTGAAATCAGTTCCAGCGCGCGCAACCCGCTGCGCGCCTCGGCCAGATCAGCCTTGGCGTGGCGGGCGGTTTCCTCGCGGGCGGCGCTGTCGCTCAGCTTGGGGTCACAGCGCGCGGAAATCGCGACCAGTGCCAGCCGGGCCCGCAGTGATGCACGCCCCGCCAAAGCGTTCAGCGCGCCATCGCGGTCGCCCTTGGCCCACAGGGCCACGGCCCGTTTCGTGGCGGCGCCGCTCCATGCGCCCATACGGGCTAGCCGCCAGACTTTCCACAGGATCAGCGCCAGCATGACCACGCTAAGCCCGGCAATCAGCCACAATGTCGGGCCGCCGCGTTCCAGAAACTGTATCAGTGCCTGTGGCATCATGCGTCCCCCGTGCGCGCGCCCCACAGCGCGCTTTCGATTGCGTCCAGCCCGTCAGTCAGCGCGGCTGGTCCGGGCTGTAATATCAGGGGCGACTTGATTTCGTAAATCCGGTTCCGCGCAACTGCGGGGATCGCCGCCCAACCGGGGCGGGCGCGGATTTTTTGTGGCCGCACCTTTTTCCCGCACCAGGACGCAATGATCACATCGGGCGCGGCGGCGATAATGTCGGACGGGTCCAGAATGCGCGCTTTGGCCCCCTGATGGGCGCGCAAGTGGGCAAACACATCTGTTCCGCCTGCGATCTCGATCAGTTCGGACACCCAGGCGATGCCGGAGATTGGCGGATCATCCCACTCTTCGAAATAAACGCGCGGGCGGGCCGGGCGCGATGTTGCGCGCATATGTTGCAGGCGCGCGGCATAGACGTCGGCCAGTTGGTCGGCCTGTGCGCCACATCCCGTTAGCGCACCGATCACGCGGATCATGTCCAGTATTCCCGCGACAGAGCGTTGGTTGAACGCGTGCACATTGATCCCCGCGCGGATCAGGTCTGCGGCAATGTCGGCCTGCAAATCGCTGAAGGTCAGCACCAGATCGGGTTGCAACGCCAGTATTTTCGGCACATCCGCCGAAGTAAACGCCCCGACGCGCGGCTTTTCGCGCCGCACCTGCGGCGGGCGCACCGCATAACCGGTGACACCCACGATACGGTCCTGCTGGCCCAGCAGATACAGGGTTTCCACGGTTTCTTCGGTCAGACAGACAATGCGTTCGGGGGGATAAGCCATCAGAACACCCCCGCGCGGCGCACGTTCTGCATCCAGTCCTGCCCTCCCGCCAGAACTGCGGCGTAAACGCTTGCGCCGATCGCTTCGCCGACATCGGTGTGCAATCCGGCAAAGGCGATATCACCTGCAGGGGCGGCCATTGCGATACAATCGGTGCCGGTGCCGGTGCTGATGCCGGTCGGCAATTCATGCCCCAGTGCCATCACGGCGGCGGTGCGGGCCTGCGCCACGATGCTTAACGCCTCGATCAGGGCCGCGTCGCTTAACCCGGCAGACACCTGTACCGCCACGTTGATCGTGCCCCAATCCCTGTTTGAGCGATCCATGCGCGCCCCGACATGTTCGGCGTTTGACAGCCCGACAGTGGCAACCGCGCGGGCTTCCACATCCGCGACCCGTACCGTCGCGCTTTCGAACGCGCGCACATCGCGCGATGTCAGAAACGCCACCGCATCCGCCATATCGCGGTCTTGCAACGCATCGCACAGCCATGTTTTCACATCAAAATCCTGCGGCAGATCAGCATTGCGCACCTCGCGCCACAGGATCGTGTCCGCATCGACAAATCCGGGCCGGTTCAGCGCCCAGCTCAGTACACGATGCGGCGCACCCAGCGGCAGCGTCAGCCACGGCCGGTCCAGCACGATGTCGCCCCAGCCGGTCATGTCAGCACCTTGAGCGGTTGAAACACCGGTCCGTCGGGTGTGTCGCGGTAATAGGCGTCAATGCCGAAGACGCGGTGCAGATTGTCGGGGGTCAGCACATCGCCCGGCGCACCATCGGCCACCAGCCGCCCGCGATCCAGCAGGATCAAGCGCGTACAATGACGCGCCGCCAGTCCCAGATCATGCATCGATGCAATGATGGCGTGGCCATCGCGCGCCAGATCGGCAAACACTTGCATGGTTGAAATCTGGCTGGCCGGGTCCAGCCCAGCAATCGGTTCGTCGGCCAGCAACAGCGGCGTGTCCTGCGCCAGCGCGCGCGCGATCAGAACGCGCGCCTGTTCGCCGCCCGACAATTGCGTGGCCGTACGGTCCAAAAACGGGGCCAGCCCCATGCGCGCGACGGCACCATCAATGGCCGCCTTGTCGTCGGGTGACAGGCGCGCGCCTTTGGGCAGGTGCGGAATGCGCCCCAGCGCAATCAGGGTGGCAACATCAACCGGCCATGCAATCTCGCGCGCTTGCGGCATCCACGCCGCGGCGCGGGCGCGATCACGCGCCGGCATCTGCGCCAGCGTCGATGTACCCTCATGCGGCAACAGGCCCAGGGCGGCGCGCATCAATGTGGTCTTGCCGGCGCCGTTCGGCCCGATCAGCCCGATACATTCACCCGCATCCACGGAAAAACTGACCAGATCGACAACAGGGCATTGCCCGCGCCGCACTGTCAGGTTTTGCAACTCCAGCAGGCTCATGCGGTTTCCGCCCGTGTCTTGTAGATCAGGTGCAGGAACAGCGGCGCACCCACCAGCGCCATCAGCACACCCAGTTTCAGATCGCGTTCGGGAAACACCACACGCACGGCAATATCCGCGGCCAGAACCATGGCCGCACCGCCAAGCGCCGAGGCCCATAACAGGCGCGACGGGCGCGCGCCGACAAATGGGCGCAAAAGGTGCGGTACGACCAGCCCGACAAAGCCGATCGCCCCTGCCACAGCGGTGGCCGCCCCGACACTTGCCGCCGTGCCCACGACAAGCGCAAGGCGTACGCGCGGCAGGCGGATGCCCATCGCTTCGGCGGCATCTTCGCCCAGTGTCAGCGCATCGAGACCGCGACCAAGACTGATCAGCAACAGCCAGCCCGCCGCCATGAACGGCAGCGCCAGCCAGACGTGATCAAACGACCGGTCTGCCAGTGATCCCAGCATCCAGAACACGATTTCGGCGGCGGCAAACGGGTTGGGCGACAGGTTCAACACCAGCGATGTCAGCGCCGAAGCCAGCGCCGAAATCGCAATGCCCGCCAGAATAAGCGTGATGGACGACCCGCGCGGCCCAGCCAGCGCAAGGATCAGGCCCACGGCCAGCATCGCCATGCTTAACGCGGCCAGCGGCAGCGCCAGGGCAAAGGCCAGCGCCGCCCCCGACTGGATCGCCAGAACCGCCCCCAATCCGGCCGAAGCCGACACGCCGATCAGCCCGGGTTCCGCCAGCGGGTTGCGCAAGTAACCCTGCATCGCCGCCCCGGCAAGGCCCAGCGACGCCCCTACCATCACCGCAAGCAACGCGCGGGGCAGGCGGATTTCACGCATCACAACACTAAGCGGGGTGCCATCATCAACCACCAGCGCCCGCAGGCCGGACATCGGCGGGGCAACAGAATACCCGGTGACCAGCGACAGCACGAACAAAACCGCACAGACCAGTATCAGAACAATCGCCAGTTTCATTGCGTGCCCCCGATCCGGATGCGCAGATCGCGCATGGCGCGGATCGCATTCAGCACCTGGGGCGTGCCACAAATCCAGTCGCGGTCGGTCAATTCGCCGGCCATGACGGTGCCTGTCAGGGCGTGCAGCGCGGGATGGTTGAAATTGTCCTCGGATCGGGACTGACCGGGATAATCACGGCCCTGAATGATGATATCGGGGGCCAGAAGGATCAATTGTTCAAGCGGAAGCGTTCCGATTGTGGAAATACCGGCCTGCGTGGCCGCATTTTCAAAACCGGCCACATTCAGAATATCCCCCGCCAGCGATTTGTCGCCCGACGTATAGCTGTTCACATAATAAAGCGCGGCGCGCGGGCGATCGGCAGGGGCGTCTTGCAAGGCCGAAAGATCGGCCTTGAAGGCAGCAATCATCCTGTCCGCCTCTGCTTCGCGTCCCAGTGCGCGGCCCATCTGGGCGATCCTGTCGGGCACGTCCGAAAGGGATTGCGCGGGGGCGAACAAAACAACGGGTATGCCCAGATCACGCAGCATGGAAACGGTGGCAGGGTCGGTGAACGTGCCGGCCAGAACCAGATCAGGGTTCAGCAGAAACACCTCTTCCGCGCCTGATCCGTTGGTGGGCAGGGCCAGCGCCTTTTCCACACGTGCCGAACTTTTGGGATCATGCGCCAGACGTGAAACCGAAACCAGTTGCCCCGGTGCCGCCAGATCCAGCGCAAGCTGATCCGTGCACAGGTTGACCGATACCACCCGCTGCGGGGCATCGGCCTGTGCCGCTGCGCCGGTGATCCCCAGCGCAGCCAGCAACAATATGATCCTAAAACGTGGCACGGACACCAAAATAAAAGGCGCGATCGGATGTGCCAAAGCCGGACGAGGTCTGGTATTCTTCGTCCAACAGGTTTTCGATACGCACATAGGCGGTGGCGGCATCCGTCAGGCTATAGGACAGGCCAGCATTGACCAGTGTGTAATCCGGCACCGGACCTGCGGGAAACCCGTCCAGACGGTCAACGACGCGGTTCAGGGTAATCACGCCGTTCATCCGTTCGCCGATTTGCGCGTTCAGTCCCAGCACGAAATCATGATAGGGAACGCGGCTAAGCCGCGCATCGTTCTGATCGCGCGCATCGGTATAGGTATAGTTGGCAAACAGGTTTATGCCCGCGCTTAGCGGGACATCGGCCGCCAGTTCCACGCCCTTTGACACCGATGTGCCGGGGATTTGTTCGTACTGGTTCACCGGATAGGAAATCAAATTGTCGATTTCCGTATAGAATGCTGTCGCCCGCAGAACCGCGCCACCATTCAGCGTTTGCTCAATACCCAGTTCGGCACTGCGGCTTTCTTCGGGTTCCAGATCGGGATTTGTCGGGCCGAAATTGAACGGGCCGAACAATTCGTTCAGCGATGGCGCGCGAAACCCGGTGCCCATGGACGCACGCACAACTGTGCCCGCAGCAGGGCGCCACGCCAGCGCGGCGCGCGCCGTGGGTTTGGTGCCGTATTCGGAATGATCATCGACACGGAAAGACGTGGCCAGATCCAGCGTGTCGCTCAGCTCAAACTGCGCCTCTCCGAACAGCGAAAAAATCTCGTATGATGCGGTGCCGGTGCCGAAATCCGCAGTTTCTTCGGAATAACTGCCCCCGAACACCAGTCCGGTACCGCCGATAAAGGCACGGCCGGTATAAAGCAGTTCGGTGCGGTCGCCGACAAAACTCGGGCTGCCGAACGGGGTCAGCGGATCGGACCGTTCGGTTTCGAAATAGCTGAGCGCCAGTTCGTGGTCGATCGCGCCGCCGTCAAATTCAGCATAGACGCGCCCGCCGATCCGGTCGGTGTAGAACGGGCGATCCGCGTCGCCTCCCGGTCCGCCGAACGCATCGATGTTGGTGTCTTCATTCTGATAGATGATGTCAAATCCCAGGCGCAACTGGTCCGTGGCCTCATAGCCGCCGGACAACAGCGCGATGGTCCCTTCATAGCCGTCCTTTTCGGTATTGCCGTCATTTTCGTCGGCTGCTGAAAACCCATCACTTTCGACTCGCGAAATGGTCAGCGCGATATCGCCGCGTTCGGCCTTGCTGGCGATCGAAATGTCGCCGCGCACGGTGTTGAAGCTGCCGACCTCGACGCCGACGGAATAGGTTGTGCCCGGTTCGGTGGCGCGCAGGGTGGTGATGTTGATCGCGCCCGCAATCGCTTCGGATCCGTAAAGCGCGGATTGTGATCCTTTCAACACCTCGATGCGCGAAATGCCCGCTGTCGTCAGTCCGCCCCAGTTATAGGATGTCTGAACCGAGGATGGATCGCTGACATCGATGCCGTTGATACGCACCGAAACATAGCGATCGCTTAGCCCGCGAATACGCAAGGATGTGCTTTTGCCCAGTCCGCCATTCGCGCTGGACGTGATGCCGGGCAGGGTGCTCAAATAATCGGCCACACGGGTTTTCGGGGCGCTGTCCAGTTCCTCTTGTGTTACGATTTCAACGCTCGAACCAGAGCGGTCAAGCTCTGTCGGGGACTGGTTCGCGAAAACCGTGACTTCGCCCAGATCAAAGACGTCGTCGGCCAGCGCGGGTTGCGCGGCAATAACGGCTAGGATCGAGGCAGTTGCCAGTAAGTGTTTCAATGGTCTGTTCTTTCCAGATTGCAAGGCCGTTTTCCGGCCCGGTTTAATGCTGTTCTTGGAAAGGCATGTGCCCGTCCGCCAACGGTGAAACGCCACCACTGCGGACAGACCGCCGACATCGGCGCGCCCCGCGCCCATATCCGGGTGATCACTCTGGCAGGTCTCCTGACTTGCGGGTCAACGCTTGGCCAAACCTTCCCGACCCATGTGGGGCCAGTGGCATATCTTGGCGACGCTCACCGCTTACAGTTGCGGGGGCAGTCCCGGCATTGGGCAAATCGCCCGCACCGGTGTTCCCTTTAACGACGGATGACTCCGCCGAACCAAAGCAGGTTTGGCGTACTCCTGAATGGCACGCGGATCAAGGTGCATTTGCGACCCCAGCGGCAGAGTTTGCGCCAACCCCGCCTTGTGTTCAAACCGGTCTTGCAGCTTTGCGGGCCGCGCGATAGTCACGGCTGACCCAGATCATCAACGCCGAAGGACATTCCAGATGAACGATTCCGTCACCGATGCCAGCTATCGCGTCACCGCAGACGAACTGCGCCAGTTCATCGAACGGATCGAACGTCTGGAAGCCGAGAAAAAAGATCTGGCCGATGCGCAAAAAGAAGTGATGGCCGAAGCCAAGGGCCGTGGTTACGACACCAAGGTCATGCGCAAGGTGATCGCCCTGCGCAAGCGCGACGCCAATGACATTGCCGAGGAAGAAGCGGTTCTTGAGATGTACAAGGAAGCGCTTGGAATGAACTGAGCGTGACCTGTCAGGCGTGGCATTGGCCCGCCGATACTGGCCTTTGGCGCGCCGGAAAGCGCCAGAATGATCTTGATCGCCCCTGAAACAGCCCGTACTTAACAGGGCACAACCCCCGCAGCACTTGGCGGGGCGCGGGCAGTTGACATCAGATATGCGTCCGCAAGCGGCAGACAGACCGGCAGGAGCAGACATGGCACATAAAACACCCAGCGTCGCGGATACGTTAAAGGCGGCGAATACCGCACTGAAGGCGGGCGATCCGCAGCGGGCAGCCACACTTTACCAGTCGGTTTTGCAGCGCTTTCCGGGCAATGCCAAGGCGCAGGCCGGTTTGAAAAAGATCGGGCCCGTTGGCACGGCCCCCAAGCCGTCCTTGTTCGCGATGCCACAATCGCCGCAAAAAACAATCGCGTCACTGGGGCAGTTGTCTGACATCGAAGACCCGATCGAAGCCGCCAAACGCGCGATGCGCGGTATGCCGGCGATGGAAAAAACCAATGATCTGATGGCCGCGACCAGCGGATCTTACAAAAGCCAGCTGCGTGTCAAGAATCCCGAAGACGAGTTTGAGGGAAAGTCGGCCGAGGAATTGGTGCAAATGGCGCATAACGCGCTGAATTCGGCCCAGCCCAACAAGGCGGTCAGGTTGTTTTCACGTCTGCACGAACTTGCCCCGGAAAGCTGCGATTTCCTGAACAATCTTGGCTTGGCACTGCGGGCCGCCGGCCGTCCCGAAGATGCGCTTGAGACCTATAACAAAGCGCTTGCGATCGATCCGGAATACTTGCAGGCCCACTGCAACAAGGGCCTCGTTTACACGGATCAGGAAGATTACGACAGCGCCATGGCCGCCTTCGAAGCCGCGTTCACGATTGATCCGGACTTTGCGCTGGCACGGCGTAATCTTGGGTTGCTTTACATGCAGCGGGGGATGATGGCCGAGGCCGAAGGTTGCTTTGTCAAAGCCATCGAAGCCGATCCCGAACTGGGCACGACCTATCTTGACATCAGCACAGCGCGCAAATTCAAGGAAGGTGATCCGCTGATCCCGCAAATGGTCGATGTTCTGAAAAAGAAGAGCCAGAGCGACGGCGAGAAGATTCCGATGAATTTTGCCCTTGGCAAGGTGTTTGCCGATATCGGCGACACCGACAACGCATTCCGGTATCTTTCGGAAGGCAACGCATTGGTCAAGAAAATGCGCAACTATGATATCGCCACCGACAGGCTGCGGTTCGAATTGATCCGGTTGCAGTTCAAGGCCGCTAAACCGTTGGAGCTGACCCCGGCAGAGGCATCCGAACACTCGGTCAAGCCGATCTTTATCGTGGGGATGCCGCGCACCGGCAGCACACTGATCGAACAGGTTCTGTCCAGCCATTCCAAAGTCCACGGCGGAGGAGAATTGGGTTTTCTGAACCCGACGATCAACGCGATACTTCGCAAGGCCGCCCTGACACCGGAACAGGGCTATGACAAGGCGTTGCTGCAAAGGATTCGCAACAGCTATCTCAAGAAAGCCGAAGGTCTGGCCGCGCCTTCCGAATACATGACCGACAAGAACCTGATGAATTTCCGGTTTATCGGCTACATTCTGGCATCCATGCCCGAGGCGGTGGTGATCGATTTGCAGCGGGATCCGATGGCAACCTGCTGGTCCATGTTCAAACACCGTTTTCTTGGGTCTGGATTGTCCTTTACCTTTGATCTGGATGACATCGCCGAATACTACAAGATGTACAAAGATATGATGGCATTCTGGCACCGCAAATATCCGGGCCGGATTGTTTCAGTGAATTATGATGCCTTCACCCGCGATCAGGACGGCGAGACCCGTAAACTGCTGGATAATTGCGGGTTGGAGTTTGAACAGGGCTGCATCGACTTTCACAAGAACAAGCGCGCGGTCAAAACCGCGAGCATCATTCAGGTCCGCAAGAAAGTCTACAAGGGCAGCAACGAGGAATGGCGCAAATACGAGCGGTTCCTGGAGCCTTTGAAAGAAAAACTGGGCGTCTGATGTTTTGGAACGGGCCGGCGTTTCGCACCGGCCCTTACCGGTTCCCGCTTCACTGCAAATAGACGGCAACCAGCGTCATCAACGCTGTGCCGGCGGCATCCTCTAGCGTCAGATTCTGGCCGTCAACCTGCCAGCGCGCAACCTGCGGCAGAGCGGTTTTCAACGCGGCTTCGGCAATGTCCAGAGGCGGCAGGCAGGCCATCATTGTCGACATGCCGGGGTTCAGGCGCAGAGTTTCGCCGTCCAGTTCGTACCCGCCATTGATCTGGTTGCACCCGACTGTGGCACTATAGCCGACCGCATCGCCGCCACGCAGGATCATATGCGGTTCGCGCCGGCCTTCGGCCACTTCCATCTGCATGTCGCCGATTGTCAGGATTTTCCAGTAGGTATTGACCAGATCGGCATCGACTTCTTGGGGTTGGGATACTTTTTTCAGGATCACCTCGACCTCGGAACCGGCCCCGCGGGTCAGCACAGGATAGGCATCCATCGTTGTCATCATCAGGCGCCCGTCGTGGCGGATCGACGCGCGTACATTGTAAGACATACGATCTTGGATCTCTGCGGGATCGTATTCCAGTGTGAATGCGTAAGGCGGCGCACCCAGATTTTCGGCTGTGTAGGTCGCGATCACGTCAGCCGGCGCATCGGCGCGGGTGACATCTTCCAGTGTCACCTCAAGCGTGGCCCCCGGTGGCAGCATCATACGCTGCAAATATGTGGCCGAACCCGTCACAGTTTCCGCGTGGGCAAAAACCGGGCAGGACAGCATCAGGGAAAGGCACAACGTTTTCAGGGCAGTCATCATTCATTCTCCGCATGAAGGCAAAAACAGTTAGACGCAGCACATCGGTTCATCCTTGGAAAATAGTCCGGATTATTCAAGACGCCATTGTCTGACGGGTCAGAACGCGGCCATGTGTGTACCTGTTCACTCTTTCAGCTTCATCATCGCCACACCGCTTTCGCCTAGTGGCACAACGGCAAACGGGCCACCCTGACACATATCGCTGGGGTTCTGCGGATCCATCGGCGGATCGGCGGCAAAGACTTTTTTCGCGAAAGCCTCGCCATTGTCGCGGGGACGGTAGCCCAGATAGTTGGCCAGCGTATTGTCCACCGGAGCGCGATCATTGTCGGACACGCCGTAAACAACCGTAAAGCCGGTGACAGGTGTATCAATCGCGCGTTCCACCAGATGGGCCAGATCCTCGTAAGACAGCCACGATCCCACGGCGCGCGCATTGGTCACGCCGGGATTGCAGGACAGAATGCGCATGCACACGGATTCTACCCCGCGTTTTTCCCAGTAAAGCCGCCCCAGATCTTCGGCGAAACATTTGGACAGCCCGTAGAACGTATCGGGGCGGTGGGGCACGTCGGTGCCGATAAATTCGGTTTTCGGATACATGCCCACCGCGTGGATCGAACTGGCATAAACGACACGGCGCACCTTGTTGCGATAGGCGGCCTCCCAGATATTATAGGCCCCCACGATGTTGGAGCTTAGAATGTCGTCAAACGGCGCCTCATCCCCGATAGCGCCAAAATGCACAACCATATCAGCGTCTTGAAGAAGCTTGTTCATCTCTCCCAGATCGGCAAGATCGGCCTTTACATAGGTTTCACCGGAAAACAGCGTGCCCACGTCATCGGCCAGATCGGTTGAGACCAGCGTGTCGGCCATGCCCGATAGGGATTTTCGCAGAAACCCGCCAAGTTTTCCGGCAGCGCCTGTCAGAACAATCTTTTTCATCCGTTTTCTCCGTTCTTCAATTCGTTTCCTGCCCGTTCAGGGCGTTTCGTCTTTGACCTGCGCCAGCAAGGCATCCGCACCTTTGCCCAGCAGACCGATATCGCTGCCGCATGCCACAAAGGTAAACCCGTCAGCCAGCAACTGACGGGCAAACCCCGCGTCTGAAACCAGCGTGCCCACCGGCACGCCCTGCGCAATCAGTTTGCGGGCCACGGGCCAGATCGCCTCCCACACGGGCGGGGACATGTGCTGGCCCAGAAGGCCCATATCGGCGGCAATGTCGGCGGGGCCGAAAAAGACGCCGTTCACGCCGTCAACCGCGCCGATCGCTTCGGCCTGTTGCAGGGCCGACAGTGTTTCAACCTGCACGATCACAGTTGTTTCGTTTTCGATTCCGCTGAAATAATCACCGATGCGGCCGAACTTGTTACCGCGTGTGGTGCCACCAACCCCGCGGATGCCGCGCGGCGGATAGCGTGTGGCCGCCACCGCCTGTTGGGCCTGTTGCACATCCTGCACCATCGGAAACAACAGGCCGGGCGCGCCCATATCAAGCAGCCGTTTGACCTTGACCGGATCGTTCCAGTCGGGGCGCACGATGGCCGTGGTGGGATAGGCGGCAAACACCTGCAACTGGCCAAGGATTGACGTGAATTCAGAAGGCGAATGTTCCATGTCCAGCAGAACCCAGTCAAATCCCGACGGGGCAACCACTTCGGCGGCAAACGGGTTGGCCAGGCTGATCCACAGCCCGATCTGTTTCTGCTCGGACCGGATCGCGTGGGTAAACGGGTTGGGTGCCAGCTTCATATCACGGCCTTTTCGTCAAAGGGTTCGCCCTTTTCGATGCGGTCATACTGGAACGGTGTCAAATCAAGCGTGCGATATTCACCATAAATGATCCGTTCTGCCGTGCCACGCCCCATCGCAGGCGATTGCTGAAACCCGTGGCCGGAAAATCCGTTGACGAAGACAAAGTTGCGCACCTTGGTGTGCGGCCCGATGATCGCGTTCTGATCGAGCGTGTTATAGGCGTAATGCCCGACCCAGGAATTGACCAGCTTGATCGCCTCGAACTGGGGCACGCGGTTGGCGACTGCGGGCCAGACCTTGTTCTCCCAGATGCTGTGATCCATCGTGAAATCGTCGTAATCCACGGCGAAATCTTCATCCGGTGGACATCCGGCCATGTAATAGGCCCCGTCGGTGCGCATGTGTACGCCGCTGGGGTCAATGGTCAGCGGCAGATCACGGTCAAGCGGCGTTTCGGCAGCAAAGATGAACGTATAGCGTTTGCGCGGTTCAACCGGCAATTCGATGCGTGCCATGCGCGATGTGCGCACCGCACGCGGGCCGGATGCGTTGATCACGGTTCCGCACGTCACCACATCCCCCGAAGCCAGCGTGACGCTGTCCACTTGCGTGCCGGTCGCGTTCAGGCTCATCGCGACCACTTCGTTGGTCAGGTATTCCACGCCCTTTTCCCGCGCCGACCGTTTCCACCAGTCAAACATGGTATTGCCGTCGAAATAACCTTCGTCGATCAGGTTGTGATTGGCAGCAATGATGTCGTCCAGCTGATAGAACGGATAATCGCGCGCAATTTCATCACGGGTCATGTGTTTCGTGCCCGCGCCGCAGGCGGCCTGCAAGTGTTGCGCTTCGCGAAGGGTGTTGGCAAATTCTGTGGTGTCAGCCAGATACATGTATCCGAAACTGTGCAGCGTAATATCCGGCACGCGCGGGTCATCGCCCATGAAGTGGCGGAAATTCTTGATGAATTCGACCCCGAACTGCGACACCCGCACGTTGATCTCGCGGCTGAATTGCTGGCGGATGCAACTGTTGGTGTGCGAGGTCGAGGTGAATTCATAGCTGGGGTCGCGCTCAACCACCAGAATACGGCCGTCAAAATCGGGGTTGCTGGCCAGGAACCACGCCACCGACGATCCGTACATCGCACCACCCACGATCACCACGTCATAAGATGTGGCCTTGGGCGTCTGCCAGTTGGTCATGTCACATCCTCTCCTGTTTTTACAGCGTGCAACACCTGCTTGATTTCCGCATCGCTCAGCCCGTAGTCGTCCCGCGCAGACTGCGCCGAAATATAGCTCCGCGCCAGATCGCGCCGCACAAGTGCCGGATCACGTTTTTGCACAGGCCCGTACCCGGCACCGCCCGGAAAGGCGAGCATTACGCGCCGGCCATGGGCAACGGGCTGTTTGCCCTTGCCCTTCATCGGGGTGCCATCATCCTGCGCGATTGTCGTCGGCGCGCCGTTTTCGCCGCCCTGGCGTCCGCGTGCGGGGTGGTTCACGCGGTCGAACATCGCCGAAAAATCGTATTCGTGGCCCTCGGCGGCGCCGACTTCCATATATTGGCCCAGACCGCCGCGAAACTGGCCGGCCCCACCGCTGTCGGGGCGCAATTCCTTGCGCCAGATGATCACCGGGCCGGTATGTTCGGTCGCCTCAATCGGCATTGTCATCACCCCGGACGGAAACGCGGTGGCGTTCAGCCCGTCCACCACCGGGCGCGCGCCTGATCCGCCGGAGTTAAAGGCCAGCACTTCGGCACGCACGGCATCGGGCGGGGCAGGGGCATCGGTGCGCGGGCGCAGCGACACCTGAAAGTTACACAGCGTTCCGGCCCCTTCGGCGGGCACCAGATCGGGCAGCAGCTTGTCCAGCGCGTCATAAACCGTATCGGGGATCATATGGCCGATCACGTGACGTAAAGCCACGGGCGCGGGATGCACTGCGTTCACGATCGTGTCGACCGGCGCGGTGATCTGGAAGGGCTCCAGCGATGCGGCATTGTTCGGGATCTCTGGCGCAATTGCACATTTCAGCGCATAACATGCGTAAGCCTTGGTATAAACAAGGGGCACGTTGATGCCTTTCTTGTCCAAACCCGATGTTCCAGTGAAGTCGCACAATATCCGGTCCTGTTCGATATCAAGCCGCACCACCAGATCAATCGGTGTGTCATAGCCATCAATCCGCATCGCGCCTGTGGCCGATTTGCGGGGCAGGGCGGCGATACGTTCCAGCGTGGCGCGGCGTGAATTGTCCAGAATGAAAGCAGCGATGCCATCCAGACTGTCCAGACTGAATTCGGCCATCATCTCGCTTAGCCGGCGCTGGCCGATTTCGTTGCAGGTGGCCAGTGCATAGATGTCGCCCACCAGTTGATCAGGTTCGCGCACGTTGCCGCGCACGATCCGGATCAGGGTTTTATCCACGACACCGCGTTCGGCGAATTTCATGATCGGCAGGTACAGGCCTTCTTCGTAGATGCTGTTGGCATCGGCCCCGAATCCGCGCCCGCCGATATCGACGATATGCGCCGTGCATCCGAAAAATCCGACATGCTGTCCGTTGTGAAAGGACGGCGTCACAACCGTGATGTCGTGCAGATGGCCGGTGCCTTCCCAGGGATCGTTGGTGATGTAAACATCGCCTTCGAAGATGTTGTCGGGCCCGATCCGGCGGATGAAATGCGCCACCGCGTCGGCCATTGCGTTGACATGGCCCGGTGTGCCGGTCACGGCCTGCGCCAACATGCGCCCCTGCGTGTCATAGACGCCCGCCGACAGATCGCCCGCTTCGCGAACGGATGTGGAAAACGCTGTGCGCACAAGTGCTTGCGCCTGTTCTTCAACAACCGAAATCAGGCGGTTCCACATCACCTGATGGGCGACGGCAGACGGGTTCGGGGCAGTTGTCATGCTGTTTCTCCTGCAGGTTTTAGGATCACATCGATACAGCCGTCGGGTTGGGCCAGCGCCATCCGGCTGGACGGAACAACAATGGTCGTTTCGTCTTCGGTGATCACGGCGGGGCCGTGCACCACATCCCCTGTTTTCAGGGCATTGCGCGCCACAATCTGCGCGCTGACCGCACGGGCAAGGGCAGGGTCGAACACGTCGCGCGTGCCGGATATTGCGGCACTGCCCGTTCCGCTGGCTTCGGTTACGGGCGACACGGGGGCAGGCGGCGTTGTGGCGTTCACGGCCCAAACGGTCATTTCAACATCCATACCCTCTACAACGCGGCCAAACAGGTTGGCATAGTCTTCTTCAAACAGGCGCTGGAATGTTGACATGTCCGGATTTGCGGCCTGCTCCGGCGTCAGCACAACCGGAATTTCCCAGCCCTGACCGGTATAGCGCATATAGGCCTTGAATTCGGCCTGAATATCGGAATTCGCATCACAGGACCGCACAAAGGCCGTGGCCTCGCGCTGCAAATCGGCCAATACATCGCGGATCGTGTCCGCCTCGAAATCCGACAGTTTCATATAAAGGCTGCGCGTCGCCTCGAAGCTGAAAGGGGCGCGCAGGAACCCGATGGCCGATCCGACACCGGCCCCTTCGGGCACCAAAAGACGGTCAACGCCCAGTTTTTCGCACAACCGCCCGGCATGCAGCGGGGCCGCCCCGCCAAAGGCGATCATGGTATATCCGGACAGGTCCTCGCCGTTTTCTACGGCGTGCACGCGCGCGGCGTTGGCCATGTTTTCATCGACAACTTCGGCCAGACCGAACGCGGCGGTTTGCGCGTCCATATCCAGCGGCTTGCCCAATTTGGTTTCCAGCGCGCGGCGCGACTGGTCGGTGTGCAGCGGGATGCTGCCACCGGCGAAATTGTCCGCGTCAAGTTTACCCAGAACCAGATCGGCATCGGTGACGGCGGGGCGTGTACCGCCGCGCCCGTAACAGGCCGGGCCGGGTTCGGATCCGGCACTTTCGGGGCCGACGCGGATCTGGCGCATCGCGTCAACATGGGCCAGTGATCCGCCACCGGCACCGATTTCAACCATATCGATGACCGGAATGGAAATCGGCATGCCCGATCCCTTTTTGAACCGGTAGGTACGCGCCACCTCGAACACCCGCGCGGTTTTCGGGGTCTGGTTCTTGATCAGACAAATCTTGGCCGTTGTGCCGCCCATGTCGAAGGACAGTACCTTGTCCAGCCCATAACGCGCCGCGATGTTGGCGGCAAAAACAGCGCCGCCCGCGGGGCCGGATTCAACCAGCCGAACCGGAAATTCCGCCGAGCTCTCGATCGAGATAATGCCGCCGCCGGAATGCATCAGGAAAATCGGACAGCGCACACCGGCCTCGGCCAATCGTCCCTCAAGCCGGCCCAGATAGCTTTTCATCAGCGGCTTGATGTAGGCGTTGGCGACCGTGGTGTTGAACCTTTCATATTCGCGCATCTGCGGCGACACTTCGCAGGACAGCGAAACCATCACATCCGGCAACATTTCCGCCAGCACATCGCGCACCATGCGTTCGTGGATGTCGTTCAGATAGGAATGGATCAGCCCCACGGCGACACTGTCAAAGCGTGCGGTGCGGATATCTTCGGCCAGTGCCTCGATCTCGGCGCGCTCCAGCGGGATCAGCACCTTGCCTTTGGCGCTGATCCGTTCGCGCAGCGTAAACCGGTTCTGGCGCGGCAGCAGCGGGTCGGGCAGCACCATATTCAGATCATATTGTTCAAAGCGGGATTCCGTGCGCATTTCGATCACGTCGCGAAACCCCTGCGTGGTGATCAGGGCGGTGCGCGCGCCGCGCCGTTCGATCAGCGCATTGGTGGCCAGTGTGGTGCCATGAATGATCTGCCCGATCCGGGACGGATCAATTCCCGCCTTGGCGCAGACCTGTGCGGTGCCATCCAGAATGGCATCTTCGGGTGCGCCATAGGTGGTCAGCACCTTGGTTGAAAACTGCTCTGCGCCCCGCTCAAGCACAACGTCGGTGAATGTGCCGCCGATATCCACGCCCAGCCGTATCAAAGATGCATCCATGCCCAGCAGCCCTTTTCCCGAAAAACAGTTCCGCGGCAGAGTAGACACAAGTTTAATATAGGTTCCAACTATTTAATTGGATAATAAAGATCACAAAATTTTATACTCAGATACCGTGGGCTGCGTTGAACTCGGCCGCGACCTTGCGGGCTAGCTGCGCGGCGGTCTGCACGAAATCCATCGCCTTTTGCGCATCATAGCGGGCATAGAACTGTAACGGCTCGGGGGTCCAGCCATAGGGCACGGCAACCAGCGCCCCGCCCGCGATTTCATCAAGGACCATTGCGGCCGGAACGGTGACGATGCCCATCGCGTTGACAGCCATGTGCAGGCAGGCCGTCAGCGAACTGGATGGAACCAGCCGTACAGGCACATCGCGTTGTTGCCCGAAATGCGCGGCGGTCTGCGCATATAGCGGTGTGTCGCGCCCGTGGGTCAGGACCGGATGGCGCGCCAGATCGTCCAGCCTGACGGGATCAAGATCCTGCAAGCCCAGCGACGGGGCCGCAACCCAGATCAACGGGTAGGTGCCCAGCGGAATTTCTCCGCTGACCGCGCGGTGGAACGGGGCGTTCTGCAGGGCCAGATCCAGCGTGCGTTCGGCCAGCTGTTTTTCAAGACTGACCGCCATGTCGACAGTCAGTTCCACCTGAATCGTCGGAAACCGTGTTTTCAACTGACCCAGAAAATCGGGCAGCCATGTGTGCACGATCATTTCCGTCACACCCAGCCGCAGCGTCCCGTCAAAAAGCGCGGCTTCGCTTGCCGATTGCACCAGCGCCTGTGTCGCGTTCAGAACCTGACGCGCGTGGCCCAGTACATCCTGCCCCTTGGCCGTCAGACGCACCGATCCCGCATCGCGTTCCATCAGACGCACGCCCAGCAGTGTTTCAAGCCCGGCAATACGCGCCGAAATGTTGGGCTGTGTCGTGTTCAGCCGGTCAGCCGCCTTGCGAAAACTGCCCAGATCAGCCACCCAGATCAACGCTTCAAGTTGTTTCAGGCTGGGGCGCATTGCGGGTACGTGTCCTTTTTTCGGATGGGTCGCGGTCAGTCCGCTTCAAACGGCTGGAACCGCCCATAGCGGCGCTGATCAAAGGCAAGACCCGCCCCGGTGCCGCGCGCGGCGCGTAACACCTGCCCGACCATGATCGTATGATCACCCGCATCGTGCCGTCCGAAGGTGCGGCATTCAAACAGTGCCAGACGGTCCTGCAACACCGGTACGCCGTCATCATTATGCGCCCAGCAAAACCGGTCAAACCCGTTGCCATGGGCCGCGAAATGCAGTGCCACATCTTGCTGGGTATCATCCAGAACGTGAATCGCGAAATGGGGCGCTTCAAAAAACGGCTGATAGCGGCGCGATGATTTGGCCACCGACCACAACACCAGCGGCGGGTCCAGCGAAACGGACGAGAACGAATTCGCCGTCATCGCCATCGGCCCGTCCGGTGTTGCCACGGTAACGATGGTCACGCCGGATCCGAAACAGCCCAGAACATCGCGATAATCGCGAAACGTGTCGGGGCCGGGAACAAAGGAAGAAGCCATAAGGTGAACCGCCTGAAGAATTTTGCATCAGGTGCCACGCTTGGCGCGCGTTGTCCATGACCCGCGCGCCATTCCCTTGGCCCGAAGCGCTGGGTTCAGCCGGTGGCCCTGGCCACCATCGCCTGCAAGCGCGACGCGATATCGTTGATATCCCCCATCGCGTCAATTTTTTGCAACGCGCCTTTGGCGTCGTAATAACTGATCAGCGGTGCGGTCTGTGCGTGATACGCCTCAAGCCGCGAGGCGACGGTTTCGGCGTTGTCATCCGCACGGCGTTTCATATCCGTGCTGCCGCATTTATCGCATTTGCCCTTTTCGGCAGTTGGCTTGAACGTATCGTGATAGCCTTCGCCGCATCCACCGCAGGTAAAGCGCCCCGATATCCGCGTCACCATCGCCGCATCGTCGACCTCAAGGCTGATGGCTGCGTTGATTTTCTGCCCGCTTTCCGCCAGCAGCGCATCAAGCGCCTGCGCCTGTACGGTCGTGCGGGGGAAACCGTCAAGGATCACGCCCTTGGCGCAATCGGGTTCGGCCAGCCTGTCGCGCAGGATATCGATCACGATCTGGTCGCTGACCAGTTCACCCGCTTCCATCACCGCCTTTGCCGCCTTGCCTGCTGGCGTACCCGCGGCCACGGCCGCGCGCAGCAGATCACCGGTGGACAGTTGCACAAGGCCGAATTTCTCTTCCAGCATGCGGGCCTGTGTGCCCTTTCCGGCACCGGGCGGGCCCAGCAGGATCAGAACGGCGGCTTGCGTTTGCGTTGTCACGGACATCAGGAATTCCCCCGGTTTTCGATCAGATCATCCACCACCGACGGGTCGGCCAGTGTCGATGTATCCCCCAGACTGCCAAAATCGTTCTCAGCGATCTTGCGAAGGATCCGGCGCATGATCTTGCCCGAACGCGTTTTCGGCAGGCCCGGCGCCCACTGGATCACATCGGGGCTGGCGATCGGGCCAATCTCGGTACGGACCCAGTTGCGCAATTCCTTGCGCAAATCGTCTGACGGGGTTTCGCCGTTCATCAGCGTGACATAGCAATAAATGCCTTGTCCCTTGATGTCGTGCGGATACCCGACCACAGCGGCCTCGGCGACCTTGGCGTGCGCCACCAGCGCGCTTTCCACTTCGGCGGTGCCCATGCGGTGGCCCGAAACGTTGATCACGTCATCGACGCGTCCCGTGATCCAGTAATCGCCATCGGCGTCCCGTTTTGCCCCGTCCCCAGTGAAATAGTAGCCTTTATAGTCGCTGAAATAAGTTTGCTGGAACCGGTCGTGATCGCCCCAGACGGTGCGCATCTGCCCCGGCCAGCTTGTTTTCAGACACAGCACACCTTCGGCGGGGTTGGAATGGATTTCGACACCGGATTGCGGGTCAAGGATCACCGGTTCAATGCCGAAAAACGGTTTCATCGCCGAACCGGGTTTGGTCGCATGCGCGCCGGGCAGTGGGGTCAGCAAATGACCGCCGGTTTCGGTTTGCCACCATGTGTCCACGATCGGGCACCGCCCGCCGCCAACCACCTGATCATACCAGTTCCACGCCTCGGGATTGATCGGCTCGCCCACGGTGCCCAGAATGCGCAGATCGCTCAGATCACATTTCTTCACCGGCTCATCGCCGTGGGCCATCAGCGCGCGAATAGCGGTGGGGGCCGTGTAGAACTGGTTCACCTTGTGCTTTTCGCACACTTGCCAGAACCGGCTGGCATCAGGATAAGTCGGCACACCCTCAAACATGATCGTGGTCGCGCCATTGGCCAGCGGGCCATAAACGATATAGCTGTGTCCTGTCACCCAACCCACATCGGCGGTGCACCAGAACACATCGCCGTCATGGTAATCAAAGACGTATTCATGCGTCATGCTGGCATAGACCAGATAACCGCCTGTCGTGTGGACAACCCCTTTGGGCTGGCCTGTCGATCCGGATGTATAAAGAATGAACAGCGGGTCTTCGGCGTTCATTTCGGCGGGTGCGCAATACTCGTCCGCCTCAAGCGCCATTTCGTTGTAATCATAATCACGCGACGTCCATGTGGTCTGTCCGCCGGTGCGTTTCACCACCAGACATTTTACACTGTCCTTGCAGTGCAGCAGCGCCGCATCGGCATTGGATTTCAGTGGTGTCTGGCGCCCACCGCGCGGGGCGTAATCGGCGGTGATCACCACCTTGGCGTCCGATCCGTTCACACGCGCGCCCAGCGCATCGGGTGAAAACCCTGCGAACACAATGGAGTGGATTGCACCGACCCGGGCACAGGCCAGCATGGCATAGGCTGCCTCGGGGATCATCGGCAGGTAGATCACCACGCGATCCCCCTTGCGCACGCCAAGGCTCTCCAGAATGTTGGCCATCTTGCAGGTGTTACGATGCAATTCCTTGTAGGTGATGTGCTTGGCGTCTTCTTCGGGGCTGTCGGGTTCCCAGATGATCGCCGTCTGGTCGCCGCGCGTTTCAAGATGGCGGTCGATGCAGTTGGCCGATACATTCAGTGTGCCGTCTGCGTACCAGTTGATCGCGACCTTGCCGTAGTCATAGGTCACATCCCTGACGGTGGAATAGGGTTTGATCCAGTCCACACGCTGTCCCTGTTCGCCCCAGAATGCATCAGGGTCCTTGATCGACGCCGCATAAAGCGCATCATATTTCGCTTCATCGATTAGGGCGTTTTTGACGATATCCGCCGAAGGCGCGTGGGTTTTGCCGCTGGCAGATGCGGTGGTGTTATGCTCGGTCATCTTGGATCCTCCCGAATGTGGCATGGTGCGCCGGATCGTTCTTGCGGCGCGGGCCTCCTCCTGCCCTGAATGCGCCCCGTTCCGAACCGGTGTTGCGGTGATCATAGCCGCAACTGAAAAGAAAGGAATAAGCCTCGGGAAAACAACGTTTTCGGTGTAAAGTTTTTTCCCCGCGCCGTGTTTTGGCTGTAAATCCGTCGCGAAGAAACAGGAAAAAGCCTATATTTCGCGGCGATAGGTTGTAAATTGCCGTAATGGTCAGACCGGTAAAGGCTCCGGATTGCGCCCTTTATGCTGACTTGGGCGCGCGAAATCAGGTGTGACATATTGTTTCGGCGTGGCATGTGCGGGCGACACATTTGCAAACCCGCGCCTTTGCCGCCGTCCCCTAAAGCATGTTTTTTTCTTCCAGCACTTTGCGCGCCACCCGAAAACACTCCAGCCCCTGCGGCACCCCGCAATAGATCGCTACCACATGTACCGTGGCGCGGATTTCTTCGGCCGTGACCCCGTTGGTGATCGCACCGCGGCAATGGATTTCCCATTCGTTCATCTTGCCCAGCGCCCCGATCATCGACAGGTTCATCAGGCTGCGGGTTTTCGCATCAATTGCATCATCACCCCAGCCAAAACCCCAGCACCATGCGGTCATCGCTTCCTGAAAGGGGCGGGTGAACTCATCCGCCGCCGCCAGATTCTTTTCCACATATTCAGCACCCAGCGTTGCCTTGCGACGCTCCAGCCCCTTCAAAAACAGATCTTCGTCCATGTTGCCCCTTTTCCGTATTCCGCTTTGCCCGCCGCTGAAAAGCGCAGGCCCACCCCGCCAATGGGCCGCGCTGTGCCCCGCGCCGCAAGACAAAAACGCACCAAACCGGCAAAAAAAGTCGTCACCTTGTCAATCGCCGTCGCGCACAGACATACGGATACGAAGAAAACCGCCTTTTCTGATCGTCAACGGCAGAACGGTCGCCGGTTGCATCACGCAAGCCCGGCCAGACCGGATACCGCAACAGGAGGGCGCATCATGACAATCCCCGAAACCATGAACGCTATGGTGCTGAGTGCGCACGGGGATATGGATGTTCTGCAATGGAAGACGGACTGGCCGGTGCCGCATGTCGGCCCGACAGATGTTCTGATCCGCGTCGGCGCCTGCGGGCTTAACAACACCGATGTGAACACGCGCACGGGCTGGTATTCCAAGGCTGTGACCGAGGCCACGACGGGCGGAGCCTATGACAGTCTGGATGATGCCGATCCGTCCTGGGGCGGTGCCCCGATCGGATTTCCGCGCATTCAGGGCGCAGATACCGTGGGCATTGTCGTGGCCACCGGCAGCGAGGCCGATCCCGCGCTGATGGGCAAACGTGTCATGGTCGATTGCTGGCTGCGCGACTGGGATGATCCGCTGGACAAGACCAAAACCGGTTATTTCGGGTCCGAGCGGGACGGTGGCTTTGCCCAGTTCACTTGCGTCGATTTTCGCAACGTAGCGCCTGTGCACAGCCCGTTATCCGATGCCGAACTGGCGACGTTTCCATGTTCCTATTCCACAGCCGAAGGCATGCTGAACCGTGCCGGCGTCGGGGACGGGGACAGTGTGCTTGTCACCGGTGCATCGGGGGGCGTCGGCTCGGCGCTGATCCAGCTGGCCAAACGGCGGGGCGCGCGGGTTGTGGCGCTGGCCTCTGAAAACAAACACAGCGCGCTTGCGCCTCTCGGGGCAGACGCCCTTTTGCCACGTAACCCTGAAAACCTTCGCGTGGCCCTTGGCTCGGCCATCGGACAGGACAGCGTGTCGGTGGTAGCGGACATTGTTGGTGGGCCTTATTTCGGCACTCTGATCGACGTTCTGGAACGCGGCGGGCGCTATACCTGTTCCGGCGCGATCGCCGGTCCGGTTGTGGATCTGGACCTGCGTACGCTTTATCTGCGGGATCTGACGTTTACCGGCTCTACCGTTCTGCCGCCGCATGTCTTTAAAGATCTGGTCAGCTATATCGAACGCGGCGAAATTCGCCCCGTTCTGGGGGCGACCTATCCGCTGCACGATCTGCATGCGGCCCAGCAGGCGTTCATTGACAAGGCCCATGTCGGCAATATCGTGGTGATCCCGTGACAGACCCGCATTTCGAAACACTGCTAAAGCAAGCGCGCGCCGCCCTCCTGTCCCACCCGCAAACACAGGATTTTTGCGCCTTTCCCGATGACGTGACGCCGCAAGCCGTGGTGCCGTTCCATGCCCCTTGCGCGGACTACCTAGCGCGCGAAACCGGTCTGTTTTCAGATCGTTACGCAGGGTTGCGCGATGCCTTTGTCGCGGCAGGGCCGGTGGCCACATGGCGCGAAACCTACAAAGGCACCGGCATCGGCAAACATTTCATGGACCGCTTTGGCTGCTATTGCCTGATCGGCAAGGATGGCGCCTATATCAGCGCACAGATGTTTGCATGGGTCGTCTATATGCCCGCGCATCTGCATTACCCCTGGCACCATCACCCTGCGGAAGAGATGTATCTGGTTATCGCAGGCGAGGCCGAGTTCATGCGCGAGGGTGCATCGCCCGAGGTTCTGCGCGCCGGTGACACCTGTTTTCATGCCAGCAATCAGCCGCACGCGATGGAAACCCATGATCACCCGGTCATGGCCCTTGTGATGTGGCGCAACGGCTTTGATACGCCCCCGGTTCTGTCCGAAGCCGCGCAAGCAGGCTAGCGGCTTTGATATGCGGGGTGGGCAAACTGTACTCCGCCAACACTTCTTTTTGCCAAAAATACGGGATAACCCCACACCGCCGCGCAGTCCTGATACGTCGGTGATGCGTCCTTTGGCTACGGACGCAATTTGCCCGTGAGGGCGCGGGCCAGATGGACGGTTTGCGCCTCAAGGGTTGGCACCCGGTGCTCCTCCGGTTAGGTTTACCTCAAGTGCCCCGAAGAGAGGGGTGCACAAAGGGAGAGAATTACATGAACAAGATGTTAACCGGAGCCGTTGCGGCGGCTGTGAGTGTTTCTTTTATTTCCGAAGCGGCAGCGACGGAATGGAATGTTTCGGTCTGGGGCAAAAGACGTGCGTTTACCGAGCATGTTGAAAAACTGGCTGAACTGGTCAGCGAAAAGACCAATGGCGAATTCACCATGAACGTCAGTTACGGCGGGCTTAGCAAACCGCGCGAGAATCTGGACGGGATTTCAATTGGCGCGATCGAAATGGCACAATTCTGTGCCGGGTATCATGCAGACAAGAATCCGACCATCACGGTGCTGGAACTGCCGTTTCTGGGCGTGAACACGCTGGAAGAAGAAGTGGCGGTCAGCCACGCGGTCTATGCGCATCCCGCCGTGCAGGCCGATCTGGCACGTTGGAACGCAAAGCTGCTGATGACTTCGCCCATGCCGCAATACAATATCGTCGGCACCGGCGATCCGCGCACCACACTGGATGCGTTTGACGGCATGCGCGTACGCGCCACCGGTGGCATCGGTAAGGCCTTCGAAAGCGTCGGCGGTGTGCCAACATCGGTACCCGCAACAGAGGCCTTCAACGCGATGGCCAGCGGTGTTGTCGATACTGTTGCCTTTGCCCAGCACGCGCACCTGTCCTTTGGCACGATCAACGAAGCCGACTGGTGGACAGCCAACCTGAACCCCGGCACCGTCAACTGCCCGGTCGTGGTCAACACCGATGCTTATGCCGCGCTGAGCGACGAACATCGCGCCGCGCTGGACAGTTCGGTTGACGAGGCGATTGAACACTATCTGGCGAACTACGCCGAGTTGCTGGAACGTTGGGAAGCGGTTCTGGCCGAAAAGGAAGTGGAAAAAGTTGTGATCGCGGATGATGTGATCGCCGAATTCCGCGCTGCTGCCGCCGATCCGATCCGCGAACAGTGGCTGGCCGACATGAGCGCGCAGGGTCTGCCCGCACAAGAGCTTTATGATCTTGTGATGTCGACGCTGAAACAGGCGCAAATGTCCAACTGATCAATCACGCGGGCGGCCTTGTTTGGGGTCGCCCGCTGTCCTTGATCCCTTTTTCCCGAACCAAAGGACGCCCGCATGGCCGGAACTTCTGCTGTGCTTGTCGATGACAGCCGGCTCAGCCGCTGGGATCGCAGCCTTCACCATCTGGAACGCCAGTTTGCCCTGATCAGCGGACTGGCTGTGTTTTCCCTGATGTTTCTGGCCGTCTATTCCGTGGGCGGGCGCAAGTTTTTCAATGCGCCATTGGCGGGATATGTGGACTGGATCGAACAGATCATGCCGCTGATTGCCTTTATGGGCATCGCCTATACCCAGCGTGACGGCGGGCATATCCGCATGGATATCCTGATCGGACGGCTGAAGGGGCGTGCGCTTTGGGCGGCCGAATGCATTTCGATCATTCTGATGCTGGTGCTGATGATCGCGCTGGTCTGGGGCAGCTGGGCCCATTTCCAGCGCAGTTTCGATTTCTCCGCCCCATTGTGGAGCCGTGACAGTTCGATCGACATCGGCATCCCGATCTGGCCTGCGAAACTGCTGGCACCGGTTGCGTTTTCGGTTCTGTGCCTGCGTCTGGTCCTGCAATTATGGGGCTACGGGCGCGCGCTGGTTCTGGGGCTGGACAGCCCGGTGGCGGTGCCGCTGATCCAGGATATCGCAACCCAGGCCCGCGCCGAGGCCGAACAGCTGGACGGGCGGGACTAGGCACATGGAACCAATCGAACTTGGGCTGTGGGTGTCCGGCGGCATGTTGGTGATGGTGGTGCTGGGCATGCGGGTGGCCTTTGCCGCCGGTCTTGCGGGGCTGGTCGGGTTGGTCCTGATTTTCTGGGCGAAACGCGATTTCGGGATGGAACATCTGGGCTGGGCGCTGACCGTTGGCATCAAGACCGCGGGGCAGGTGCCCCATTCCAAAGTGTCCTCGCAGGCACTGTCGCTGATCCCGACCTTTATCCTGATCGGATATCTTGCCTATTATGCGGGCCTGACCCGCGCCCTGTTCGAGGCGGCAAAACGTTGGATCGCATGGGTGCCGGGCGGGTTGGCGGTGTCTACGGTGTTCGCCACGGCCGGCTTTGCCGCCGTGTCGGGCGCATCGGTGGCCACGGCGGCGGTGTTCGCGCGCATTGCCATCCCCGAAATGCTGAAAATCGGCTATAACAAACAATTCGCCGCCGGTGTCGTCGCCGCGGGGGGCACGCTTGCCTCGCTTATCCCGCCTTCGGCGATCCTGGTGATTTATGCCATTATCGTGGAACAGGATGTCGGGAAATTGCTGCTGGCCGGTTTCATACCGGGTGTGTTTTCCGCCGTGGTCTATGCGATCCTGATCATCGGCATTGCCGTGGTGTTCAAATCGGTCGGTCCGCCGGTGCGCGGGTTCACCTGGAAAGAGCGGTTCCTGTCGCTGCCCCCTGCATTGCCGATCGTGGCCGTTGTCGTGATCATCATCTTCTTTGTCTACAACCCCTTTGGCGATGCGTGGGGCACCCCCACCGAAGGCGGGGCGGTTGGCGCGTTTATCGTGTTTTGCATGGCCTTGTTTCATGGCATGCGCTGGACCGAGCTTAAATCGGCCCTGCTGGAAACCGCGAAACTGACAGTGATGATTTTTACCATCATCTGGGGCGTTCTGATCTACGTACGGTTTCTGGGTTTCGCTGAATTGCCTTCGGCTTTTGCCGACTGGATATCATCGCTGACCGTTTCGCCGATGCTGATTCTGGTGTGCATATTGCTGGCCTATGCGGTGCTGGGCATGTTCATGGATGCCATCGGCATGCTGTTGTTGACTCTGCCGGTTGTCTATCCGGCGGTCATGGCGCTGAACGGTGGCGAATTTGTCAGCGCGGCAGACAGTGCCTTTGGCATGTCGGGGCCGATGTGCGCGATCTGGTTCGGGATACTGGTGGTCAAGATGGCCGAATTCTGTCTGATCACCCCGCCCATCGGGCTAAACTGCTTTGTGGTGGCGGGGGTGCGCGACGATCTGAGCGTTCAGGACGTGTTCAAAGGCGTCACGCCGTTCTTCATTGCCGATGGTGTGACCATCGCGCTGCTGGTTGCTTTCCCCAGTATCGTTTTGTGGTTGCCGTCGCTGGCCTGACCTATGCGAAATCGTGACCTGTGCAACGATTGCAGGGCGCGCAAAGCGCCGCTAGGCTGAGGCGCATTCGGGTATCTTATAAGGCACGCAAAATGGCAACTCACCACATTCGCACCAGTTTCTGGATTGCTCTGATATCTTTCGTTGCGCCGGGGGTTGCCCTGTCCGCAACGCCGGCCTTTGACTGTGCCAAGGCGGACAGCAGTGCCGAAAAGGCCATTTGTGCCAGTGACATGCTGGCGGAACTTGATGTCGAACTTGACCGCCTGTACCGGCTGGCGCTGAATGATTCAGCGCTTGGCGCGGATCGTCAGGCCGAATTGAAAGCGATGCAACGCGGCTGGATCAAGGGGCGCGATGCCTGCTGGACATCCGATCTGCCGATGGAAACCTGCGTTGCCAACGCTTACGCGATGCGCATCCATGAAATCCGCGAAGGGTATGCCGCCTCCCGCGGTGCCGATGATCAGGGTGTTTCACTTGGCCCCGTTGCCTTTGATTGCCCCGATCTGAACGCCGGCCTCAGTGCCGTGTTCATCAACGCAGAAACGCCTCTTGTCACGTTGAAATGGCTGGAAAACGCCATTGTGCTGCCAGCCGTACCTGACGCATCTGGTGCCAGATACGAAAGCGATATCTGGGTGGATGGGCCTGCAATGCTGTGGACAAAAGGTGACGAGGCGATGTTTACCCCGCCCGGCGGGCCGGAAATGATCTGCCAACTGGACGACATCGGATAGGCAGTTTGCCGTCTGGCCCGGTTAAGAATCCCGATCCTGCCGTTTGGATGCGAACTCGGGCGCAATTCCTCAGACCACCACGATGTTCCCGCGCTTGTGCCCGGTTTCCATGTGCTGATGTGCGGCAACCAGATCGTCCAGCGGATAAATCCGGTCAAAGACGGGGGCGAGTGTGTGGTTTCCGCTCATGTCTGTCAGCTGTTCAAGAAGCCCGCGCAGATATTCAGGTTTCTGAAGCCCGGCCGCCGAAAAACGTGCCTTGCGCGACCCGAACGCAGACGTTTGCACCATTGCCCCCAGCAGATTCAACGACAGAACCGGGCAGATGTATCGGCCACCTTGTGCAAGGCTGTTGGGCGCGTGACTGAACGAGGTGACGCCCAGCGTGTCAAAAATCACGTCATATTCCGCGTTTCCTCTCAGCGGCTCTTGCTGTTTATAATCAATGACGTGATGGGCCCCCAGATCGGCAACAAGGCCCGTATTGCGCGCACTGGTCGTGGCCGTGACAGTTGCCCCCATCGCGGCAGCGATCTGCACGCCTGCACTGCCCAGGCTGCCCGATCCCCCCAGGATCAGCACCCGTTTACCCGCTTGCAAGGACGCAACCGTTTGCAGAAAGTGCAACGAGGTCAGCGGGCCGTCACACATCACCGCAGCGTCTTCATGCGGCAGGCTGGCCGGCTTTTTCATCAGAACACCGTTTTCATCCAGACATATGTGGGTGGCATTGGCCCCAAAGCGCATTCCGGCCTCGCCGAAAACCGCATCGCCCGCTGCAAAACGGCTTACGCCGGTTCCGATTGAGATTACTTCGCCGGACAGGCCCGTGCCGCTCAGATTATTACGGGGGCGACGCAGACCTAGAAACGCGCGGGCAAAGCGCGGTTGTCCCGCCCGCATCATCCCGTCAGCACGGGTGACGGCCGAGGCGTGGATCCGGATCAGGATTTCGGTCGGGCCGGGCGCTGGCATCGGGCGCTCGACGGGTTCAAGCTGGTCGGGCTTTCCGTATCTTCTGATGCTCCAGGCTCTCAGGGTGGCAGACATATCGGTATCTCCGTGAAATCGTGCATTTGATACCGGTGATCTAGTGTATCAATTTGGGTCTGAATATTGACAATTCTTGCCCAATGCGGTTCAAAATCGTTCCACCATGATGGATTGGAAATCGCTTCCCGCCTTTCTGGCTGTAGCCCGTGCCGGATCGCTGCGCGGCGCGGCGGAACAATCCTAGGGCACCCACGCCACGATCCGACGCCAGATCGAAGCGCTGGAAGCGCGGCTTGGAACGCAGTTGTTCCGGCGCGGAACCGTAGGCCTGCGCCTGACCGAGTCGGGGCGTGCGCTGTTGCCTCAGGCGCTGGAGGCCGAGGCGGCGCTGCTTAAAGGGTTCAACGCTGTGCAAGGGCTTGACCGAGAGGCGGCAGGGCGCATTCGCGTGGCGGCGGATCCGATGACGGCCCATTATCTGCTGGCACCTGTTTTGGCTGAATTTGCGCTGCTTTATCCGGAAATCGAAATCGACCTGAACCTGTCATATGGCATCACGTCCATCGCGCGGCTGGAAACTGACGTATCGATCCGCCATACCCGCAAGGTCGAAGACGATGTAGTGGGGCGCAAGCTTTTTCCGCTGGCCATCGGCACCTATGCGGCTGCTGATTATCTGGATCGCATGCTTCCCGTCGCCGGTCCGCAAGGGCAGGGGCTGACCTGGATCGGTTACGGCGAAGTGCCTGAGCTTCTTGAACATATTCGCAATTCGCCGTTCCCCAAGGCGCGCATCCGCCATAACATTCCCGATCCTGCCATGCATTTGCAGATGGCGCGTGCGGGGGCCGGAATGACAGTGCTGGCGGCATGGGTTCAGGCCCGGTTTCCCGAATTGCAGCGCGTGCCCGGAACTGCGTTTGACACCAGCAGATCAACATGGGTCCTGCTGCATGGCGATCTTCAGCGGGTGCGCCGTGTGCGGCTGTTTGTTGATTTTCTGTGCGCCGCGCTTGGCGAAAAGCGGGCCGAATTCATCGGGCGATAAGCTGTGCAAGCCGGTCGATTTGGTGCTATCGGATCGCAATCTGCTGACCCACCCTACAGCATAACCACGAAGACCGGAGAACCAGCATGAGCTACGCCCTCTATGTCGGCAAGAACCACAGCCGGACAGGCCACGCATGGCTTGCCGGGTATGGCGATGAACCATCCTCGCACTGGCTGGAGATCGTGCCCGCCGCCGATCATGCAACGGGCACGACGTTCGAGGCCGGTGTTGGCCCTGATGCCGATATGCCCGGACGCAGAATAACGGTGCCCCGCACCGGCCATGCACTGCGTCATATGCGGGTCAGCTATTCCTACTATCTGGGTGTGCCTGCGCCGATCACCAACGGCGGAGTGAACGAAGCGGGCGTGGCGGTGCGCGATGTCTGGTCCACGTCTCGGGCCGAATTGCGCGATGTGACGCCAAAGGATCAGGCGGGGCTGAACTATAGCGATCTTGCGCGGTGCGCATTGGAAAGCGCCACCAGCGCGCGCGGCGCGGTTCAGCTTTGCGCCGCCCTGATCGCCAGCCATGGCGAGGCGACTTACGGGGGCAACTCTCACATCTTTGCCGATAGCGAGGAGGCCTGGGTGATGATCCAGTTCGCTGGCGGGCAGGGGCTTTGGGTGGCGGAACGGTTGGGGGCGGACAGTATCCGCGCCGCGCGCCCCGGCTATGTGCTTGAGGTTCCTGTAGACGAACCGGGACATCCTGATTTTCTCTATTCGCCAAATTTCGTCAGCTTCGCGCGCGATCAGGGCTGGTATCAGGACGGCAGGTTTGATGCCAACGCGATTTACGGCGATGGCAAGGGCCGCTGGGCCGGTATCGAATGGATCGAAGAACAGATGCAGGCCCGCGCGGCCCGGCCCGAGAGAATCGGGCTGGACGATATGATCTGGGCCGTCAGAACAGAAAAACTGACCGGTGATACGGCAGGGTACGGGCAGGTGGTGCCGCTTCTACCCGCAACCGATCCGGGCCTTGTTCTGATTTGGCACGCTGCGTGTGGTGCGCTGGCCGCGCCGTTTTCACCTGTGTTTCTGGGTCAGGATGCGATCCCGCCGGAATACGGGCCACACCGTTATCTGACAACCGGCGAATCCCACCGGTTCATGGACATGCGTAAAGCAGTCAGTGGTGGCGTTGATACGGTTTCATCGGTGCCACAAATGGCCGAGACGACAGTGGGTGCGTTTCAGGAAAGCAAACGCCTGATGTACCTGATGCAGTTGATCGGCAAGGAAACGATTGCCCCCGTGCATCAGGCTTTTGTCAGACGCGAAACCGGCCTGTCGGAGCTGACGAAGTCACATTTGCGCGTGGCTGAAACAGCCACGGCTGCCGGATCTGGTACCGATGCAATGGCCGTCCTGACATCGTTTTCCAATGCCGAACTGAAATCAGGTCTGGCTCTTGTGCGTGATCTTGCCACCGGTTTGTCGGTTCAGGCCGCCGGACGGTCCGATGTGCTGCCGTCTGATGCGCCTGTGGGTTTCAGCCAGATCTGGTAGCGCGCGGCCGGGCACGGTGTCGGGCGTTTCGCATTACCGCCAAAATCCCTGATGGCGCTCGCGCGCAAGCGTGTTGCATTCGGTGCGCGACAACAGACACAGTGCGTCCTCTGTGCTTAGACCCTTGCGGCGTGCCCTGTCCCAGACGCGGCGGCATGAGGCGGGCGACCAAGGCAGCACGGCATCGGCCAGCCAGCTTCGCAAATCTGCAGGCAGGGCATCATACGCGCGCATGTGATCGTCTGGTCTGCGCCTGCGTTTAAGGGTGGTGGTTCCCAGATTGCCTGACATCATGCCTGTTTCGGATCGGTAATCGGGTCCAGCACCAGCACCAGCCGCGTTTCGCCTGTCGCTTCGATCGGGGGCGAACGATGCAAAAGGCGGGATGCCGGGTGTTCCGGCCACTGCGATCCGCGCAGAACAACCGGACAGCCGGTCGGAACCGTAAACACGCGGTTTGGTTCGCTGCCATTAACCGACGTGCCGTATTGCGTACCGGTTCAGCGATACGTGCAGATCAGCCGCGCCGACAGACGGTCGATGTGGAATTTCCGACAGGCATTTGTTGTAACCCGCTCCAGACGAATTTGCAGGGACGGTGCGCGCATCGGCCGTGCAAACATTTCGGCAAGGGCTGCTATGTCCTCGATCAGGTGATCACGCTCGGGGGTGTGGGGTGTCTGGGCGGTTTTGCAGGCCTGACCGATCGCATCACGTACCATGCCGGGCTGCAGAACCTGCCGTGCCACAGGCAGCTGCGCCCCGGAAAGCTCATTGATCCATGATTGAACGGCGGGCGGCGTCTGGCGCCGCCAAATCGCTGCCGCGCAATCTGGCCTGTCGATCATGTTCAGGTCTTCGGGCGTATCGGCAACGCGAACGCCGACCGGCGCAGCTTGCGCAAATGATCGCGCGAAACTCATGCGGCTGCCTGGGCTTTGCGCCAGAGGGGAAAGGGATCGGGCAGGTCGGGCAGGGCATCGGGCGACGCTGCGACATGTTCGGGCACCAAAGCCGCATCCAGCCGCATCCTGAGGTTCGCCCAGTCGATATCCGCCCCGATAAACACGATTTCCTGCCGCCGGTCGCCCCATGGTTCGCACCAGTGTTGGGATATGTAACTGCGCGCACTTTCATGATCAGGCCAGCGTTCTTTCGGAACAGAGGCCCACCACGTTCCAAGCGGCTTAATCGAAGATAACGCGCCTGCCAGCGAAAACTCGGCCACCCATTCCGGCCGTGTTGCGATCCAGAAATGCCCCTTGGCGCGGATCACGCCGGGCAGATCTCCGTTCAGGACTGCCATCACCGCCTCGGGCGCAAAGGGTTGTAGCGCGCGGTAAACATAGGATGCGACTCCGTATTCTTCGGTTTCGGGGACATGATCGGCAAAGCCATAAAGCTCTTTCGCCCACATCGGGTGCTCGTGCGCCTTTTCGAAATCGAAAAGACCGGTGTTCAATATGTCACCGGCGGGCACATCCGAATGACTGGTTTCTATGATGCGGGCATCGGCGTTAAGGCTGCGAATGATCTTGCGCGCCGCATCAACCTGATGAAGGGCTGCATCTGCGACCTTGTTCAGCACGACGACATCGGCAAACTCGATCTGTTCGACCAGCAGGTTGACCAGCGTGCGGTCGTCCTCTTCCCCCAGTGTTTCACCGCGATCCCGCAGGAAATCATGGCTGGAATAGTCGCGTAACAGGTTGACCGCATCGACGACCGTCACCAGCGTATCCAGTCTCGCCACATCCGACAGGCTATCGCCGTTTTCATCGCGGAATTCAAAGGTCGCTGCGACGGGCAGAGGTTCGGAAATGCCGGTGGATTCGATCAGTAGATAATCAAAGCGCTTTTCAGCCGCCAAACGCCGCACCTCGGCCAGCAGATCGTCGCGCAATGTACAGCAGATGCAACCGTTTGACATCTCGACCAGTGTTTCGTCTGTCCGTGACAGTGCGGTATCGGCGCGCACCAGATCGGCGTCAATGTTCACTTCGGACATATCGGTGACAATGACGGCCACGCGCCGTCCTTCACGGTTGTTCAGGACGCGGTTCAACAGCGTTGTTTTTCCTGCTCCCAGAAAACCCGAAAGCACAGTGACCGGCAGACGGGCGTCCGGGGGTGAGGCGACAGCATCCATTTCTAGGACTCCTGAGTGATCGTGATTCGTGCAATGTAATGACATAACATCAAGTGTTCGAAAAGAACAAAACCTGACGACTTTTGCGGTAACTTCATTCATTGGCACGGCGCGGAAGGACAAACCCCGGCTGGCATCATAACCTTGCCGGCACCCACTACGGGCACCGGCATGGCATGGTGTTTTGAAGGCAGGCGTTTCGCAGCGCCATGACCGGCTGCGAACGCCGCCTAGGTTCAAAGCCTCACAGGCATCCGGCAAGGTTGGATGCAAGATTGCGCATCAGTTGCGGATAAAGCGCCGGACCGAGTTCGATATCCGAGCCGAGGGGATCAATGATGGCGGTGCTGGCCTGCGTTCCATCAAGTACGGTTGCCACCATGTCCGGATTGAACTGCGGTTCGGCCAGAACGCAGTCAATGCCTTGCTCTGCGATACGGGCCTGAATTTCGGTGATCCGGGCAGGGCCGGGATCAGACGCATCGCTGATCGAAATCGCCCCCGAAGCAGGAAAATCGAAATCGGTTTCGAAATACTGGTAGGCATCATGGAACACGATAAATTGACCGCCCCGAACAGGATCAAGCACCGCCCTGATTTCACCGTTCAGCGCCTCGATCTCACCCCGTGCCGCAGCGGCGTTTGCAAAATAGGTTCCCGCATTTTCCGGATCGGCGGCGGACAGTTGCCCTGCGATCAAGTTAAGCCATGTCGCGGCATTCTGCGTCGACAACCAGGCGTGCGGGTCGTGTTCGCCATGTGCATGATCATGATCGGCGTGGTCCTTGTCGTCATGCGCCTTTTCTTCATCGGCGTGTGCTTCATCCGCATGATCGTGCTCGTCCTTATGATCATGCTCGTCCGCATGATCGTGCTCATCCTTGTGATCGTCCTCGTCGTCATGGTCATGGGCTTCGAAAAGCGCGCCTTCGCGAAACTCCAGAAGCATCGTTCCATCCGCTTCCAGAAGCTCGGTCACGGCAGCATCCTTGGCAAGCGTCCCAATCGCGTCGTGCAGCCAGGGCGTCAGGTCTTCCCCGATCCAGACCACAAGATCGGCCTCTTGCAGGGCGGATGCCTCGGACGGGCGCAGGGAATATTCGTGCGGGCTTGCCCCGGGTTGCACGATCAGATCAGGAGTGCCGACGCCCTGCATCACACGCGCCACCAATGAATGAACCGGCGCGATATCAACTGCAACGCGCGGCACATCGGCAATTGCCGTTCCACTAAGCAGCGCCCCTGTAAGCGAGAGGGGCAGGAGTAATCTGGACATCGGGTCCTCCATGTGATTGTATAACATCGCATCCCTCTTATGAGAAACGTGATAACATGACAAGTAGTGTTCCGAACGCGCCGCAAGACGCGACCGCCCCGGTGGGGTTCGTGCGTCACGACCACGCCGTTTGCGTGACGGAAGGACTGGCCGCCGCCGAAAAGCGCTGTGCTGAAAAGGGTCTTCGGTTCACGCCGGTGCGCAGAAAAGTCCTTGAAATCCTGTTGCAGGAACATCGTGCGCTTGGCGCCTATGTCATTCTGGACCGGTTGCGCGAAGAAGGGTTCGGATCACAGCCGCCTGTGGCCTATCGCGCGCTTGATTTCCTTGTGGCCCATGGCTTTGCGCACAAGATCGAACGGCTGAATGCGTTTGTCGCCTGTTCGCATCCCGGCGAAACCCATGCACCTGCCTTCATGATCTGCCGCCTGTGCGAATCGGTGGCCGAGGCGAATTCAACACCGGCGCGGGGGGCTTTGGGCGCGGCTGCGCGGGCAACCGGTTTCCGGATCGAACAGACCGTTGTCGAGGCCGAAGGCGTCTGTCCTTCCTGTGCGGAAAAGGCGGACGCATGAGCCTTGTCGAGGTTGAAAACCTGAGCGTCAGTTACGGTGCGAAAGCGGTATTGGCGCACGTGACGCTGATGATCGAACCGGGCGAGATTGTAACCATCGTCGGTCCGAACGGATCGGGCAAGACCAGCCTGCTGCGTGCGATCATCGGCGCGGTCAAGCCGTCGCGCGGGCGGGTCACTTATGGTAAAAACGTCAGGCTGGGATATGTGCCCCAGAAGCTGCATATCGATCCGACGCTGCCGATGACCGTGGCGCGGTTCTTGCGGTTGCCCGGCGGTGTTGCCGCTGAAGCCATTAATGACGCGCTGGCAAAGGCGGGGGTTCCGGACCTGTCTGACACACAGATGTCGCAGCTTTCGGGCGGACAGTTTCAGCGTGTTCTGTTGGCCCGCGCGCTGATTGGACGACCTGACCTGTTGTTGCTGGACGAAGCAACCCAAGGGCTGGACCAGCCGGGATCGGCGGCGTTTTACCGTCAGATCGAACAGGTCCGCCGCGACACCGGCTGTGCTGTCCTGATGATCAGCCACGAGTTGCACGTGGTGATGAGCGCGTCTGACAGGGTGGTCTGCCTGAACGGCCATGTCTGCTGCGAAGGTACACCCGAAGTGGTCGCGTCGGCCCCGGAATACCGCGCCTTGTTCGGCTCGGGTACCCTGGGCGCGCTGGCGCTTTACCGGCATGATCACGATCATAATCATGACCACGGGCACGACCACGACCATACCCACGACCAAAAACACGATCACACGGAAGCCGCTGAATAATGTTGGATGATTTCATGGTGCGCGCGACGCTGGCCGGGATCGGTGTCGCGCTGGCTGCGGCCCCGCTGGGCTGTTTCGTTGTATGGCGGCGCATGGCGTATTTCGGCGATGCAACCGCCCATGCCGCCATATTGGGGGTCGCTCTTTCTCTGGCTCTGTCGATTTCCGTTTTCGCCGGGGCAATGGTGGTCGCGCTTTTGATGGCGCTGACGGTCAACCTGCTGACGGGGCGGGGCTATGCCATGGATACATTGCTGGGCGTTCTGGCCCATTCGGCTCTGGCTTTCGGGTTGGTGGCCGTGTCGTTTCTGTCCGGCATCCGGATCGATCTGATGGCGTATCTGTTCGGTGATATCCTTGCCGTGTCGCGCATGGATCTTGCGGTGATCTGGGGCGGGGCGGCTTTGGTCGTTGCCCTTGTCGGCTGGCGCTGGTCCGCCCTTCTGACCGCCACACTGAACGAGGATCTGGCCCATGCCAGCGGTATTGATCCAAGGCGCGAACAACTTGTGCTGACGCTGGCGCTGGCCATTACCGTTGCTGTCGCGATCAAGGTGGTTGGCGTGCTTCTGATCGCCGCCATGCTGATCATCCCTGCCGCTGCCGCAAGACCGCTTAGCCGCACGCCCGAAAACATGGCGTTGGTGGCGGCAGGTATCGGCAGCCTTTCGGCTTTGGTCGGGCTGAGGGCGGCCTATGTTCTGGACACACCGGCGGGGCCGTCCATTGTCTGCGTCGCTGCCCTGATCTTTGCCACACTCAGCCTTGCTGGCCGCGTCCGTGCCGCGACATGAAGACCTGATTCCCACATTTGCTGTTCAACAAGGAGATACCAAGATGAATAAAACATCGCTTATGATTGCCCTGATGGCGCCGTCCATGCTTTTTGCGCAGGAAACACGCGATCTCGGTGCCCACGAACACGGCCATTCTGCTCTGAACATCGCCATAGAAAACGGCCAGATCGCAATGGAGCTGGAAGCCCCCGGCGCCGATATTGTCGGGTTCGAGTACGCCGCTGAAACAGCCGAGGATCGCGCCAAACTTGACACCGCGATTGCCACCTTGTCCAAGCCGTTGTCGCTGTTCGTGCTGCCGGCCGCCGCGGGTTGCACCGTCACATCTTCTAGCGCGGGTCTGATAGACGGGCATCATGATGATCATGATGACCACGCAAATGACGATCACGCTAAGGAAGAAGGCGACGATCATGCACATGACGATCACGCCAAGGAAGAAGAGGCAGGCCATACAGAGTTTCACGCCGAATATCTGCTGACCTGTGCTGATCCGAGCGCGGTCAACCGCATCGAATTTGCGTTCTTCGAAGCTTTCCCGAACGCGCAAGAGGTTGAGGTGCAGATGATTTCGGACAAGGGTTCGCAAGGTTTCGAAGTGGAACGGGATGCACCGGTTCTTGATCTGTCGGGACTGATCTGACGAGGATCGCGGTGAACGACGCCGATACCAATCTTGCACTGGTTCTTGATCAGGTTGCATTTCACTGGGCCGGACGCGATGCGTTCGGCCTCAGGGTTCCGGATTTTCGCATCGCGCAGGGCGAACGCGTTTTGCTGCTGGGCGAAAGTGGATCGGGCAAGTCGACCCTTCTGTCGCTGATCTGCGGTATCAATGCACCTCAAGACGGATCGATCCGCGTGGACGGAACCGAGATATCTGTAATGCGCCCCGCCGCGCGCGACCGCTTTCGGGCAGAAAGCATCGGTATCGTGTTCCAGCAGTTCAACCTGCTTCCCTATGCCTCGCCGATTGACAATATCCTTCTGCCGCTGCGCTTTGCCCCAACGCGCCGGGCCCGCGCGGGGGATGCACGTGCTGCCGCGCTTGATCTGACCGACGCGCTTGGCCTGTCGCGCGATATCATTTTGTCGTCCACTGCCAACAGGCTGAGTGTCGGCCAGCAACAGCGGGTTGCTGTCGCGCGGGCACTGATCGGTGCGCCGTCGCTGATTGTCGCTGACGAACCGACATCCGCCCTTGATGCCGGCGCGCAGGCCAGTTTTCTTGATCTGCTTTTTGCGCAATGCGCCGCTGCGGGATCGACCCTGTTGATGGTCAGCCATGATGAACGGCTTGCGCCCCGGTTTGATCGCAGCGTTCGCATGGAAGACATTGCCGTTCTGACGCGCGAGGCCGCCGCATGATCCTGCTGCGTCTTGCCCTGCGCAGCCTGATGGCGCGCCGTCTGACCGTGGGGCTGACGATTTTTGCGGTCGCGCTGTCTGTTACGCTTTATCTTGGTGTCGAAAAGGTGCGGACAGGGGCCAAGGCCAGTTTCGGCGATACGATCTCGGATACGGATCTGATTGTCGGTGCGCGGTCCGGGTCCGTGCAACTTTTGCTTTATTCGGTGTTTCGCATCGGCAATGCGACCAACAATGTGTCTTGGGAAAGCTATCAGGACATCGCCGCACAACCCGAAGTGGACTGGATCGTGCCCATTTCACTGGGGGATTCGCACCGCCAGTTTCGCGTCATGGGCACAACGGCCGAGTATTTCCTGCGCTACAAGTATCGCGGCGGCAGGGCGTTGGAATTTGCCCAAGGCCAGGCGTTCGATGATCTGTTTGATGCGGTGATCGGGGCCGATGTGGCCGCAACGCTGGGGTATTCCACCGGCGATCCGCTTGTCGTGGCGCATGGCCTTGCGTCTTTTGCCAATCATCAGAACCAGCCGTTTCGGGTGTCGGGCATTCTGGCTAAAACCGGAACGCCGGTGGATCGCACGGTGATTGTCAGCCTGAAGGCGATCGAAGCCATCCATGTTGACTGGCAAGGCGGTGCTCAGATCCCCGGTCAGGTCACAACGCCGGATGAAATCAGGCAGATGGACCTGAAACCGGCAGCCATCACCGCCGCCATGATCGGTGTGAAATCGCGACTTCAGGTCTTTGCCTTGCAGCGCGCGATCAACCAATACCCCGAAGAACCTCTTTTGGCGGTGCTGCCCGGCGTGGCATTACAAGAGCTTTGGGGAATCGTCGGCATTGCGGAAACCGCGCTGATCGCCGTTTCGGCCATGGTTGTGGCCACTGCGCTGTTGGGCATGACGGCGATGATTTTTTCAGGGCTGAACGAACGGCGCCGGGAAATGGCGATCCTGCGCGCGGTGGGCGCGCGTCCGCTGACGATTATGGGCCTGCTGATGCTCGAAGCGGTGCTGATGGCGGGAATTGCAGCAGTGCTTGGAATTGCGCTTTTGTACACGGGATTGTGGGTGCTGCGTCCTTACGTAGATGCCGCATTCGGTTTATACTTGCCCATCGAACCACTTTCGCTCCGCGAAGGGGTTGTGGTGGCTGCGGTTATACTGGCTGCCGCCGGAACAAGCCTTTTTCCGGCGTTGCGGGCGTATCGGCTTTCGTTAAGCGACGGCATGACCGTCAGGAACTGATTGCAAAAGGAGGCAGGGACAAATGCAGATCACTCGTCGCGCGGTTTTGCTTGGTCTTGCCGGATTGCCCGTGATCGGCGCACAGACCCCCGCCTGGGCAACATCGTTCCGCACAATCACCTGGGAAGATCTTATTCCCGAAGGGGTGCCTTATTCCGAGATTGTCGGAGAAGGCAGTTATGATGAGGCCAACGATACATGGTTGCCGGATTTCGACGCGAACGCCTACAAGTTCGTCGACGCACTGGATGGCGCGCAGATCCGGATGCCGGGATATATGTTGCCGCTGGAAACCGGCGGTACCCGTGTGACTCAATTCATTCTGACACCTTATGTCGGGGCCTGTATCCATGTCCCTCCACCGCCGCCAAACCAGCTGGTGTTCATAACATCGCAAAAGCCATGGCGCAGTGCAGGGATGTTCGAAGCGGTCTGGGTCCAAGGCACGATCAAGGTCAATCCTGTCAGCACCAATCTGGCTGAAATCGGCTATGATATGGTTGCGGACGAGATAGAACCATACGTCTGGGAGTGAGAAGATAACTGTGTTCGAAGTGTTGAACAGACGTGCATTCCTGTGCCTGATTGCGATGACTGGCATTGCGCCCGGCATGTCGCTGGCCAGCGAAGACGTTCTTGATCTGGACTGGAGCGACATGATCCCGCCGGGTGGCGATTCCGTGACGCAGCGGCTTCAGAGCCTTGGAATTCTGCCCCATGACGAGATGGCGACGCTTCGGGCCGAACAGCCGACATCATCCGGGGTCAGAACCGATTTCAACGGCAAAATCGTGCGTATCCCAGGGTACATCGTTCCGCTTGAAACCTCGGGTTCCGGCGTGACGGAGTTCATTCTAGTGCCCTATGTCGGTGCCTGTATTCACGTGCCGCCGCCGCCGGCCAACCAGTTGGTTTTTGTAACCACGCAAAAGCCTTATGAAAGTTCGGGCCTGTTTGAAGCTGTAAATGTCACCGGCATGTTCGGAACCGCGTCAATCAGCACACAGCTTGCCGACATCGGATACGCGCTTTCGGCCGATCTGATCGAACCTTACGGACGCTAGGAAACCGGCCTTTCGGGCGGATTTAGACCGGGCAACCACATATGAATGTCGCGGGCGAGTGCACCTGCCACGGCATTGCACGTACACAGTCTGGCGCCATTGCTGCCTGTCGGTTTCGCAATCGGGCAGGGTGGCAGAACAGGCGCCAACTGCGTATGGTGTTCACCGCAGGTCTGCGATACGCGACGACGGACCAAAGGAGACTGCTTTATGCCATTGAACGCAGCCACAAAGGCCGCGCGTTTATCTATTGCGCCTATGATGGACTGGACAGACCGCCATTGCCGCTATCTGCACCGGCGGATGACCCGGCATGCGTTGCTCTATACCGAAATGGTGACGGCACCAGCGCTGGTGCGGGGCGGGGCGCTGCATCTGCTGGAACATGACGCCAGCGAACATCCCGTTGCGCTGCAACTTGGCGGGTCCGAACCGGCCGAACTGGCGCAGGCGGCCCGGTTGGGCGAACAGGCCGGCTATGACGAGATCAACCTGAATATCGGCTGCCCGTCGGATCGGGTGCAATCGGGGTGTTTCGGTGCGGTACTGATGGAGCGGCCCGGGCTGGTGGCGGATTGCGTCAAGGCGATGCGCGATGCAGTCAGTGTCGAGGTGACGGTAAAATGCCGGATCGGTGTGGATGATCAGAACCCACAACATGTTCTGCCCGATTTTCTGGCGCGGGTCAGCGCGGCGGGCTGTGACCGGTTTGCCATTCACGCCCGCAAGGCTTGGCTGCAAGGGCTTAGCCCCAAGGAAAACCGCGATATTCCGCCGCTGGATTACGATCTGGTGCAACAGATGAAGGGGTTGTTTCCGGCGCTGCACCTTTCCGTCAACGGCGGCATCACCACTCTGGATCAGGCACAGGCGTTTCTGGATGCCGGGCTGGACGGCGTGATGATCGGGCGTGCAGCCTATCATGATCCGGCATCGGTGCTGTGCGCGGCAGACCGGCGGATATTCGGCAGTGGCTTCGACAGCGATCCGGTCAGCGTGGTGCATGACATGCTGCCCTATATCGAAACCCATTTGCGGGCGGGTGGACGCCTGAACCAGATCACGCGGCATATGCTGGGCCTGTTCACCGGTAAACCGGGCGCGCGCGCGTGGCGGCGCACCCTGTCCGAAGGTGCACACAAGGACGGGGCAGGGCCCGAACTGGTATTGCGGGCACTGGATCACATTACTGCGCTGGCCCCGGTGTCAGAGCCGGTGTAAGCACGGCGCGACCGTCTTTTTAGGATACAGGCCATGCATGATCCCGCCCTTTTGATGCAGATGTTTGCGCTTTTGCTTGTCATTGGTGCCTTCGCCGGCGTTTTGGCCGGTCTTTTGGGCGTCGGGGGCGGCATTGTTCTGGTGCCGGCGTTTTTCTATGCGTTCCAGACGCTTGGCTATGACGGCCCGCAATTGATGCAGGTCTGTCTGGCCACATCGCTGGCCACGATCATCGTGACCTCACTCCGCTCGGTTCTCAGCCACAACAAGAAGGGCGCTGTCGACTGGGAGATCTTGCGCACATGGGCGCCCGGTATTGCGGTCGGGGCGATCCTCGGGGTGCTGGTTGCGGCGGCGCTGCGATCCTCAACCTTGCAGGGGGTGTTCGGAGTGTTCGGTATAATCATCGGTCTTTACATGGGCTTCGGACGCGCGGACTGGCGGCTGGGGCAGGCGATGCCGACCGGCATCCGGCGCGTGATCTATTCGCCGGTCATGGGGTTCATGTCGGTGCTGATGGGCATTGGCGGCGGCAGTTTCGGCGTCCCGCTGATGAGCCTTTATAACGTGGCTATCCATCGCGCCGTGGCCACTGCCGCCGGATTTGGTGTGCTGATCGCGGTGCCATCGGTGATCGGGTTTCTGATGCTGGAGGTCGCGCCCGAAACGCGCCCGCCCTATACCATCGGCGCGGTCAATCTGGTGGCCTTTGGCATTGTAGTTGCGATGACGCTGATCACCGCCCCGCTGGGCGTCAAGCTGGCCCACGCAATGGACCCCAAGCCGCTGAAACGCGTCTTTGCGGTGTTCCTGACGCTGGTGGCCCTGAACATGCTGCGCAAGGCTGTGGGATGGTAGCGGATTTCGCGCAAAAAGGATGGGCGCGCTTCGCGTTTGATCCGGATGTGGCGCATTGGGCAAGGCACGCAGCAGGTGCCGCGCGCCGCGCCGTGGACGACCCGGCGCTGGCCCACTGGCATCAGTGTCAGGGCACATGGTTTGTCGGCGTAGATGCGCTGGACAACGATGCTGCAGGGGCAATTGACGGGTCCGGCCCGCTGACAGGGGCGGCGCTTGACTTTATCACTGATTACATCGGACCGGTGCCGCCCCTGCACAAGGCCCAGCTGTCTGTCATGTACCCCGGCTATCCCAAACCGCGCGCGGGTGAAAACGATGCCGCCTTTCGCTATCGTCTGAACCGCGATGCGGCCCATGTGGACGGGCTGATTGCTGTCGGGCCGCACAAGATGCGTAAGGTGCAGGAACCGCACCAGTTCATTCTGGGCCTGCCGCTGAACGACGCCCCAGCCGATGCCGCGCCGCTGGTGGTGTGGAAGGGCAGCCATCTCATCATGCGTGACGCGTTTCGCGACGCACTTGCCGGACACCCGCAGGATCAATTGCACGACGTTGATATAACCGCCGCCTATCAGGCCGCGCGGCGCACCGTGTTTGACACCTGCGCGCGCATCAAACTGCCCGCCCAGCCGGGCGAAGCGATCGTCCTGCACCGCCACATCCTGCACGGCGTCGCACCCTGGGTCGCCGCAACCACCGCCAGCCCCGATGGCCGCATGATCGCCTATTTCCGCCCGCAAATGGCCGGCGGCGTGGCGGCTTGGTTGGAACAACACCTTTGACTGAAGGCAGTTCAGTCCTTCAAGTCCGCTTTCTTGTATCCGTCCAGCAGCATGTTCAGCGCGGCAGGTACCTGCAATGGCAGACGCCCGACATGTTCCGAGAACGAATACCCCGGGTTGATTTCTTTCAGTTCCCGACGAACTTCTTTGGCCTCTTCTACCCTTCCAAGATGTCCAAACGCCGAGATCATAAGACCGCGGCTTAGATCGGTCGCGGGCGATGCCGCGATACGCTCTTTGAAGCGAAGAACAGCGGTTTCGAAATCTCCGGCCAGCAGATGCGCCATGCCCATGAAATGAACATTAAGATGGCCGGCGCGGGGTTCCAGTTGAAGAGCGCGTTCCAGATCAGGAAGGCCGTCAAGCGGAGCGCCCGAGTTAACCGCATTGATACCCCGCATGCCAATGGCCATCGCATAGTTCGGGTTGAGCGACAGGGCCCGATCAATGGCTTCGTTCGAGGCTGCGTGTTCGCCGCGCCAGAATTTGTTGATTGCATCCAGATAATGCGCGTAGGGCATGTCCGGGTTCTTCTGAAGCGCCGTGTCGATGAAGCGTTGCGAATGTTCCAAGCTGTTTGGAATACCCAGCCACTTGTTCTGGAATTCACGGGTATAGGCATGCCCAAGTCCGGCGTAAGGTTCGGCATAGTCCGGATCAAGCTCGATCGCGCGGTTGAAACACCTCAAGGCCAGTTCGAACACTTCCTTTGTATTGTCGCTGCTCAGCACAGCCTCACGACCTTTCAGAAACAAGTCGTGTGCTTCTGGGTTCGCAGTTGGAACCATACCAATGCGCTTGTGTTCGACTGCCGTCAGCCTGATCTTGAGAGCATCAACGATACACATCGTCAGATCATCCTGGACGGCAAATAAATCTGTGATCTGGCGGTCATATCTTTCAGCCCAGAGATGCGCGCCGTTTTTCGCATCAATCAACTGCGCATTTACGCGGATACGGTCTGCAACGCGGCGTATGGAGCCTTCAAGGACGTGACTTACGCCAAGTTCGCGGCCAACCTGCCGGATATCTGTTGTTTTTCCTTTGTAAGCAAAGCTGGAGTTGCGCGAGATGACCAGCAGACTGCCGACTTTCGACAAGTCGGTGATGATGTCTTCGGTGATCCCGTCGGAAAAATATTCCTGTTCGGGATCGCGCGATAGATTGTCGAAAGCGAGAACTGCGATGCTCGGTTCGCGTGTCGGATCAACCGCCTCTGGTTTCGTGGCGCGTTCGATAGGGATCGCGTTCGGCCAGCTCCGAACGCCGACAGGGCGCGCGATGTTCTTCAGTTTTTGCGCAACTCCGCCCTGAAAAATCGCTGCTGTCTTCTGATCCAGACTGTTCATCGAAGTGTCCGAAACCAGAACCTGTCCGGGCGCGGCCAAAGCCTCAAGCCGTGCGGCGACATTTACACCTTCGCCAAACACATCGTCGGCTTCGAAGAACACTTCGCCTATATGAATGCCAATACGCAATCTGATCACGTCATGACCGATCAATCCGGTCTGAATAGCAATCGCGCATGTGACGGCATCCGAAATTGATGGAAATTCAACAAGCCAGCCATCCCCCATACATCTTTCTGATGTTGCCTCGGTGTTGATCTACTATGGGATTGAACAGCGTACTGCGCAGTTGCCTTAGTGCATTCATTGTGCTGCTCTGATCAGCGCCCATGAGTTGGGAATAACCGACGATGTCTGCCATCAAGATTGCCGCAAGTCTTCGATCTGCGGGCGTTGTTTCAATAGTGTCCGTCATGTTCGCAATTCTTGAGCATGTCATTTCCATCAACGATACCGCGCGACATGCACACATGCGACCTGTAAATCGGTACGTTGGGATAAACTAAGCGTCCAAGTCGGGCGCAAAAAGCTCAGCTGCTACAGATGCACTAAGACTCCGCCACCTCAAATCCGGGGCGGGTTTCCCAGACGGGCGGCGCGGCCGCCGCGGCGTTTGGTGATCTGGCCGGTGCGGGTGGGCAATTCGGCCATGATGGCCGCTCGGGCCTCGTTGCTCATTTTGGACCATTGGGTGATTTCGTCGATCGAGCGCAGGCAGCCGGTGCACAGGCGCGCTTCGGGATGGATCACGCAGATCTTGATGCAGGGGCTTTGCACCTCGTCGCGGTTCCAGACGTCATCGCTCATGGTTCAGGTTCCTTCAGGGCCGCAAATGGCGCAGCCGGTCCAACACACCCTGCAAGATATAGCTGGCGGCGACGTGATCAATGACCTCGGCGCGACGTTTTCGGGTCGTATCCGCCTCAAGCAGGGCTTTTTCAGCCGCAACCGTGCTCAGCCGTTCATCCCAGAACCCGATGGGCAGATCGCCCAGCCGGTCGAAATTACGCGCAAAAGCACGGGTCGACTGGCAGCGCGGGCCTTCGGACCCGTCCATATTGCGTGGCAGCCCAAGGATCAGCCCGCCAATCCGCCGCTCTGCGATGATATCCTGCAGACGGGCGGCATCCTGGGTGAATTTCGTGCGCCGGATCGTTTCCAGCGGCGTCGCCACAGACAGCATACCATCGCTGACGGCCACCCCGATGGTCTTTTCGCCCAGATCAAGCCCGATCAGCGCCCGCATCGGTGGCAGCGCGGCGGCAAAATCGGCGATATCGTCAAAGATCATGGGATCAGTTGCGCCTGACGGGCCCCGTTGCGGATCAGTTCGATCGCCTCTGGATCACCGTCAAAGATACTCAGCGCTTCGGTATAGACCGCGATGGCGCGTTCTTCCTCGCCCAGAACCCCAAGGGCCGCAATCAGGCGCGCCCAGTCAAAGGGCGGGCCGCCTTCGGTGGCCAGCCGGTCGGACAAGCCGTTGACCATGCCGCGGATCATCTCCTGCCGGTCCTCTACGCTCATCTCGGATGCGGCAGCGACATCGGCGGCAGACGGACCGCTGGCAACTGCCGCAGCAACGGGCAGGGCGTAATTCACCCCCGCCAGATCGGCCATCTGTTCGATCTGCAGGCGGATCGGTTCGATCCACGGCGCATTGGCGGGGCCGGCGCGCAACAGATTGTCCCAGATGCGAAACGCCTGATCGGGGCGCCCGGTCTGCGCCAGCATCAGCCCCTGATAATAACGCGCGGGGCCATTGTTCGGGTCCAGTTGCAGGGCCCGCGCCAGCGCCGCCTCTGCCTCGGGGGATACATAACCGCCCGCGGCAAGGATCAGCATATCGCCCAGATCGGTGTAGTCCGATGCCGAGGCTTCGTCCCCCTTGATCCGCAAAACCTCGCGCTGCGCGGTATAGGCGGCCACGTAATTGCCAATCGCGGCCTCGTTACGGGCCAGCAGCATGTGGCCCTGCAAATCGTCGGGGCGCTGCGCGACGGTGGTGCGCAACTGTTCGATCAGGCGGGTGTAATCCGCGCTCAGCTCCGGTTGCGGGTTGCCGGCAGGCAGGCTGGCTTCGGCAGTGGCCTGATCGGGGCGGGTTTCGCGCGCGATCCGCGCCATTTCAATGCGTGTGTCCAGCGCCAGATCACCATATCCGAGCGCCCCCAGATCGCGGTAAAGATAAAGCGTGCCGCCAACCAGCGCGGCAAAGATCACAACCGCCATGGCATAGGTCGCTGCGCCCGGTGCCTCGGTCGATGTCTGTCCATCCTGCATCTGTGCATCTGCCGCCAGAATACGGCGCGATACTTCGGTGCGGATGCGTTCTGCATCGCTCTGGCCGATCACGCCGCGTGCCAGATCGCGGTCCACCTCTTTCAGCTGGTCGCGGTACACCTGTAAATCAAAGGCTGCCGCCGGTCCGACACTGGCGCGGGCGCGCAGCACGGTCAGAACCAGCAAAAGCGCCACAAGGGCGGCCATCAGGCCTGCAATGATCCAGAATGTCATGGTCTCTCCTGTGTTGGCCCTCATCTATAGGCGGGGGCAGGATGAAAAAAGACCAAAACGCACGAAATCGACACGGCGGGGCCTCATGTCGCAACTGCGATCTATTGTGACGTTTGGCAGGATGGCATATTTCGCGCTTTGCGCCATGTACACATCACACCGGATGCATCGGATTCGATCTATGAAAAAATATTCAGTCTTTGCCGTCGCACGTGAAGCGGCCCGCTATCACTCAGGCTGGGAACGGGCGTGGCGCGCGGCCGAGCCGAAAAAGAAATACGATGTGATCATCGTCGGCGCCGGCGGGCACGGGCTGGCCACGGCGTATTATCTGGGCAAGAATTTCGGCATCACCAATGTGGCCGTGATCGAAAAAGGCTGGCTGGGCGGCGGTAACACCGGGCGCAACACCACCATCATCCGATCTAACTATCTGCAGGATCCATCGGCGGCGATCTACGAAAAGGCGCGCTCGCTTTACGAAACCATGAGCCAGGATCTGAACTATAACGTCATGTTCAGTCCGCGCGGCGTGATCATGCTGGCCCAGACCCAGCATGAAATCCGCGGCTACCAGCGCACCGCCCACGCCAACGCCCTGCAAGGTGTGAAAACCGAATTCATTTCGCCCCAGAAGGTCAAGGAACTGGTGCCGATCATTAATCTGGACGGGCCGCGCTATCCGGTTCTGGGCGGGTTGTGGCAGGCCCGTGGCGGCACCGCGCGCCACGATGCGGTCGCATGGGGCTATGCGCGCGCCTGTTCCGATATGGGCATGGACATCATCCAGAAATGCGAAGTCACCGCCGTACGCCGCGATGGCGGCCGCGTTGTTGGCGTGACCACATCCAAAGGCGATATCGATTGCGACAAACTGGGCATCGTCGTGGCGGGCCATTCGGGCCATGTTGCGGATATGGCGGGGTTCCGTCTGCCCATCGAATCCGTGGCGCTTCAGGCGCTGGTCAGCGAACCGATCAAACCCTGCATGGATGTGGTGGTGATGGCCAACACGGTGCACGGTTACATGTCCCAGTCCGACAAGGGCGAAATGGTCATCGGCGGCGGCACAGACGGGCACAACAACTATACCCAGCGCGGCAGCTTTCACCATATCGAGGAAACCGTGCGCGCCCTGATCGAAACCTTCCCGATGGTGTCGCGCCTGAAAATGCTGCGCCAGTGGGGCGGGATCGTGGACATCACCGGGGATCGCTCGCCGATCCTGTCCAAAACCCCGGTCGAGGGCGTGTTTATCAACTGCGGCTGGGGCACCGGCGGGTTCAAGGCGATCCCAGGATCGGGCTGGGGCATGGCCGAACTGATCGCCAAGGGGCATTCCCCGCTGACCGACGCCTTCGGGCTGGAACGCTTCCGCGAAGGCCGCTTTATCGATGAAAGCGTGGCGGCAGGGGTGGCGCACTGATGGCCATCTTGCACGATACCGGCAGAAAACCGGCAGACTTTGGCCCATGCGCGCCCGCGCCACAGGCCAACCCGTGCCGAAAACCGGCGGGGATTTCCGCTCATATTGAGCGGTGCAAAAAACGCGTCATCCTGACATCTCCCAAACAGGAGACGTCACCATGTCTGACTATATCACGCCGAAAACCACCACTGGCGGCACCAGTGCGCGCGGCCTTGTCATCGCGCTTGTCGTCATCGTTCTGTTTATCGCCGGCCTTGCGGCCATCGGATCGGGCAGCGGGCCTGCGTCTGATGATGGCGCGGCAGTTCCGGCGGTGTCCGATACAGCCCCGGCAGCCCCGGCCACAACCGGCACTGTCACCGAATAAAAACGCGGGCACAGGCCCCACCACTCACACTCACGTCCACTTTGGCGGTCGTTCCCTTGCGGAACGGCTGCCTTTTTACGTCAAAGGTGCCCCATGCTGATCCTGACCTGTCCCTGTTGCGGCGTCACCGGCGAAGAAACCGAATTTCACGGCGGCGGAGAAGCGCACCTGAAACGGTTCGGCCCCGGCGCATCGGATGATGATTTCGAAGGCTATCTGTTCATGCGTGAAAACCCCAAGGGCGTTCATTTCGAGCGCTGGCGGCACGCGAACGGCTGTGGCAAATGGTTTCACGCCGCCCGTTGCACCACCACATTGGAGGTGTTCGGCACTTACAGCGCCCAGACCCTCGCACCGCCCGACGACCTGATCAAAACCATCTCGGAAAAACGCCCCGGATGGTCGTGGAGAGAGTTCGCCTGATGCTTCATCTTTTCAAAAATACTTGCAGCGCAACGCCTGCCATCACCACGAGGTCCGCATCATGAGCACCCGCCTTGCCACCAAGGGCCGTCTGATCAACGACGCGCGCGCGCTTCATTTCACCTTCAACGGCAAACAGATGCGCGGGTTCGAGGGCGACACGCTGGCCTCGGCGCTTCTGGCCAATGACCAGATGATGGTGGGCCGTTCGTTCAAATATCACCGCCCGCGCGGCGTGGTCGCCAGTGGCGCCGAAGAGCCCAATGGTCTGGTCAACATGGGCGAGGGCGGCACGTTCGAACCAAACCAGCGCGTGACCACGACAGAACTGTTTGACGGGTTGAAAGCCGACAGCCAGAACCACTGGCCCAGCCTTGAATTCGATGTCGGTGCAATCAACACGCATCTGTCGCGGTTCCTGCCCGCGGGCTTTTATTACAAGATGTTCATGTATCCGCGCTCGTTCTGGAAGCATGTGTATGAACCGTTCATCCGCCAATCCGCCGGTCTGGGCAAAGCGCCCAAAGACCGCGACGTGGACACTTATGAACATTTCTATGCCTTCACTGATGTTCTGGTGATCGGCGGCGGGGTCGCGGGCCTTCAGGCGGCCAAGGCGGCGGCCCTTTCGGGGGCCAAGGTGCTGTTGCTGGAACAAACCGCGCATCTGGGTGGCCGCGCACCGGTGGACGGCGGGCAGGTCGAAGATATGCCTGTGGATAAGTTTGTTGAACAAACTGTCGTTGAATTGGAAACAATGCCCAATGTGACCCTGCGCACGCGCTGCATGGGGGCCGGGGTTTATGATCACGGCTATGTGCTGGGCTATGAACAACTGCGCGATCATGATCCGTCGGCAGCGGGGCCGCGGCACCGGTTGTGGCGCATCCGCGCCCGCCAGATCGTGACGGCAACAGGCGCGATCGAACGGCCTTTGTCCTTTGCGGGCAATGACATCCCCGGGGTGATGCTGGCCTCGGCGGTGCGCGACTACGCGGTCAATTACGGTGTCTCGATCGGGGACCGCACCGTGGTCGTCACCAACAACGATGATGCTTACCTTACGGCAATTGCCCTTAAAAACGCCGGTTTGGTCGTGCCTGTGGTCGTCGATGCCCGCGTACAGGGGGGCGGTGAACTGATGGAACAGGCCAAGGCCCTGGGCATCCGTGTCGAAACCGGCAAGGCCATCGCCAAGGTCAAGGGCGGCAAGCGCGTGACTGGCGTTGCGCTTTGTACGCAGGCGGGTGAAGGCGCCGTTCTGGAAGAGATCGAATGCGACGCGGTGGCCATGTCGGGCGGCTGGTCGCCGGTGGTGCACCTGTGGTCCCATTGCGGCGGCAAGCTGGTCTGGGATGCAGATGCAGCACATTTCCGCCCCGATGTGGATAACCCGCCGACCGGCGCGGACGGCAAGGCGTTTGTGACCGCCGCAGGTGCCGCCAATGGCGCATTGCATCTGGCCACCGTGCTGGGCGATGCCCACGCCGCAGGCAAGGAAGCGGCACAGGCCGCAGGGTTCAAACCCAGGTCCGCGTCTGCGCCGATGGCAACCGGGCCGGAATGCGCGCCGATGCTGCCGGTCTGGCTGATGCCGCAGGGGGCCAGCATCAAACTGCGCACCAAGGCGTGGCTGGATTATCAGAACGATGTGAAAGTCTCTGATGTGCAACTGGCCGCGCAGGAAGGCTTTGAAAGCGTAGAACACGCCAAGCGTTATACCACGCTGGGCATGGCGACGGATCAGGGCAAGCTAAGCAATATCAACGGACTGGCAACGCTTGCCACTGCGCTGAACGCGAATATCCCGGCTGTCGGTACCACCACGTTCCGTCCGCCCTATACGCCGATCTCGATGGCGTCGATCGCGGGCGAGGCGCGCGGCGAAGTGTTCCAGCCGATCCGCAAGACACCGATGTCGGACTGGCATCACGAACATGGCGCCGATTGGGAACCGGTTGGCGCGTGGCGCCGCCCCTATGCCTATGTGCGTGGTGAAGAAACGGTTCATGACGCGGTCATGCGGGAAATCAACCAGACCAGGGCAAGCCTTGGGCTGCTTGATGCTTCGACCCTTGGCAAGATCATTGTCAAAGGCCCCGATGCCGGGTGTTTTCTGGACATGCTTTACACCAACATGATGTCCACGCTGAAGCCGGGCAAATGCCGCTATGGCCTGATGTGTTCGGAAAACGGGTTTCTGATCGATGACGGCGTTGTGGCCCGCATCAATGACGACACATTCCTGTGTCACACCACGACCGGCGGCGCGGAAAGCATCCATGGCCATATGGAAGAGTGGCTGCAAACCGAATGGTGGGACTGGAAGGTTTACACCGCCAACGTCACCGAACAATACGCGCAGGTCGCCGTTGTCGGCCCCAATGCCCGCAAGATGCTGGAAAAACTGGGCGGCATGGACCTGAGCGCCGAGGCGCTGCCGTTCATGGGATGGGCCGATGGCAAGATCGGAGAGTTTGACGCGCGGGTCTATCGCATCTCGTTCTCGGGCGAGTTGTCATTCGAAATCGCGGTGCCCGCCTCGCAGGGGCGCGCCTTCTGGGAGGCGATGCTGGACGCGGGCCGCGAATTTGATCTGATGCCCTATGGCACCGAGGCGCTGCACATCATGCGGGCCGAAAAGGGCTTTATCATGATCGGGGACGAAACCGATGGCACGGTGATCCCGCAGGATCTGGGGCTGGATTGGGCGATTTCAAAAAAGAAAGACGACTATCTTGGCAAACGCGCACAACAGCGCAGCCATATGGCGGATCCCGAACGCTGGAAACTGGTCGGGCTGGAAACAGTTGACGGTTCTGTGTTGCCCGACGGCGCCTATGCCGTGGGCGAGGGGGTGAACGAGAACGGTCAGCGCAATATGATCGGGCGTGTCACATCGACCTATCATTCGCCCACGCTGAACCGTGGCATCGCGATGGGGCTTGTGCATCACGGGCCCGACCGAATGGGCGAAGTGATCGATTTTCCCAAGGTGGACGGCACGGTCGTACAGGCCAAAATCGTTGATCCTGTGTTCTATGACCAAGAAGGGACAAAGCAAAATGTCTAATATCGTCAGTGCTTTGGATCACGCAACTTATGCTGGGATCACCGATATTCGTGAAATGGGTCTGAACGGGATGATCACCCTGCGCGGTGATCTGTCTGCCGCCAAGATCAAATCGGCCGCCAAATCCGCCGCCGGCTTGGATATCCCACCTCAGGGCCACATCAACACTGGCAAGGACGGCAGCATCGCATGGATGTCACCGGACGAGGTGCTGGTGATGTGTGCCTATGACAGCGTACCCGATACGCTGGCCAAGATGCACAAGTCATTGGCCAAAACACATGCGCTGGCGGTCAATGTCTCGGACGCGCGCGCGCTGTTCGAGGTGCACGGCCCCCACGCCCGCGAGGTGATGGCCAAGCTGTGCCCGGTTGATCTGTCGCCCGCATCCTTTGCCCCCGGCATGTTCCGCCGCACGCGTATGGCGCAGGTGCCTGCCGCGTTCTGGATGCCTCAAGAGGATACGTTCCGGATCATCTGTTTCCGGTCGGTGGCAGAATACGCATTCGGCATTCTGAAAATGGCCGCCCAAAAAGGGTCTGAGGTCGGGTATTTCGACACCGCCAAGTGATGTGGAATCACGTTATAAGTAATCCATAAGTCATTGCTATCGATGCAAAATGCGGCCAATCGTGTTCAGCAATATCTGCGCCGCCAGAATGGATGTGGTGCCGCTGTGGTCGTAATCGGGCGCAACCTCGACCAGGTCGATCCCGACGATGTTCTGGCGCGCCGCAACACCGGCGATCAGTTCCAGCACCTCGTAATATAGAAAACCGCCGTGGCTGGGCGTTCCGGTGCCGGGCGCGATTGAGGGATCAAAGCCATCAATATCGACAGTCAGATAGATGTTCGCCTGTTCCGGAATGCGCGCAATCACCGCGTCGGCCCCAAGGGCGCGCACCTGCCGCACCGACAGGATATCCGAGCCCATCGCGCGCGCGGCCTCGTACCCTTCTTTCGCGGTCGAGGAGACATTGCGGATGCCCAGCTGGGTCAGGCCGGTCACGTGATCCTGCTCGGCGGCACGCCGCATCGGGTTGCCGTGACCATGGCGCACGCCGTGGCGTTCATCGACAAAATCAAGATGGGCGTCGATTTGCAGGATATGGATCGGGCCTGCGTCCGAAAACGCGCGCACACAGGGGATATTGATCGAATGATCGCCGCCCAGCACCACCGGCAGCGCCTTGGCCCTTAAAATTGCGCGCACCGCTTTTTCTATATTGGCGTGGCTTTGCTCTGTATCGGTGTGGACAATATCGGCATCACCGATATCCACGATCCGCGTGCCTTCGCCCAGATAGGTCTTGTCATCCTCGTGATCATAGGCGCCGGCATGGCCAAAGGCGAAGAGGGTCGATGCTTCGCGGATGCCACGCGGGCCAAAACGCGCACCGGCCCGCCACTGGGTTCCGAAATCATAGGGTGCACCAACAATCGCCACATCCGCATCAATCGTTTCCCAATCGGGGTGGTAGGGATATTTGCCAAAGGTCGATATCCCGACAAAAGGCAGGTTCAGGCGTCCGCTTTCATATCCGTGGCTCATCTTCGGCTCGTTTTTTTGTTTCGTTTCGGTCTTTGCAGCTCAAGTGGGCCACAGCGGCGAAAATTGCGCAAGGGGCAGGGAACCCTGCACCGGTTTGCGCGTTCATCTTTCACACGCGCAAGGCATCCGGTCGATATTGTCTGTGTCGGCCCTTGACCTTGCGCCATCCTGCGCTTCATGTGACCCATGTACGCGATGTGCGAAACGCAACACCAAACCACGAGGGGGCCCCAATGGCTTTTGAACTTCCCGATCTTCCTTATGCCCACGATGCGCTGGCGGGGGCCGGCATGTCGGCGGAAACGCTCGAATATCACCATGATCTGCACCACAAGGCCTATGTCGACAACGGCAACAAGCTGATTGCGGGCACCGAATGGGATGGCAAATCGCTGGAAGACATCATCACCGGCACCTATGACGCCAACGCGGTGGCGCAGAACGGTATTTTCAACAACATCAGTCAGTTGTGGAACCACAACCAGTTCTGGGAAATGATGGGCCCGAAATCGGGCGCCATGCCATCGGAACTGGAAAAGGCGATCACTGACAGCTTTGGTTCGGTTGATGAATTCAAATCCCAGTTTTCCGCCGCAGGTGCGGGCCAGTTCGGCTCGGGCTGGGCCTGGCTTGTCAAAGACAGCGACGGCGGTTTGAAAGTGACCAAAACAGAAAACGGTGTGAACCCTCTGTGCTTTGGCCAGACGGCGCTGCTGGGCTGTGACGTGTGGGAACATTCCTACTACATCGATTTCCGCAACAAACGCCCTGCCTATCTGACCAATTTCCTTGATAATCTGGTCAACTGGGAAAACGTCGCATCGCGTATGTAAATGCGCGGATGCAATGAAATGGAAAACCCCGTGCAGTGCGCGGGGTTTTTTGTTGGGGGGCTTTATTGGATGAATGACTGCTTTGAGCCCAAAGTGCTTTGTTGCATGTTGCGGTAAGCGAAGTCATGATGGAGTTGTTCAGCGGACGAAACCAACGTTCCAGCCCAATGGAGGATAGCTTGGTCTTGTCCAAATTTTTCGCGGTAATATTCGTGATCCTCGCGGTTTTCGCCAGTCAAGCAGTGGCGCAATCCCCCCTACGAACATTCCTTGACATTTGCGCGTGTGAAGCAAATACGGCATCTGAGGCGGCGGCTGCATTTGAATTTCAGGCGTGGAGTGCTCCTCAAGCCAGCGAAGTCAAGATCGCGACGGCCTATTTAGCGATCGGCGAATTGATTCTTAGGTTTTCGGCTCGAAAGGGCCTCGACATGCCGCAGCAAGCCGCCCTGGAAGAGCAAAAGCGGGCCGTTCAGTTCTATTCCCGTGAATCTCCTGATGGCGTTTACGCATTGCTTGACCCAACGGGGGCGGCCTTAGTCATGATCTGGTCGCAGCCAATAAGCGAAAAGTTGAGTTGTGCTCTCTATACGAATACCTCCGCAGAAGCACTAAGCCTAATGGATTTCCTTACCGACATTGGTGGGCAAGAAGAGTTAAAACTGACAAGGACTGCTTGGAAAATGTTCAAGGAACCGACATTAGGTTACACTAATGTGTCAGTTCAAATTGCTGCATTCAGAGAACATGCCGCTGTTGTGGCGCTAGGCTACTTGCCAGAAGTGGACATGGCGGCAAGGGTTATTCGCCTTTCTGATTAAAAGCTAATGTCGGATGGGGCGGTCCCCACCTATACCTCTTCCGATAGGCGACATTGGTTTCCTAGCAGCGAATGAACACTTCGTCCGCACAGCAGTCATCCGGCTTTTAGGCCAAACCATTCAGCGATCGAATGTTGATCATCGCTCTTTTGGGCGAGATCAATCGTGTCGGTAATGTAACTTGGTGGGCGTGTCCGTCACCGCCCGCCCGGCCTCGCCGGGCAGCGCCTGACCTTCCCCTCGGGAAGGCGCGTTGCACCTCCCCAAGGTCAGGCGCTGCCCTGTGTTGGGATCAATCCAGTTCACTTTTCAGGCCGCAGATAAAACACCTTGGACACGATCACCCATCTTCCCGCGTGGTGTAAAAGCGTAAGTGTGTCGTCATAGTGATCGCCCAGCCAGATGTTTTCGACCTGAACCATGGCCACGTCACCGAAAACCGATATCGTGTTGATCGCGTACCAAGGCGCGGGGTCCGGCGCGTCGACGGCTTTGTCCACACCTGCGATAAACGCGTCGCGGCTGTCCCATTCAAGGCCGCCCTGGAAATGGCCGATGCAGCACATTCTTTCGTGCATGGCCCGGCGCAGCTTGGCAGGATCGTTTTCGCACATGCCTTCGACATATGTTTTTACGACGTCTGCAATCTCGGCATAGGTTTGTTTGTCTGGCATTCCCGTCATCCTTTCAGCGCCACGGCCCTGAACACTTCGGTGGGGGCGTGGATGCCCTTGAACTCCAACGCGCCGACAGGTTCGGTTCGGGCGATGTCCTCGACCGCCAGACAAGCGCGCGGGCTTAGCAATATCTCTCCGTCGGCGGCATGATCGCACAGGCGCGCGGCAAGATTTACGGCAGTGCCCGAAGCCGTGTAATCATAGCGCCCTTCGGAGCCGACCATGCCAACCGTGGCATATCCCAGCGAAATCCCGACGCCAAAGCCCAGCTTGTGCCCCATGCGCCGCCAGCCGCGCGCCAGGTCTGCCATCCGCTCTTGCATCGCGAATGCCATGCGCAGCGCATCACCGGTTGGGTCGTCACAGGGCAGGGGATCGTTGAAGATCACCATGATGCCATCGCCCGCGCGGTGGTCCACGCCTGCACCATGGGCCGCAATCAACTGACCCATTGCCTCGTGATAGGTTTGCAGCACTTCGATGGTTTCTTCGGGTTCGGCGCGTTCGCAAAACGCGGTAAAGCCGCGGATGTCGCAAAACAGTGTGGCTATCAGGGCGCGGTGACTGCCCAACAGGGCGGTATCGCCCGATGAAATCACCGCATCCGCGACCTGCGGCGACAGGAACCGTTTGAGACGCCCCATGCGCTCCAACTGATCGACCTGGGTGGCAACACGTTCTTCCAGCCCCGCATTCAGCGCCTCGACCTCGGCTGTGCGGCGTTCAAGAGCTTTGAACTGGCGCACGTTGTCGATGGCAATCACGGCCTGTTCGGCAAAGGTTTCGATCAGTGCGATTTCGTCTGCTGAAAACGGCTTTACCTCCTTGCGGCTCAGCGTCATGCTGCCAAAACCGACACCGTCACGCAGCAGCGGCACGATCAGCCATGATCGCACACCTTCTTCGTCCACCAACTGTCGCCGCAACTTCCAGCCCTGCCGGTAAAGATCGGTGTCTTTCAGATCCGCAACGCTGATCACCCGCGCCTCGCGGATCGCCACAACGACCAGATTGGTGCCCTCCATATCCATTTCAAAGCCGGGATTGAACACACCGCCACTGGCCCCCCAGTTGCAAATCAGCCGTGCGTGGCTGCCCGCCTCGTTGACCAGCTGCAAACCCGCAAGCTGGGCATTGCACAACCGCGCCGCCCGATCGAGAATAACCTCGAACACCGGTGTTTCGTCGTCGCGGCTTTGGCTGATCACCTGTAAGACCTGCCGGGTTGCCTTTTCCCGCTCCAGCCGCTGTTCGATCTCCCTGAACTGGCGTACGTTCTCGATGGCGATAACGGCCTGTTCAGCAAAGGTTTCAATCAGGCCGATTTCATCTTCGGAAAAAGGCTTCACCTCGTTTCTGTTGATGTTCAGGCATCCGAAGGCAACGCCATCCTTGATCAGCGGAACCGTCAGCATGGTACGCACGCCAACTTCTTCCACCATTTTCACGCGCACAGGGTCGCGCGCCAGATACAAAGGATCATCCGAAAGGTCATGCGTGTGAATAATGCGCGCCTCGCGAACGGTCACGGCCACTTGCAACGGTCCGTTCAGGTCAAATTCGAAACCCTCATAGAATGTTTCATATCGCGTGCCCCAGACGGTAGTGTATTCAAGCGCGCTGCGCGCCGCGTTGACCAGCGACAGGCCAACCAGCGTTGCATCACATAACCGCGCAACATTGCTTACGATCATATCCAGAACCGGCTGTTCATCCGCTCGCGACTGGCTGATCACCTCCAGAACTTCGCGTGTGGCGGCCTCGCGGTCCAGCCGCTTTTGGACTTCCCGGAACTGGCGTACATTTTCGATGGCGATGACGGCCTGATCGGCAAAGGTCTGGATCAGCTCAAGATCATCCTGTGAAAAAGGATCCACAGCACGACGAAACAGGCCGATATTGCCGATTGCGGTGTCATTGATGATCAGCGGGACGGCCATATAGCTGCGGATACCGTCTTCGTTCACATGGGCGACCCGTCCGGGATCACCTGCGCGGTATTCGTCTGAATCGGCCAGATCATCAACGCGGATCGCGCGTTTTTCAAGAATTGTGCGCGCAATAAGCGAGTTCGGTTGCAGTGCCCATTTGGTAATGCCGGGTTTGGACAGCTTGAGGTCTGGCCCGTAAGACACGGTATATTCTAGAAACTTCCGGTTGCTGTCGACAAGGTTCAGCGCTGCGTGGGGCGCACGGCATAAGGCAGCCGCCTTGCGCAGGATCGCGTCAAAAACAGGGGCTTCATTCTCGCGATTGTCGCGGATGACTTCCAGAATTTCGCGGATTGCGGCCTCTCGGGTCAGGGCCGCTTCCAGACGGGCGGTGTCGTGATCTTGGGTTTTGGAACCAGTATCTTCTGCCAAAATGCGTTCCCGTCAAATGTGCGTGGTCGGAAATTGCGTCCTTTATACATCCAACAGGGCGGCTGGCCAGACGATCCTTGCCCACCACGCCCTGACGCGACCCAAGGCTTGACGCCCCCGCATCCGCGTGGCACCGCTTGGCGCGATCAAAGGGGCTGGGATGACACAATCAGGCAAAGGCGTGGCCGCCATCATCGCCGCCTGCACCATCTGGGGCCTGTCGCCGATTTTCTACAAACAGGTGGCGCATATTCCCGCGATTGAGGTGCTGGCGCATCGTGTCTGGTGGTCGCTGGTTCTGTTCGTTCTGATCCTGACCCTGCAATCGCGTCTGGGGGATGTGCGCGCGGCGCTGTCGACGTGGCGCAATTTCGCACTGATCGCGCTGGCGGCCTGCATGATTTCCGTCAACTGGTTCCTGTTCATCTTCGCGATCCAGATCGAACGCACGACCGAGGCATCGCTGGGCTATTTCATCTACCCGCTGGTTGCGGTGCTGATCGGACGGTTCGGGTTTCGCGAACGTCTGGGGGTGGTGCAATGGGGGGCTGTGGCGCTCGCGGCGGGGGCGGTAGGCGTGCTGACCTATGGCCTGGGTGTGGCGCCGTGGATATCCCTGGCGCTGGCCTGCACCTTCGCGCTGTATTCAACGATCAAAAAGGGGCTGGATACCGGCCCTGTCGTGTCCGTGACCTGCGAAATCCTGCTTTTTTCGCCGCTGGCGCTGGCGGTGATCGTGACCGCGCAGATGGGTGGGCAGGGCGGCTTTGCCACCAATATGCAAGATACCGTGTTGCTGGTGCTGTCCGGTCCGGTGACGGCGGTGCCGCTGATCCTGTTCAGCTATGCGGCCAAGCGCATCGCGATGTCGACACTGGGTCTGATCGCCTACCTTAATCCGGTGCTGCAGTTCTTTTGCGCGGTGATCCTGTTCGGGGAACCGTTCGGCCCCTGGCACGCCATTGCCTTTCCGATGATCTGGATCGCGCTGGCGCTCTATTCAATCAGCGCGCTGGTTCAGGACAGAACCGCGCGCAGGGCCTCGATCAGTTCCGCGGGCGTCGCCTTGACCGAAACAAAACCGGCCAGTGACGCATCGGCAAAACCCTGATCGATCACCTGATTGATCAATTGCATCAACGGATCCCAGTAGCCATCTGTATTCAATAGGAATATCGGTTTTTCATGCAGGCCAAGCTGGCGCCATGTGATGGCCTCGAACAGTTCGTCCAGTGAGCCCGCACCACCGGGCAGAACGACAATCGCATTGGCGTTCATGAACATGACCTTTTTACGCTCGTGCATGGTTTCGGTCACCACATAGCGGGTCAGATCGGTCTTGCCGACCTCGCGCGCTACCAGATGCGCGGGTATCACGCCGAATGTGTCGCCGCCCGCGGCCTGTGCAGCACGCGCCACGGCCCCCATTAGCCCGATATCCCCCGCACCGTAGACCAGTTGCCAGCCGTTCTGCGCCAGTGCCGTGCCCACAGCGGTGGCATCCCTGACATAGGCGGCGCGCGCCCCGTCGCGGGATCCGCAGTAGACGCAGACTGAAAACCCGGTTTTCGCCATTTGAAACATCCTTTTACCACGATCCATATCCTGCATCCGCAATGCCACAAATCCGGTCCTGCAAACAGGGTACCTTCACTTTCTTTTTGCCAAAAATACGGCCGCCCCCGATGATAGAGCGGCAGCAGCGATGTTTTGACCGCGCGCAGGGCTGTTGATAAGGTTGCTCAATTGCGCACAAGGGGATGGGCGAAAATGGACAAAAAGGCAGGGCTCTTGACGGGCAAGGGTGCGGCTGGCGTGGCGGTTGCGGCGGCACTTGTTCTGGGAGGGCTTTACTGGGCGGGCGTGTTCGCGCCCCATGACGGTGCCCTGCCGAGCGACGGCGATCTGGATGCACTGGTCCAGCCCGACGCTTCTGTCCCGACCGAACCTGCCGCGCCCAAACCCGAGGTGCAGGCCACCCAGACCCCTTCGACCGATCCCGCACCGGAAGAGGTGGCTGAACCGGACACCGATGCCGAGGTCGTGGCGCAACCGGAAACAGACACCGATGCTGATGCAGGTACACCAGCGGACGCAGAAACCGCCATTGCGCCGACCTTTGACACCGTGCGCGTGGAACCGGACGGCACAACCGTGATTGCGGGGCGGGGTGATCCCGCCAGCACGATCATGATCCTGATGGACGGGACGGAAATTGCCCGCGCAACGGCGGATGCGGGCGGCAGTTTCGTCAGCTTCCTGACCCTGCCGCCCAGTGCGGCGCCGCGCGTGCTGGCCCTGCAATCGGAAAAAACCGGCACGCAGGCACGGTCCTTGGCTGAAATGATCCTGACACCGACAGTTCCGCAAACCGCCGCGCTCGCTGCACCGGAAGGCACAAGCCCCATAGACACGACCGATGTGGCCGCCGCGCAGCTGCCAGCAGCGCCGCAAACCGGCGCCGATGAAATTGCGGCAATGGCGGCCCCCGAGGTAGATGAGGCCGCGACAGAGCCCACTACAACAGTGACGACCGAGGCTGTTCAGGAACCGGACACGGTGGCGGAACCCGTTCCTGTGGCCGAAGACACAGCACCGGCAACGGTCGCGGAAGTGGAACCCGCGCAACCAAGCGATGCGGATGCGGCCACCCGAACGGCGGCGATTGACCCCGCCGACAATGTGGCTGAAGCGCCGCCCCAAGCACCGGTTGCCGTGCTGCGTTCGGATGCGGACGGGGTCGAACTGGTTCAGGGCGCGCCCGGCGCCATGACGACAGTAGAACTGGACACAATCGGCTATTCCGATCTGGGCGATGTCCAGCTAAGCGGACGCGCGCCGGGGGAGGGCTTTGTCCGCGTTTATCTGGACAACCGACCCGTCACCACGCTGCCCGTGCAACCGGACGGGCGCTGGCGCGGTGATCTGCCATCTGTCGATACCGGCGTTTACACCCTGCGTATCGATCAGGTTGACGGGTCGGGAACGGTGACAAGTCGTGTTGAAACCCCCTTTAAACGCGAAGAACCAGAGGTTCTGACGGCCGCACTGGCCGCGCAGAACAGCGCCGCACCGGTGCAGGCGGTCACGGTGCAGGCCGGCAATACGCTTTGGGCGATTGCGCGCGAACGTTATGGCGACGGGTTGCTTTACGTGCGGGTGTTTGACGCCAACCGCGACAGCATCCGCGACCCCGATCTGATCTATCCCGGTCAGGTGTTTGCCTTGCCCGACTAGGGCGCGCCCCGATCGACGCCGCGACTGCTGCGGCGTCAAATACAGGGCGCAGGTCTGGCCATTCCGGTACGCGCGCCCTATGTGTTGACACCGGTCGCACCAGCGCGCCCAAGGAAGCCTGAATGTCTCTCACCTCTGAAGAAATATCCGCTGAAGAGCGCCGGTCCGGCTGGCGCACATTGCGCAAGGTCGGCCCTTATCTGTGGCCTGACGGGCAGGCCTGGGTCAAACGCCGCGTTGTCCTGTCGCTGTTCGTTCTGGTTCTGGCCAAACTGGTCACGGTCTATACGCCTGTCCTTTACAAAGGGGCCGTGGATGCTCTTGCGGATGAAGGTGTGCCGATGCTGGCGCTGGGGGCGGTAGGGCTGACAGTGGCCTATGGCATGGCGCGCCTGTTGTCTGTGGCGTTCCAGCAATTGCGCGATGCGATTTTTGCTGCTGTCGGACAACGTGCGCTGCGCCAGCTGGCGCTGGAAACCTTTGCACACATCCACCGCCTGTCGATGCGCTATCACATCACGCGCAAGACCGGCGGGCTAAGCCGCATTATCGAACGCGGCGTCAAGGGCGTGGATTTCCTGTTGCGGTTCCTGATCTTCAGCATTGGTCCGCTGATCATCGAACTGCTGCTGATCGGGGTGATCCTGACCGTTCTCTTCGATGTCTGGTATCTGGTGGTCGTGGCCGTGACCATCGCGTTCTACGTCTGGTTTACCTTTGCCGTGACCGAATGGCGGGTGAAACTGCGCCGCGAAATGAACGATCAGGATACTGATGCCAACCAGAAGGCGATCGACAGCCTGCTGAATTATGAAACCGTCAAATATTTCGGCGCCGAAGCGCGCGAGGCTGCCCGCTATGACGTGGCGATGCGGCAATACGAAAGCGCGGCGCTGAAAACATCCTATTCGCTGGCGTTTTTGAATTTCGGCCAATCGCTGCTGATCACGGCAGGATTGATCGGCGTCATGGTCATGGCGGCACTTGGTGTGCAGCAGGGCGCACTGACGGTGGGTGATTTCGTGATGGTCAACGCCTACATGCTGCAAATCGCCGTGCCGCTGAATTTTCTGGGCACGGTCTACCGCGAAATCCGCCAGTCACTGGTGGACATGGGCGAAATGTTCGATCTGCTGGAACAACCCCAGGAAGTGACGGACAAGCCGGGCGCCAAGCCTTTGCAGGTGAATGGAGGCAAGATCGAACTGGACGATGTGCATTTCGGCTATGATCCTGCGCGCTCTATCCTGAACGGCGTGTCGCTGACGGTTGATGCGGGCAAGACCGTGGCCATTGTGGGATCGACCGGATCAGGCAAATCCACCATCGGGCGGTTGCTGTTCCGGTTTTACGACGTGACAAAGGGCGCTTTGAAAATCGACGGGCAGGACGTGCGCGACATCACACAAGACAGCCTGCATGACGCCATCGGCGTGGTGCCGCAGGATACTGTGCTGTTCAATGACACGATCCGCTACAACATCGCATACGGCAAAGAGGGCGCAACCCAGGACGAGGTCGAGGCCGCTGCCCGTGCTGCGCAAATCCACGACTTTATCATGCGCCTTCCCGAAGGTTATGACACGGCCGTGGGCGAACGCGGGTTAAAGCTGTCTGGCGGGGAAAAGCAACGCGTCGGGATCGCCCGCACATTGCTCAAGAACCCGCCAATTCTGCTGCTGGACGAAGCGACATCGGCGCTGGACAGCGAAACCGAACATGAAATTCAGGACGCGCTGCACCGCGCGGGCGAAGGGCGCACGGTGATCACCATCGCCCACCGTCTGAGCACGGTCGCCGACGCCGACCAGATCATCGTGCTGGAGGCGGGCAAGATCGTCGAACGCGGCACCCATGATGATTTGCTGGCGCAAAATGGGCGCTATGCCCAGCTTTGGCATCGTCAGCAATCCGAAGAACAGGCGGCGTAGCGCGGGGGCAACCCACCGGCTTATTCCGATGCCACAGCCTTGTCCGTCAGCTTGCCCAATGCGCCGGTCATCTTGGCGATCACTTCTGCATCGGGCGCAATGCCGTGCGTCGCGGCAAGCTCTGCCGGATCATGATAAACCACATGCACGACACCTTCGGCATCGGCAAAGGCCAAAACCCGCAGCGGCAGGTCGAGCCCGGATGTCTGCGCCGCCTGCATCGCGGGTGATCCCAGTTTCGGATTGCCGAACATCAGCATCTGTGTCGGGCGCAGTTCCTCGCCAACGCTCTCCGCGCCAGCGGCGTGATCGACCCGCGCAAACACCTTGGCACCGGCCCCTTCGACGGCGGCGGCCAGACGGTCGATGGTGACGCTGACGGAATGGGGGCTGATTTTGTGGATCAGGTCGGCGGCCATGGCGGTTCCTCCGCTAAGGGACAGTGTCAGGGACAGGACAAGGGCAGGGGCGATACGGTGCAGGATCATCTGGGCAACTCCGGTTTTGGAAACACGTCTATCCTAGACAAGCCGGCGTGAAATATCCCTTCACATCCGCGTCATGGCTAAGCCCCGCCCAATCCTGATTACTCAGCAGCCTTGAGCGGGGCGGTATCGACCGGCGCCAAAGGCAGATCGGGATCTGTCCAGATGATCTCGGGCGCTTTCAGGCGGCGCGCGGCGCGTTGCAAGGCCCAGTCTTTGGCGGCTTTCGAACTGCTGCCCATCGACAGTTTCGCCAGCAGACGCGCGAACCAGTGCACGTAGGTGGTGAACCAGACGCGCAGCGCCAGCATCGAAGGCGTCACGATCAGCGTCAGCACCGTGGCAATGCCAAGGCCGAACACAACAGCGGTGGCCAGCTGTTTCCACCACAGCGCCGTGGGGCTGTTGATGGTATAGCCACCGCCGATGAAATCCAGCGACAGCCCGAACATCATCGGGGCAAGCCCCGCCATTGTCGTGATCGTGGTCAGCAGAACGGGGCGGATGCGCGCTTCGGCAGTGCGCACGATCGCCTCGATCCGGGGCATATAGCGGGAATATTCCTGATAGGTGTCGATCAGAACAATGTTGTTGTTCACCACGATCCCCGCCAAGGCGACAATACCGGTGCCCGTCATGATGATCGAAAACGGCTGGTTCATCACCATCATGCCGATCAGCACGCCGGTGGTGGACAACACCACCGCGATCAGCACCAGAAACGAATTGTAGAACGAATTGAACTGCGCCAGCAGGATGATGAACATCAGCCCCAGCGCACCGGCAAACGCATTCATCAGGAACGCACCGCTTTCTTCCTGTTCTTCCTGATCGCCGGTCCATTCCCACGCCACGCCGTCTGGCAGCGGTTCGGTTTCCAGCCATTTGGTCAGTTCGGCAATACGTTCGTTGGCGTTGATTGGTACAGCGCTCAGGCTGCCATCCTCCAGCGCCGAAGTCAGCGTATCCATGCTGACACCCTCGCTCAGGCGCAACTGGTCGTATTCAGTGTCGTTCGGGCCGATGAAAGTGCCTGGTTTCGCCTCGGCCGATCCGGTGCCCTGATCTTCGGGTACGGTGTGGGCCACCGCCAGAATTTGCGCCTGCGGGGTGCCTGCATCGGTTACGAATTTCACCATTGCAGGCAGGAAATCCGCCTTCACGTCGAAATAGCGTTGCTGGTCGACACGGCTGATCTCGGCCAGTTTGGCCACCGGTTTGCGGGTGATGAAGTTGCTAAGCGGAACCAGCCCGTCGGAGGTGCGTACCTTGAGCGTATCAAGCGTGCTGAGAACGCGATCTTCTTCGGGCAGGCGGACGCGGATTTCAATTTCTTCGTCGCTGGTATCGACACGCATCGTGTCCAGCAACACGCCCCGCGTGACCAGTTGAACCATCGCACCCACAGTGGCGACATCGGCGCCGTAACGCCCCGCTTTTTCAACGTCTACGTCAATCTGCCAGTCGATGCCGGGCAGGGGGCGGGTGTCTTCGATCTGGGTTAGGGCAGGGGTTGAGTCGAATTTGTCGCGGGCGATGTTTGCGGCGTCTTTCAGAACCTCGAAATCATCGCCTTTCAGGCGCAGATGTACCGGTTTGCCGGATGCCGGGCCTTGCGCTAGCGCCAGAATTTCAGCCTCGAACCCCGGCAATTTGGCAAGTTCGGCGTTCAGTTCGTCGATCACCGTATCGCCATCAAATTCAACCGAACTGATCTGGCGTTCCAGCAGGCCGAAAAACCATTTTTCGGTCTGGGTCGGGCGGTCTTCCCACGGGATCGTTTCAAACTGGACCTGTCCCACCGTGTCCTTGGGGATCGAATTTCCGCTGGAATCGGTGTTCAAACCGCCATCACCGGCGAACGAGAACACGTTGACCACACCGGGATGGGCCATCACGATATCTTCGACCTGCGCCACCATGTTGTCGGCCTCGGTCAGGGAAATGTTGCCACGGGCCCGCACGTAAACGGTGGCCTGTTCGGGTTCGGATTCCACAAAGAACTCGACACCGTTATTGTTGGTCGCAAACAGGCCGAACACGGTCATCACGCCAAAGCCCACAACAGCGATTGTAACCAGCGGCGTGATCGGGTTGCCGGCGATGAACTTGGTGAACAACCCGAACGGGGTACGGCTGTGACCGGCCCTGATTTTACGGGCCTTGCGTTCGATCCGTGCAGCCCCCAGCGTGACCGACGCAGAGAAGGCCGCGAACAGGAACAGCGCAACGCCGAACAGTTCGCCCGAAAGAACGGATGCCGTATCGGGCAGCAGGTAATGCGGATTAAGCACCTGCATCGCACCCAGGAATAGCATGTAAAGGGCCACAGGCACCAGCGCCGCGCGCGCAAGCCACGGCAGGCGGGCACGCAGCGCATCCGATGTGCGCCCGAACATGCGGCTCATCCGGCCGGTGACACCGCCCATGACAGGCAGATAGATCAGCGCCACGATCAGCGATGCGGACAGCACGAAAATCAGCGTGACGGGCAACATGCCCATGAATTCGCCCGGAACGCCGGGCCAGAACAGCATCGGCAAAAAGGCACACAGCGTGGTCGCGGTGGAACTGACGATGGGCCAGAACATCCGCTGCGCCGCCTCGACATAGGCGTGCATCGGGCCGGTGCCTTCCTTGATGCGCTTGTCGGCATATTCGACCACAACGATCGCACCATCAACCAGCATCCCCACGGCCAGAATAAGGCCGAACATCACGATGTTCGAGATGGTCACCCCCATCACAGCCAGGAATACGAAACATAAAAGGAACGATGTCGGAATCGCAAAGCCGACCAGCAGGGCGGCGCGCGTACCCAGGGCGGCCAGCACCACGATCATCACCAGCGCAATCGCCGTCAGAACCGAGCCTTCCAACTGGCTGACCATGGAACCGACAATGCGCGACTGGTCGTTCGAGGTTCCCACCTTGACCGCCGCGCGCAATTCGGGCGGCCAGTTGGCCTTGGCCTGTTCAACCGTTTCGCGCACCAGCGTTGCGGTATCAATCAGGTTAAAGCCTTTGCGTTTGACCACCTGCAAAGCAACGGTGGTTTCCCCGTTGAAACGCGCGGTGCCCAGACGATCCTCAAACGTCAGATTGATCTGCGCCAGATCACCTAATGTCACGACACGGTCGCCATTGGTCTTGACGGGCAGGGCATAGACATCGCGCGGTTCGTCAAAAGACGAAGGGATTTTGACGGCAAATGTGCCCTGCGCTGTTTCAACCTCGCCCGCGGCGATCAGCTGGTTGTTGTTCTGAACCACGGCGATCAGTTCGCTGGCCGACACATTGTAGGATTCAAGGCGCAGCGGATCGATGATCACTTCAAGCATTTCGTCGCGATTGCCCGCAATCCCGGCCTCAAGCACCGGTTCAAGCCCTTCAAGCTCGTCCTGCAAGTCCTTGGCAACACGCGCCATTGTGCGTTCAGGAACCGGGCCGGTCAGGTTCACGATGATGATCGGAAATTCGGAAAAGTTGATCTCGACAATCGAATATTTTTCGGCACCGTCGGGAAACTGGGCCTCGGCCGTGTTCATCGCGTCGCGCACATCGGCCATGATCTTGGTTTTGTCCCAGCCGAAATCGAACTCCAGCGCAACGCCCGCATAGCTTTCGCTGGCAGTTGAGGTCATGGTTTTCAGGCCGTCCAGATCGGACAGTTCGGTTTCCATCACCTTGACCAGCAACGTTTCACTGTCGGCGGCAGAAATGCCGGGAAACGGTACCGAAACGAACAGCGCCGGAATTTCGATATCCGGCTCGCCTTCCTTGGGAAGCGAGAAATAGGCAAAACCGCCCGCCAGCAGGGACAGGGCGATAAAGGCCAGAACCATTCGGGCCCTGTTGGCGGCCCAGTCGACTAGTCCGGTCATTGTTTGACCTCTTGATATGTCGGCACGACAGGCACGCCATCAATCACGAATTCCTGCCCCACAAGGATCACGTCGGCCATGTCCGGCAATCCGGCCAGCCAGACGCCATCGACAGTATCGCGCAGCAGGGTGACGGGCTGGAACTGGGCGGTCTGCTCGGCATCCACAACACGCACGCCCAAGGTGCCCTGATCATTCAGCGTAAGCGCCGATTGCGGCAACAGATGCGCCTTGGCGCCTTCTGCCCCGATCAGGATTTCGGCTGTTTGCCCGTCGCGGATATGCAGATCGGCATTAGGCACCTCGATTTCGACGCGAAAGGTGCGGGTTTCCGGATCGGCAGAGCGCGAAAGAAAGATAACGCGCCCTTCCACCAGTTCACCCGATACCAGTTTCGCACCGGCCCGGGCCCCCACTTCGACGCGGTTCACCTCGGTTTCCGGCACAAAGCCGACCAGATTGATCGGATCAAGCTGGATAATCGTGGCGCACAATGATCCTGGCTGCATCAGGCTGCCCAGTTCGGCGGTATCGCTTTCCAGCAACCCTTCGAAAGGGGCCGTGATGGTCAGCCGTTCAATTTCCTTTTCGGCCAGCGCAACGGTGGCCTGCGCCGACTGGATGCCCGATTTCGCGGCCTTGACCCCGGCCATGGCCGATTGTTCGTTGGCCTGTGCCGCGCGCACGGCGGCGATGGCACCCGCCACGCGGGTTTCGGATGCGTAACCGCCCTGAGACAGTTTTTCGGCTGCGTTATTGTTAATCTGCGCTTCTTTCACGCGGGCACGGGCCTCTTCCAGACGGGCCTCGGCCTCGGGAACGCGGCTTTCCGCCTCAAGCAGATTGGCCTGGGCATCCGCCAGCGTGGCATTCCGGGTGCCTGCATCCAGACGGCACAGCACATCGCCCTTGTTCACAAACGCGCCTTTCAAAAGCGGGTCGGAAATCACCTGCGCCGATATTTCTGATCTGACATCAACCTGACGGTTCGCTTCGGTTTGGCCGCGCAATACAACCGCGCTGTCGATAACCTGTGCCACGGAATGGCGTGCCACCACACCCACGGCGGGGGTTGCCGCTACTTCGGCCTCGACGGTTTCGGATGTCGGCGCGTCTTCGCCCAGGGCAAACGCCTTCAGCTCGTCGCGCTCGAACACAACCAAATACAAAAATCCGGCCACCAGCAGAGCGGTGAGGACAGGAATCAATCGCATGTTTTGCCTTTCCTGGCAGTCTCATCGGCACAGCCGTCTAATTTCTTTCGGCTATATACGTATTAATTACGCTAAACTAACCAGTTCAGATTAAACTTTTCCGTGAAACGGTGCAATACGTTGCCGCAAGGTCGCAACTTGCCTCATTTCCTTGCAACAGCCTTCCCCCAAAGGCGAGGTCTTGGCTTGGCCCTGCATGCAAGTTAAGAGGGGGCACGGATCAGTCCAACGGGGACATTTCCGCGCCAGAACGGGAGCAGAGATGAGCGACACCGACAGTTTTATCGAAGAGGTCAGCGAAGAAGTCCGCCGCGACAAGCTTTATGCGACATTCAAGAAATACGGCTGGATTGCCGCATTGTTCATTCTGGTGGTTGTCGGTGGTGCAACATGGTCGGAATGGCGCAAAGCCCAGGGGCGCGCCGCCGCCGAACAATTGGGCGACGATATGCTGGCGGCCCTTGAAATGAACGATGCCGCCGCCCGGGTCGCCGCTTTTGAACAGATCACGCCACAGGCGGGGCCGGATGCCGGACAGCCGGTTCTGGATTTCCTGAAAGCCGCAGAACAGGCCGAAGCCGGCGATGCCGCGGGCGCTGCGCAAACCCTGAACGATCTGGCTGTGAACGGGGATATTCCAGAGATTTACCGCCAGATCGCCGCATTCAAGGCATTGAGCCTGAAAGACAGCGGCATCAGCGATGAAGAAAAGCGAACACAGTTCGAAGCGCTGGCCCGTCCCGGCGCACCATTGCGCCTGCTGGCGATGGAGCAACTGGCATTGCTGGATATCAAAAACGGTCAGATCGATGCAGCGATCGCAACACTTCAGGCCGTTCTGGATGACGCGCAAGTCAGCGCAGGCTTGCAACAACGCGCCGCACAGGTGATTGTGGCTCTGGGCGGCACGCCAAATATAAACGTGCCCGCAGAAGGCTGAACCGGCCCCGGCAGAACTGGCAGAGCAGACAGGATAACACGATGACACCGATTGCCCCTGCGTTTCTTCGCACACTGGCCCTTGCCCTGACGGGCACCCTGTTTCTGAGCGCGTGTGAAGACGATCGCATCCTGCCCGGCGTGCGCGAGGATTTGCGCAGCGAACTGGATGAAGAGGCGGGGCTTGCCAGCGCCGATGCGGTCGTCAATGAAAGCCGGCCTATTTCGCTTCCGGCGCAGCGCACCAACGCGAACTGGCCGCAAAACGCCGGATCACCGGGCCTGCGCGCCGAACATGCGGCATTGTCGCGCGCGCCTCAGCGCATATGGTCGGCCCCGATTGGCGAAGGCGACAGCCGCAAGTTCCGTATCACCGCAGACCCGGTTGTGGCGCAGGGCCGCATTTACACGCTGGACGCAAAATCAACGGTCACGGCAACATCGACAGGCGGTGCAACCCTTTGGCAAAGCAACATCCGCCCTGCACGTGATTCCGATAAGGACGCCACCGGCGGCGGCATCGCCTATGACGACGGGCGCGTTTACGTGTCGCTTGGCTATGGCGAACTGGCAGCGCTGGATGCCGCAACGGGTGCCGTGATCTGGACCCAGCAACTTGACGCGACAGGCAGCGGTACGCCGACAGTGTCGGGCAACCTTGTCTATCTGGTGGCAGGCGACGATGTCGGCTGGGCCATCGAAAAGGCGACAGGCCGCATCGTTTGGCAAATCATTTCCGCCGGATCGGTTACAAATGTTCTGGGGGCTCCGGCCCCTGCGGTCACCGACACTCTGGCGATCTTTTCGTTCGGGTCAGGGCAGGTTGTTGCGGTGTTTCGCAAGGGCGGCCTGCGCCGCTGGGATGCTTCGGTCACCGGCACCCGGATCGGCCGTGCGATCAGCGGTGTCAGTGACATTACCGGTTCGCCGGTTGTGCGCGGCAATACCGTTTACGTGGGCAACCATACCGGACGTATCGTCGCTCTGGACATTGCCAACGGTGAACGCCGCTGGACCGCAACCAGTGGCGCGATCAGCCCGGTCTGGCCGACTGGCAACGCGGTTTTCGCCATCACCGACACCAACGAACTGGTGCGGCTTGATTCGGCATCCGGCAATCGCGTCTGGGCCGTTGACCTGCCCAAATACGTCAAGGACAAGCCCAAGAAGCGCGGCGAGATCTTTGCCCATTACGGGCCCGTACTTGCGGGCGGACGCCTGATTGTTGCGTCCAATGACGGGGTTTTGCGCAGCTTTGATCCGGTCAGCGGGGCATTGCTGTCCACGGTCGAAGTGCCCGGCGGGGCAACCACCGGACCGGTCGTGGCGGGCGGTGTTTTGTACGTTGTCGGCACCAACGGACAACTCCACGCTTTCCGTTAGCCGCAACATAGGCTAAAGCGCGCCTTTGATACGCGCATGCGGAGCATCTGATGTCTTTTACCCTCGCCATCGTGGGGCGCCCGAACGTGGGCAAATCCACGCTGTTCAACCGCCTTGTGGGCAAACGTCTGGCACTGGTCGACGACCAGCCCGGCGTAACGCGCGACTTGCGCGAAGGCGCTGCGCGTCTGGGGGATCTGCGCTTTACCGTGATCGACACCGCAGGGCTGGAAGAAGTCACCGATGACAGCCTGCAGGGCCGGATGCGCCGGCTGACGGAACGCGCGGTTGATATGGCCGATATCTGCCTGTTCATGATTGACGCGCGCACCGGCGTGACCCCGTCCGACCAACTGTTTGCCGAAATTCTGCGCAAACGCTCGGCCCATGTGATTCTGGCCGCCAACAAGGGCGAAGGCGCGGCCGCCGATGCCGGTGTGATCGAAGCCTACGCACTGGGTCTGGGCGAACCGATCCGCATGTCTGCCGAACACGGCGAGGGGTTGAACGATCTTTATGCCCAGTTGATGCCGCTGGCCGATGCCTTTGCCAAGAAGGCCAGCGACGAAGCCCCCGATGTGGATGTCACAATTGACGCGGATGATCCGGACGCCGTGCGCGTGCCGACCCGCGCCAAACCGTTGCAGGTGGCAGTGGTGGGGCGCCCGAACGCAGGAAAATCCACCCTGATCAACCACATCATCGGCGAAGACCGCCTGTTGACCGGTCCCGAAGCCGGCATTACCCGCGACGCGATTTCCGTGCAGACCGACTGGGACGACGTGCCGGTGCGTATCTTTGATACGGCAGGCATGAGGAAAAAGGCGAAAGTACAGGAAAAGCTTGAGAAATTGTCGGTTGGCGACGGGTTGCGCGCTGTCAAGTTTGCCGAAGTGGTGGTGGTGCTGCTGGATGCGGCCATTCCCTTTGAACAGCAGGATCTGCGCATCGCCGATCTGGCCGAGCGCGAAGGGCGCGCCGTGGTGGTCGCTGTCAACAAATGGGACATCGAACCGGACAAGCAAAAGAAACTCAAGGATCTGCGTGAAAGCTTTGAACGGCTGCTGCCACAGTTGCGGGGTGCGCCGCTGGTGACGGTGTCCGCCAAAACCGGCAAGGGCGTCGACCGGCTTAAAGACGCGATCCTCAAGGCTTACGAGATCTGGAACCGGCGGGTGACAACGGCACAATTGAACCGCTGGCTGACCGGCATGCTGGAACAGCATCCGCCCCCCGCACCGCAGGGCAAGCGCATCAAACTGCGTTACATGACCCAGGCCAAAACGCGCCCGCCCGGATTTGTCGTGATGTGTTCGCATCCCGACAAATTGCCTGCCAGCTATTCGCGCTACCTTGTCAATGGCTTACGCGTCGACTTTGATATGCCGGGGACACCGATCCGCCTGTTCATGCGCAGCCAGAACGAAGAAAACCCGTACAAGAACCGCAAGAAATCGGCACCGTCCAAACTGCGCAAACATACCGAAGGCCGCCGCACAGACAGGTAGAATGAGTATTTGCGGACAAATGAAGCCTGTGTCCTTCATTTGTCCGCCAAATACTCCCGCCGGAGGCATGCACGCAGTGCATCAAAGCGGCAGTTATCGCCCCATCAGCGCATCATCGAACGGGTATTTCGTCAGGTTTTCATAACCGTCTTCGGTGATCAGCACCTGATCTTCCAGCTTGATCGAAAAATCACCACCCTCGGGGGATACCAGCGCCTCGACACAAAGGACCATGCCGGGTTCCAGCGCGTAATCGAACGCGCCCTGTACTGCGCCATCGGGGTAGGCGACCAGCGGCCATTCATCACACAGGCCGACGCCGTGCATCAGGCAGCCGTATTTCTGTTTCTGAAACTGTGCGTCCAGCACATGGGTATTGGCGACCAGTTCGGGGATCGTGACACCCGGTTTCAGCATCTCCATGTTCTGCATGATATGTTCATGCCCGTGCTGCATCGCATAGATCATGTCGGCGGGCGGTTTGCGGTCGCCGATCCACCAACTGCGTGAAATATCGACGCAGATGCCGTAGGATCCGATCAGATCGGTATCAAAGCTGACGATTTCATTGTTCTGCACGATGCGCCCGCCGCATTCCTGAAACCATGGATTGGTACGCGGACCCGAGGACAGTAGCCGTGTTTCGATCCATTCGCCGCCGCGACGGATGTTCTCGGCGTGCAGCACGGCCCAGATGTCGTCCTCGCTCATGTTGCCGGCCGGCACGCCGGTGCGCGCGGCCCGTTCCATTTCCGCCACAGCCGTCTCGCAGGCGTGGCTGGCGCAGCGCATCGCCAGAATTTCGTCCGGCCCTTTGACCGAGCGTGATTTTTCGGTGACTTCCTCGCCTTCCATGATCTCGAAACCCTGCGCTTCCAGTGCCCGCAGCCCGTGCAGCATGATCTTGTCCACGGCAAGGCGCATGTTGTTACCGGCATGTTCGGCGATCAGGGCGCGGACCTCGTTGGAAAACACATCGGCGGCCACGTCCAGCTTGTCGCCGCGATCGAAATAGAACAGGTCCGCGCCAGAGCGCTGTTCGCGCACCAGCGGATTGAAGGTGCTGAGGAACGGGGAATTCTTGTAATCCCAGATCACCATGTAGCCATCGGCGCAGAGTAAGACCGCGCGGAACGGGTTATGAGTGTTCCACAGCTGCATGTTGGTACTGTCGGTGGCATAGCGGATGTTGAGCGGGTCGAACATCAGCAGGCCGCCATAACCGCGATCCGTGATGTGACGGGTCAGTCGCGCCCAGCGGTAGTGGCGCATGGCCTGCAGGTCGGGCAGTTGCAACCCCGCCGTCGCCCATTCGCCGTAAGCCAGCTGGGTCGGGCCGATCTCGATCCGGTTGGCATCGTTGGGGGTGTTGTCGCCCAGGGTTGCGCCTCTGGTCGGGTCGATCTTGCGCTGTGCGCTGTAATGCTGGTTCATGGCACTCTCGTACGGTTGATGGCAACCAGATCACAATGGAACCGGCGGGTGCGCGCGTCTGATTCCGACACGCTCATGCGTCGTTTTCAAAGGACATCGCGCGCCGGATGCGCTATCGGGCCGCCATGACCGAGATTCTGCAACACTCCGTTCCCTATGACGTCATGGTACCCCTGCCGCTTCCGGGGGTGCGCCCTTTGGGCGATGATCCCTGGATACTGGTGGATGAAGCCTATGGCGCCCAGATGCAGCGGCGGGCTGCATTGCTGGCGGGGTCGCGCGACAGGGTTCTTTATCTGGAAGAAGGCGCGCGCGCCGCAGCAGTGGAATTGCTGCACGCGGTGCTCGATCTGCTGAGATCGCGGTTTGATGCGCAGTTTCAGGTATCGGCCCAAGAGGTCGTCCGCCCTGACGGGGTGCGGGTGCCGATTGATGCCGTCGATCCGCTGCACACATTGGGCCAACTGGTGCAGGAGGATTTCTGCATCCTGCAAAAACGCGGTGAAGAACATGTGATGACGGGGGCGGTGCTGTGTTTTCCCGCCGGATGGTGGCTGAAGGACAAGGCGGGCCGCCCGCTGAGCGGCATTCACGAACCGGTTGCCCCCTACGATGAAACGATGACACGGCGGGTGCAGCGCCTGTTTGACGGGGTTCAGCACGGGCGCGGCATGTGGCGGTTCAACGCCCTGTGGTATCAGGACCCCGAATTGCACCAGCCCGAATTGCCGCCAATGGCGGGGCGCGATGTGCGCGGGCCAGAGACCTGCGATTATCTGCGATCCGAACGCCAGTGCATCCTGCGTCTGCCTGTCAGCGATGCGGTGGTGTTTTCAATCCACAGTTTCGTGCTCAAATCGCCGAGTCGTCAGGGCTGAACGTGTGGCGGTATCCGGCCCACATGGCCAGTCCGCACATGAACACCAACCCGACACCTGCCAGCGCCCCGACGGCCAGATTGGGTGTCTGCGCGTTTATATTGGCCACCACGATGCCCATCAATCCCCACGCGACCGTGGTACTGTAAAGCGGCGCGCGCCCCAAAGTAATCTGTACGAAAGCAGCAAAGCCGAGCGCGACAAACAGCATCAGTATCGCGGCGTTGTGCTGGCTGAGGATATCGTGCCCGGCCAGAACAAGCGCCAGCGCCACAGCGCTGGCCACGGTCAGCCATCCGGCATAGATCGACACCGGCGCGCGCGCCCACACGCGATCGATCTTGGGGGCATAAAACAGCGCCTTGATTGCGCTGAGCAGCATCAGCCAGATCATCAGCGTCGCCCAGATCGGGCTGAACTGGGCGACGGGCAGCCAGAAGATGCCGATCACCAGTGACACCAGCAAAGACATGCGCATTTTATCCCAGCGCGGATAATCGACACGTTTGAACAGCCCGAACGCCATGCCCGCCGCCAGCCAGGCATAGATCAGCGCCCAGATCGAAAACACATAGCCTGCCGGCTGGATCGGGGCGTCTTTTTGCGGAATTGGAAAGGCTTCGGGGCTGAAGCCCTGAAAATCGGTCACAAACAGCGGCATCAGCGCAAACATGACCGCTGCCAGCAGGACAAGAATGGCTTTCAGATGCATCGCACACTCCTTTTTGCGGGGTCGGGCGGGGCCCTGAACTAGATCAATGCCCCGTCCGCACCGATGGTTCCCTTGCCCCCCAGATAGGGGTGCAGGACATCGGGCAGGTTCACCGAGCCGTCGGCCTGCTGGCCGTTTTCCAACACGGCAATCAGGCACCGCCCCACCGCCAGACCCGATCCGTTCAACGTATGCACGAATTCAGGTTTTCCGCCACCCGCAGGTTTGAAACGGGCATTCATGCGCCGCGCCTGAAAATCGCCTGTGGTCGAAACCGAACTGATTTCGCGGTAGGTGTTCTGGCCGGGCACCCAAGCCTCGATATCATAGGTGCGGCGCGCGCCAAAGCCCATGTCACCGGTGCACAGAACCACCGTGCGGTAGGGGACGTTCAACTGTTCCAGCAAATCCTCGGCGCAGCGCAGCATGCGCTTTTGTTCCGCATCGCTTTCATCGGGGTGCGTGATGCTGACCATTTCGACCTTTTCAAACTGGTGCTGGCGCAACATGCCCGATGTGTCGCGCCCCGCCGATCCGGCTTCGGAGCGGAAACACAAGGTATGCGCTGTCAGCCGGACGGGCAGGGCGGTTTCTTCCAGCACATCACCGGCGACGGAATAGGTCAGCGTCACTTCGGATGTGGGGATCAGCCACCAGCCGTTTGTGGTCTGATAGCTGTCATCGCCGAATTTCGGCAGCTTGTCGGTGCCATACATCGCCTCGTCGCGGACCAGAACGGGGCTGTTGCATTCGGTCAGCCCGTTTTTATCCACATGGGTGTCGATCATGAATTGCGCCAGCGCACGGTGCACCCGCGCCACGGCACCTTTCAGCACGACAAAGCGGCTGCCGGACATTTTTGCGGCAACATCGAAATCCATGTTTTGGGCAACGCCCGCAATCTCGAAATGCTCTTTCGGGGTGAATTCAAAGTCGCGCGGGGTGCCCCAGCGGTTCACTTCGACATTGTCGTTTTCATCCGCGCCCTCGGGTACGTCGTCATAGGGCAGGTTGGGAATTTCGGCCAAGAGCGCGGTCAGGCGCGCATCTTCGGCCTTTGCCTCTTCTGTCAGGCGCGCAATCTCGGCCTTTTTCTCGCTGACCAGCGCGCGAAGGCGTTCAAATTCGGCCTCGTCGCCCTTGGCCTTGGCGGCGCCCACCAGTTTTGATGCGGCATTCTGTTCGGCCTGTGCGGTTTCCGCCTTGGTGATGCAGGACCGGCGTGCAGTATCAATTGCAAGGATCTGATCTGCCATCGGCGCATCGCCACGGCGGGCCAGAGCGGCGTCAAAGGCAGCAGGGGTGTCACGGATCGCACGAATATCATGCATGGCGGTCGTCCTTTGGAAGTGATTCACTTTGCGCGGTGTTATGGCGCATCTTTGGCGCGATCGTAACCGTGATTATCTGCTTAGTCGGTCGGGGCGGATGTTTGAACCTGACGGCGCACCCAGTCATCAAGATGGGCGGCAAGCGCAAGTCCGGGCCCGCCCGCATGGCCGACCTTGGATGTCACCACTCCGACCAGTTGCCATGATCCGTCGACACGGCGCAGGACAGGCCCGCCGGAATTGCCGCTGATCACATGGCAGGTCAGGCCCAGATATGTCGGCGTGGATTCCATGACCCGGCAATCAGACCGCCCGTTCAGAACGTTCCGGTTGCGGTTCTGATAGCCCAATATGGTCAAAGGGCCGCGCCCGATGGGCCCGTCTACGAACGCAATCGGAGGCACTCGGTTTGCGGGCACAGGTTTGTCCAGAACCAGTATCGCCACATCATAGGTGGCGCGCGCAAAGCCTTCGGTGACCAGATAGGCGGGATGGATGATCACTTCCTTGCCGCGGCGCTTTGCGGCACTGTTTTTACCGTCGCGCCCCGCAAAAAACACGATGCTTTCGGGTTCAAACGAATATCCCTGCCGGTTGGCGACACAATGCGCGGCTGTGATCACCCGGTCCGGCGTGACCAGCGTTCCGGTGCAGATGCCGCGCCGGTCCTCGTTCTTGCGCGACAATTGCCCGACGGCAACAAACTGGGCCCGCTCAGCGGCAGGCACAGGCGGCAGCATGTCCGGGGTTTGCGCATTTGCGGGCAGCACCGCCAGCGTGATTATCAGGGCCAGCACCCGCATCATCGTTCCATCAACCTTTTACCGAACAGTTTGCCATCACATACTGTGTACCAGATTTGTCGCGTCAGGGCAGGGGAAACAACCAGTGTTACATCCCGCCCCGCCATGCAATTCTGTGCCCCGGTTCGCAACGTGGTGGCCGCGGGCGCAAACGTCTTGCAAACCCGAGTGCCAACACATAGGTTCCGCGCAATTCACGGCCCCCCGAAACGGGCCCGCCCCACAAGAAAAAAGGACGCCCTATGGAAGGCAGTGCTATCGCCCAATTCGTGCCATTGATCCTGATTTTTGCGATCATGTATTTTCTGTTGATCCGGCCCCAGCAAAAAAAGGTCAAGGAACATGCCGCGATGGTTTCGGCACTGCGCCGTGGCGATCAGGTTGTGACTCAGGGTGGCCTGATCGGCAAAGTGGTCAAGGTCAAGGATGACGGTGAACTTGAGGTCGAGATCGCCGATGGCGTCAAGGTCCGCGTGATTCAAAGCACCATCGCGACCGTTATGTCAAAGACCGAACCGGCAAAGTAACCCGCCGTACCAAGTGACTGAAAAGGCAGGGTAATGCTGCAAATTGATCTTTGGAAGCGGATAACAATCTGGCTGTTTTGTATCGCCGGATTGTTGCTTGCCTTGCCAAACGGGTTTTATACCCGCGTTGAAAGCCACAATGATGCCGTTGCCGCGATTGAGCTGCAGGGTGCCACGCCCGAACTCGAAGCCGCAGCATCTGTCTGGCCCGACTGGATGCCATCCGCACTGGTCAATCTGGGCCTTGATCTGCGAGGTGGCGCACACCTGCTGGCCGAAGTGCGGCTGGAAGATGTCTATGCGTCGCGCATGGATGCGATGTGGCCGGAAATCCGCGATGCACTGCGCCCAGAACGCGCCACCGTGGGCGGGGTGCGTCAGCAACCGTCTGAACGGGGCGAGATTCGGGTGCGGATCGGGGAAGCCGACGGCATGGCGCGCGCGCTTGAGGTTGTGCGCGGTCTGGCCCGCCCGGTGCCGACCCTGTCGGGTGTCGGGGCCACCGACATTGATGTGCGTGCCGAAGGCGACGTGATCATCGTGACCCTGTCCGAAGCCGAGAAACTGTCCACCGACGAACGCACCATGCAGCAATCGCTGGAAATCATCCGCAACCGGATCGACGAGGTGGGCACACGCGAACCAACGATCCAGCGTCAAGGCGCGGAACGCATTCTTATTCAGGTGCCGGGTATCGGCTCTGCTTCGGAACTGAAAGACATTATCGGCACCACGGCGCAGCTGACGTTCAATCCGGTGGTCAGCCGTGGCAGCAACCCCGATGCATCGCCGGGCATCGGTAACAAAATCCTGCCTTCGCTGGACGAAGAGGGGCAGTATTACACCGTCGAATCCGCCCCCGTTGTCACCGGCGAGGAACTGGTCGATGCGCAACCGTCCTTTGACCAGAACGGAAACCCTGCCGTTTCGTTCCGCTTCAACACATCGGGCGCGCGCAAATTCGGCGACTATACCGCCGAAAACATCGGCAGCCCCTTTGCCATCATTCTGGATGACGAAGTGGTCAGCGCACCGGTGATCCAGTCGCATATTCCAGGTGGATCGGGCATTATCACGGGCCGCTTTTCGGTAGAGGAATCCACCACGCTTGCGGTTCTGCTGCGCGCGGGCGCCTTGCCTGCGGGGCTGGATTTTCTGGAAGAACGCACAATCGGCCCCGAACTGGGGCAGGACAGCATCGATGCGGGCAAAATCGCCACCGTTGTGGCCTTTGGCGGTGTGCTGGTGTTCATGGCGTTGAGTTACGGCTTGTTCGGGCTGTTCGCCAATGTCGCGCTGATCATCAATATAGGCCTGATTTTCGGCCTGCTGAGCCTTGTCGGGGCGACGCTGACGCTGCCGGGTATTGCCGGGATCGTGCTGACCGTGGGTATGGCGGTGGACGCCAACGTGCTGGTGTTTGAACGTATCCGCGAAGAACTGAAAACCGCCCGAGGACCGGCGCGCGCGATCGAACTGGGCTATGAAAAGGCGCTGTCGGCGATTCTGGATGCCAACATCACCACGTTCATCACTTCCGTGATCCTGTTTGTGATGGGGTCGGGCCCGGTGCGCGGCTTTGCCATTACCCTTGGGCTTGGCATCCTTACGTCGGTGTTCACGGCAATCTTTGTCACCCGCCTTATGGTCGTGATGTGGTTTGAACGCCGCCGGCCAAAAACGATCGAGGTATAAAAGATGCGTCTGAGACTGGTTCCCAAGGAAACATCCTTTGACTTCTTCAAGCGCTGGAAAATGTGGCTGGGCATATCGGCGCTGATGATGATCGTTGCCTTTGCATCATTCATGATCCAGGGGCTTAATTTTGGCATCGACTTTCGCGGTGGTACGACCATCCGTTCGGAAAGCCCGTTGCCGGTTGATATCGGTGTCTATCGCGGTGCAATCGACGAACTGGGCCTTGGCGATGTGACGATTACAGAAGTGTTCGATCCCACATTCGGGCCAGAGCAGAACGTAGCCATGATCCGTATTCAGGCGCAGGACGGGCAGGAAGCGGTCACAGCCGAACTGATTGCCGACGTTGAAAACGCGCTGATTGCGGTACGCCCCGATATCAAGTTCATATCGGTCGAAAGCGTCGGGCCCAAGGTTTCGGGCGAACTGGTGCAGACGGCGGCCATTGCGGTGCTTTTGGCGATCGGTGCGGTTCTGATCTATATCTGGCTGCGCTTTGAATGGCAGTTTGCGGTGGGGGCTGTTGTTGCCCTTGTCCACGATGTTATCCTGACCATCGGGGTGTTTTCCGAACTGCAAATCCGGTTCGATCTGGCCATTATCGCCGCTTTGCTGACCATTGTCGGCTATTCGCTGAATGATACGGTGGTGGTGTTTGACCGCGTGCGGGAAAACCTGCGCAAATACAAACAGAAATCGCTGTCCGAGGTTCTGAACATCAGTATCAACGAAACGCTCAGCCGAACGATGATGACATCTGTCACCACCCTTCTGGCGCTGATTGCGCTGTTTGTGCTGGGGGGTGATGTGATCCGTGGCTTTGTCTTTGCGATGATCTGGGGCGTGATCATCGGCACCTATTCATCGGTGTTCGTTGCCTCGACGATCCTGCTGTATCTTGGTGTCAAACGAGACTGGTCCAAACCCGACGCGAACGCGGGCAACCAGTACGCCAACATAGATGCCTGATCTTGTCCTGTCGGCCCTGCAGACGCCGGGGCTGATATGGCTGGTTCTGACGATTATTGTTGCGGGGCTGGTGCGTGGCTTTGCCGGTTTTGGCAGCGCGATGATCATCATGCCGATGGCCAGTTCCGTGCTGTCGCCGGTTGCCGCCATCGTGTTCCTCAGCGTGGTGGAACTGACCGGGCCGTTGCCCAATCTGCCCGCTGCCCTGCGTGACGGAAACAGGCCCGATATCGCCCGCCTTGCACTGGGGGCGGTTCTGGCTTTGCCGTTTGGCATTTACAGCCTGACGCTGATGTCACCGGAATTTTTCGGCTGGATTGTGTCCATACTGGTGCTGGCCCTGCTGGCAGCCTTGATCACCGGCTGGCGGTACAGAGGGGAATTGACCAAGGGGCTGATCATTGCAACGGGCGGTGTTGGCGGTTTCCTCAGCGGATCAACCGGAGTGGCAGGGCCGCCGGTAATCATGCTGTACATGGCCAGCCTGCGGCCGATTTCGGTGATCCGTGCCAATTTCCTGATGTATCTTCTGATGATTGATCTGCTGATGCTGGCGGCGTTTTCGATGCTGGGCCTGATGGAACTTGCCCCCGCCATCATTGGCGTTCTACTTTGGGGGCCCTACATGCTGGCCAATGTGATCGGCGCGCGGTTTTTCCGCCCGGATGCGGAACGCAGTTTTCGCGCGGTTGCCTATATCATCATCGCGGCATCGGCTATTCTGGGCCTGCCACTGTGGAACTGACGAAAGGGACGGGACATGCAACTGAACGAAATCCGCTATGAAGATGCCACCCCGATAGATGGCTACGGCCCCGGATTTTTCCGTATCGGGGGGCAGGTGGTTCAGGGCGCGATGCTGACGCAGTTGACAGGCACCGGCACATGGGGTGGGTTTGACGATGCAGAGCCGCTGCTGGCACTGGCGGGCGAGGTTGATGTTTTGTTTATCGGCACCGGCGCGGAAATTGCCCATATTCCGGCAAAGCTGCGCGAGACGCTGGAAACTGCGGGCCTTGGGGTCGAGGTGATGAATTCGCCCGCGGCCTGCCGGACCTACAACATTCTGCTATCGGAAGGGCGGCGTGTGGCCGCGGCGTTGATCCCTGTCTGACATTGCACACGAACATGGCTTTTGCAGGCGTGAACAATCGGTTAAGCCGTTGCCATGACACTGATCGTTTCCAATCTGACCGTCACGCGCGGCGGCCTCCCGGTTCTGGAGGGGCTGAATTTCACGCTGGAGGCGGGGCAGGCGCTGATCCTGCGCGGGCCGAACGGATCGGGCAAAACCACATTGCTGCGCACGCTGGCCGGATTGCAGCCCGCCGGGCATGGCACCATCAAGGGTGCCGAGGAACAGATCGCCTATGCGGGCCATTCCGACGGGCTGAAACTGACGATGAGCGTGGTTGAAAACCTGACATTCTGGGCGCGGGTGTTTCGCGCTGATGATATTGCGCCCGCGCTGGCCGCCTATGATCTTGGCCCGCTTGCGGATCGTCATGCCGGTACGCTGTCGGCGGGGCAGAAACGCCGCCTTGGACTGGCGCGTCTGATGGTCACGAACCGCAAGATTTGGGCGCTGGACGAACCGACCGTGTCGCTGGACAAAACCGCTGTAGGCCAGTTTGCCGATGCGGTGCGCGCGCATCTGGGGCAGGGCGGATCGGCCATGATCGCCACCCATATCGATCTGGGGCTGGACGCCGATGTGCTGGATGTAACGCCGTTTCGCGCCAGATTGCCCGCGCCAGGTACAGCGGACGAGGCCTACCTGTGATTGCGCTGCTGACACGGGATATTCAACTGGCGTTCCGCGCCGGTGGTGGTTTCGGTCTGGGCCTTGCCTTTTTCCTGATCGTGACCGTGCTGGTGCCGTTCAGCGTGGGGCCGCAAAGTGCGCTGCTGTCAACCATCGCACCGGGGGTGTTGTGGCTGGGCGCGCTGCTGGCCTGCCTGTTGTCGCTGGATCGCCTGATGGCACTGGACTGGGAGGACGGCACGCTTGATCTGCTGGCCACAGCCCCGCTGCCGCTGGAAGGGGTCGCTGCCATCAAATCGCTGGCGCACTGGATCACCACGGGCCTGCCGCTGGTGCTGGCCGCACCGGTGCTTGGCGTATTGCTGAACCTGCCGCCGCAAGGCTATTGGCCGCTGGTCCTGTCGCTGGCGCTTGGCACGCCGGCGCTGTCGGTGATCGGCACATTCGGGGCGGCGCTGACGGTGGGGCTGAAACGCGGCGGATTGCTGATGTCGATCCTTGTGCTGCCGCTTTATGTGCCCACGCTGATCTTTGGCGCGGAAATGGCGCGGCGTGGGGCAGCGGGGATGGATACGGCAACCCCGATGCTGATGCTGGCCGGAATCACCGCCGGCGCGGCCGCTTTGCTGCCCTTTGCCAGCGCGGCGGTCCTGCGCGTCAATTTGCGCTGATGCGGGCAATTGCGGGCATCATCAGGAAGGGTTAGAGAACGGCCATGTCTTTGTGGGAATACGCAAATCCAAGAAAATTTCTGGCCACCAGCGCCCGTGTGCTGCCGGTGATCTGGGTGTTGTCGGCCCTGTGCATCGTCACGGGCCTGATCTGGGGTTTCTTCTTCACGCCCGATGATTTCCGGCAGGGGTCAACCGTCAAGATCATCTATCTGCATGTGCCTTCAGCGCTGATGGCGATCAATGCGTGGTTCATGATGCTGGTTGCATCGCTGGTCTGGATCGTGCGGCGCCACCATGTCAGCGCGCTGGCGGCCAAGGCGGCGGCCCCGGTGGGCGTTGTCATGACCCTGATTGCGCTGGCCACCGGCGCGATCTGGGGCCAGCCGATGTGGGGCACCTATTGGGCGTGGGATCCGCGCCTGACATCGTTCCTGATCCTGTTTCTGTTCTATCTGGGCTATATCGCCCTGTGGGAAGCAATTGATAACCCCGACACAGCCGCCGATCTGACATCGGTTCTGTGCATCGTGGGATCGGTCTTTGCGGTGCTGTCGCGCTATGCGGTCAATTTCTGGAATCAGGGCCTGCATCAGGGCGCATCCCTGTCGCTGGACAAGGAAGAAAACGTGGCTGACGTGTTCTTTCACCCGTTGTTGATTTGCATTGCGGGGTTTGTGCTGCTTTTTCTGGCGCTGGTTCTGTACCGGACCGGAACTGAAATTCGCGCCCGCCGGATAAAGGCGCTGATCACCCGCGAAAGGATGGCGGAATGATGCCAGATCTTGGAAAATACGGCGATGCGGTGCTGTCCGCCTATGGTGCGTCGATCCTGTTGCTGGTTCTTCTGGTTGCCTTCAGCATCTGGAAAGGGCGGCGCGTGCGCGCCGAACTGGACCGGGTAGAGGCGCGCGTGGGCCGATCCAATGGCTAGAATTTCACCCCTGATGCTGGCCCCGCCGGTGATTTTTGGAGCTTTGATAGTCCTCTTTGCTTTTGGAATGTTCCGACCAGACAAGGACGCACTTCCTTCCACCTTTGTCGGTCGGCCTGCTCCGCCTCTTGTTCTGGAAGGTTTGCCGCAAAAAGATAAATTCGACGACAAAACTTTAATAGACGGCAACGTGAAACTGGTGAATTTCTGGGCGAGTTGGTGCGCCCCTTGCAGGGTAGAGCATCCGAACTTGGAGCAATTGGCACAAGAGGGTGTGCCAATTTATGGTATCAACTACAAGGATGACCCGGCCAAGGCTCTCAAGTTTCTCGATGAATTGGGCGATCCATATATTGCGGTTGGCACCGACAAGACTGGTCGCGCTACAGCTCCCAATTGGGGCGTTTATGGGGTTCCAGAAACGTTTGTGGTCGATGGTAGTGGCACTATTCTGCTGCGCTTTCCCGGACCGGTGACGCAGAGGGTGATCACAAAAACCATCCGTCCCCTGTTGGAAGGCGCTGCGTCGAATTGATCGCGTTGGTCTGATCAGGCTTGCCAAATGGGCATGCCGCACCCGATGATGATGCCAACGGGCATTCAACAGGGGCATTACATGGCACAGACGCAAGCGGAAAAAGAGGCGCAGGCCGTCCAGACTTATGTGGCGATGTTCGCGCCTGACCGGATCGATGAAAACTTCCGCACAATGGCACAGACCTATGCGTCGATCACGCTGCCTCGATCCGGGCCGGTTGCGCCCCTGCCTGAGAAACCCTGCGCGTCGGTATTTCCCGAAACCTATGCTTATGAGGGCGCGCAGCACAGTCTGGCCGACCTGCTGAATGCACAACACTGGACCGGTCTTGCCATCGCGCAGGGTGGCGCGCTGGTGTTCGAGGATTACGCCCGCGGCAATACCGCAGCATCGCGCCCAATTCTGATGTCGGTCAGCAAATCGGTGCTGTCGATCCTGTTTGGCATCGCCCACACCGAAGGCGACATTCCCGACCTGAACGCACTGGTGACGGATTATGTGCCGGAACTGGGCGGGACCGGATATGACAATGTCACGCTGCAACAAGTGCTGGATATGACATCCGGCATCCGGTTCACCGAAGATTATGATGATCTGAATTCGGATATCGTGCGCTCGGTCGTGGCTTTTCTGATCGGATCGCAGGATGAATTCTGCAAGACGCTGATCAATGAAAAACCGCCCGGCAGTTTTTTTCAATATGCCAGTGTGGAAACCCATGTGCTGGGCTGGGTGCTGCGCCGTGCAACAGGGCGCAGCTTTGCAGATTATTTTACCGAAAAACTATGGTCGCGGATCGGGGCAGAGGCGGATGCCGATATGTTGACCGATCAGGCGGGGCAACCGCTGGTTTATGGCGGGTTGCACCTGTGCCTGCGCGATTTGATGCGAATCGGCCTGATGCTGACCCATGGCGGCAAAACGGCTGACGGCGTGCAGATTGTGCCCGCCGGCTGGATCACACAATCGACCACCCCGGATACGCCGCAATCGCGCCCCGGTGCGCGTATGCCCTATTCGGAAGACCTGTTCGGATACAAGAACCAGTGGTGGCTGCCTGTCACGCCCGATCACGGTGATTTTTGCGCCATCGGGATTTACGGGCAGTTTTTATATGTGAATCCACACCGCGACGTGGTGATCGCAATGAATTCCGCCTATCGCGATTACAACGACACCGGCGAAGAGATGGAGATGCAGATGCTGTGCGCCTTTCAGGCAATTGTGCGGCATTTGACGCCCGACTGAACGGTACGGAACTGCCATAAAAAACCGGCCCGCGCTGAACGCGGGCCGGTTTCTTATCTTACAGACAGATCGAAAGATCAGGCAGCTTTGGCCAGATTGCGCAGCACGTAATGCAGCACGCCGCCATGTTCGATATATTCAATCTCGATAGCTGTATCGATCCGGCATTTCAGCGTGATATTCTTGGTGCTGCCATCGGCCATCGTGATCGTGCACGGCACCTCTTGCAGCGGCTGGATGGTGTCCAGACCGTGGATGGATACGGTTTCATTTCCGGTCAGGCCCAGCGATTTGCGGGTGTCGCCGCCGGTGAATTCGAACGGAATGACTCCCATGCCAACAAGGTTGGAGCGGTGGATACGTTCAAAACTTTCCGCAATCACCGCTTTGACGCCCAGCAGGGCCGTACCCTTGGCCGCCCAGTCGCGCGATGATCCGGCGCCGTATTGTTCGCCGCCGAACACCACCAGCGGTGTATCCGACTTTTGATAGGCCATTGCCGCATCAAAGATCGACATCTGGCTGCCATCGGGGCCCTTGGTATATCCGCCTTCGACACCGTCCAGCATTTCGTTCTTGATCCGGATATTGGCGAATGTGCCACGCATCATCACCTCGTGGTTGCCACGGCGCGATCCGTAAGAATTGAATTCGCGCACGGGCACCTGATGATCGCGCAGGTACTGACCGGCTGGTGTTGTCTCCTTGAACGATCCCGCCGGGCTGATGTGGTCGGTGGTGATCATGTCGCCCAGCACCGCCAGCACCTTGGCGCCTTCGATGTTGGAAATCACACCGGGTTCGGCGCCCATACCCTGAAAATAGGGCGGGTTCTGCACATAGGTGGATGCGGGAGGCCAGTCATAGGTTTTTTCATCCGTGGTTTCCACGGCCTGCCATTTGTCATCGCCTTTGAACACGTCGGCATATTTTTCCTGGAACGCGTCGCGTGTCACCGTGGCTTCGACCAGTTCGGCAACCTCCTGGCTGCTGGGCCAGATGTCTTTCAGGAACACATCGTTGCCGTTCTTGTCCTGTCCCAGCGGTTCTGTAGTGATATCGACGTTCATGTCACCAACCAGCGCATAGGCAACGACCAGCGGCGGCGACGCCAGATAGTTGGCGCGCACATCAGGCGAAATGCGGCCTTCGAAATTGCGGTTGCCCGACAGTACCGAAACCGCAATCAGATCGTTTTCGTTGATCGATTTCGATATCTCGGCTTGCAGCGGGCCCGAATTGCCGATGCAGGTGGTGCAGCCATATCCCACAAGGTTAAAGCCGATTGCATCCAGATCATCCTGCAGGCCGGCTGCTTCCAGATAGGCGCTGACCACCTGAGAGCCCGGTGCCAGCGATGTTTTCACCCAAGGTTTGCGGGTCAGGCCCAGTTCATGCGCCTTGCGAGCCACCAGACCCGCGCCGATCATCACATATGGGTTGGATGTGTTGGTGCAGGATGTGATCGAGGCGATCACGATCGACCCGTCATGCAAGGCATAGGTTTCGTTGTCGACTGCGCCGCTTAGGTGGTGGCCTTCGTCACCGGGAATGTGGGACGGGGCGGGGGCGCCACCTTCGGCTGTCATTTCGGCCTTTTCGATGTAATCGGCGCGTTTTTCCGGCCGCTGGCCGGTCACATACTGGCCAAAAGCGCGGGCGGCATCGGTCAGCGCGATGAAGTCCTGTGGCCGCTTGGGGCCGGAGATTGCCGGAACAATCGTTGTCATGTCCAGATGCAACGTATCGGTGTAGATCGGCGCGTAATCATCGTCGCGCCACATGCCGTTTTCGCGGGCATAGGCCTCGACCAGGGCGATGCGCGCTTCGTCGCGTCCGGTGTTGCGCAGGTAGCGCAGGGTTTCGCCGTCAATCGGGAAAAATCCGCAGGTTGCACCGTATTCCGGTGCCATGTTGGCGATGGTCGCGCGGTCTGCCAGCGGCAGTGTATCAAGGCCTGCGCCATAGAATTCGACGAATTTGCCGACAACACCCTTGGCGCGCAGCATTTCGACGACTTTCAGCACCAGATCGGTGCCGGTGGTGCCTTCCATCATCTTGCCTGTCAGTTCGAACCCGACAACTTCGGGGATCAGCATGGAAATCGGCTGGCCCAGCATCGCGGCCTCGGCCTCGATCCCGCCGACACCCCAGCCCAGAACCGCCGCGCCGTTCACCATCGTGGTGTGGCTGTCGGTGCCGACCAGCGTATCGGGATAGGCGACTTCTTCGCCGTTCTGGTCGGTGTCCGTCCAGACGGTTTGCGCCAGATATTCAAGGTTGACCTGATGGCAGATGCCGGTTCCGGGGGGCACCACGCGGAAATTGTTGAATGCGTTCTGGCCCCACTTCAGGAATGTATACCGTTCCATGTTGCGTTCGTATTCGCGATCCACGTTCATCTGGAAGGCGCGCGGGTTGCCGAATTCATCGATCATCACCGAATGGTCAATCACCAGATCGACAGGGTTCAGCGGGTTGATCTTTTCAGCGTCACCACCGAGCGAGATAATCGCATCACGCATCGCGGCCAGATCGACCACGGCGGGAACGCCGGTGAAATCCTGCAACAACACGCGGGCAGGGCGGTAAGCGATCTCGCGCGGGTTCTGGCCGCCATTGGCCCCCCATTGCGCGAATGCCTTGATGTCGTCCACGGTCACGGTCTTGCCGTCCTCGAACCGCAGCATGTTTTCCAGAACCACTTTCAGCGCGGCGGGCAGTTTGGAAAAATCGCCCAATCCGGCCTCTTGCGCGGCGGGGATGGAATAATAGGCCAACGTCTGTCCGGCAGCGCTGATGGTTTTGCGGGTCTTGGCGGTGTCATGTCCAACGGTAATGGGCATCTGGCTTCTCCCTTAATGGATAAGAAATGGGTGGTGCTTGGCCCGCTTCTGAACCCAAATCACTTGGCAATCAAGGGTGATATGCGCAGGTGCGGCAATTTTGTATACCATTGTACACCGCAATTGCGAACATGGCCCGATAACCTGACGGTAACCTTGTCTCTCGAAACGTTGATTGGTTATTTCAGGCGCGCGTTGCTAGGTGTTTTCGGCAACCAAAGGAGACGGAAGACCCATGAAAGCCCTGACTGCCGCGTTCAGCGCCCTTTGGCTGTGCCTGTCTGCCCCTGCCCATGCGCAGAATTCGCCCGTGGTGATAGAACTGTTCACCTCTCAGGGCTGTTCGTCGTGTCCGCCTGCGGATGCGATGCTGCACAAACTGGCCGAACGCGACGACGTGATCGCGCTGGCGCTGCATGTGGATTACTGGGATTACATCGGCTGGAAGGATATCTTTGCCGATCCCGCCTATACCAAACGGCAAAAGGGCTATGCCCACAAGCAGGGTCGCCGCATGATCTACACGCCGCAAATGATCATCAACGGTCAGGATGACGTGGTCGGGGCCAAGCCGATGGATGTGGCCGAACTGATCCGAAAACATCACGCACAGCCTGTGCAAGTGCAGCTTGAGGCGCGCCGCCTTGGCGATATCGTAACCATCCGCGCCACACCGGTCGCAGAGACGGGGCCGATGACAGTGCAACTTGTCCGGTTCATGCCCAAACAAAGCGTTGAAATCACGCGCGGAGAAAACAGGGGCAAGACCGTCAGCTATGCCCACATCACCCACGGCTGGACCGAACTGGGCAAATGGGACGGCAGCGCGCCGTTCGAGCTTAACGCCGATGCGGCGGGCGATGATCCGGTGGTGGTGATCGTTCAGGGTGCGGGCTATGGCCCGATTCTGGCCGCGATCGAATTGCGTTAAACGTCCGTCTGGTCCGGCACGATATAGGGTTTCCAGCGCCGGTGGATCCAGAACCACTGATCCATGTGCTGGCGCACCAGTGCCTCTAACCCGTCATTCACATCCTGTGTCATGGTTTCGGGATCGCTGTGTGTGATCGGTTCCTGTACGGTGATTTCGAAATCAAACCCGTCAGGCTGGCGAATGGCATAGATCGGGATCAGGATTGCCTTGTATTTCAAGGCCAGTTCGGCGGTGACGGTGGATGTAACAGCCGGATGCCCGAAAAACATCAGATCCGCACCGCCATGCACATGCACATCTGTCAGAATGCCCAATGTCCCGCCATCGCGCAGATAGCGGACCATTTCCATCGTGCCACGCCGCCCCTGTTCGAACACCGGCGTGCCGATTGATTTCAGATTGCGCACATAATGAGTGTTGAAATAAGGGTTCGACATTTTGCGATAAAGGCCCCCGATGGTGAACCCGCGTGCGATCAGATGGGCGCGCACCACGTCGTAATTGCCGAAATGTGCGGTGACAAAGATCACCGGTTGCCGGTTGGCCTGTGCTGCTTCCAGCGTGGCGAAACCGGGGCCACCGATTTTTGCCTGTTTGGCGCGTTCGATGAATTCGGCGCCCGAATAGAATTCCATCACCGTGCGCCCCGCATTGTCCAGAACGGCGCGGCTCAGCCGGTCAACCTCGGCCTTGGGCAATTCGGGGCAGACCAGGTTCAGGTTATCGCGTACCCGTTTGTCAAACCGCGACAGCGGGCCAAGCACGCGCGCGACAAGCCCACCCATCCAGCGCACCCGCGTTTCATACGGCAGCAACAGTGCCAGCCAGATCAGCGCGCGCAGCACCAGATTTCCGGTGTATTGTCCGATACGGGTTAACAAGGGATCAGGTTTCTTGGCCACTGTGGTCCGGAGGGGTTAGGGGGGCCGACTGGCGCGCAAAGGTTTCTCTTTGCCAGACATAAAGTCCGGCCGCGGCAATAACAAGCGCCCCCACTACAGTCCAGAAATCGGGGACTTCGGCAAAGAACAGCAGCCCCCAGAACGCGGCGAACACCAGACCCAGATAGGCATATGGCGCCAGCATTCCGGCCTCGCCCGCTGTCAGGGCGCGGATCAGGCTCATTTGTCCGGCGGTGCCAAAGGCTGCGATCATTCCCATCAACAGCCAGCCTTTGGCGCCGGGCGGCTGCCATGCGAACGGAACGGCGATGGACAGGATCAGGGTGCCGACCAGACCGGTGTAGAACAAAGAGGTCCAAACATCCTCGTCCCGCCCGACTAGCCGCGTCAGCAGCGCGTAGGAACTGTAACACAGCGCAGCCCCCAGCGGCAGCAGTGCATAAGGCGAAAACACATCGCTGCCCGGGCGGATCACGATCAGCGCGCCGACCATCGCGGCCAGAATGCCGAACACTCGCCGCATCCCAAGTTTTTCGCCCAGAAACAGCGCCGCACCCAGCGTAACAAGAACGGGATTCACATTCATGATGGCGCTGGCCTCGGTCAGGCCGATATGGGCCAGCCCCAGAAAGAAACATCCCGTCGCGCCCATCAACAGAACCGACCGGAAGAATTGCAGCTTGAGGTATTTCGTTCGCATGACCGACCGGAACCTTGGCGCGATCAGCACCAGAACCAACGCCATCTGCCCGGCATAGCGCGCCCAGAGCGCGGGCACGGTGCCCACAATCGGCGACAGCGCCTTGACGGTGGCATCCATCATCGAAAAGCACAGGATCGCAAGAATCATGTAGGCAATCGCGCGGCCGTTTCCGGCAAGGGCAGGGGCGACAGAGATTGTCATAAAGGGTGGGCGCAATCGGGCATGACCGCCGTGATAGGCGTGCAACCACGGCCTGTCCAGTAGGACAGGCGGCGGGGTCTAGGTGTCGTCAGCGTCGGGCAGGACCAGTTCCAGATCGCCGCGCGCCTCAAGCGCGCGAATGGCGCCTACGATCTGGGTCATCGCCGCTTCGACCGCTTTGGGTTTGGATGGGCCGGCCTCTTCTATTTCGTCGCGCAGGGCATCGCCCATGCGCCCTGACAGGTTAGACAGGATATACGTTGCCACGTCGCCGTGACCTGCGGCATCTGCCCCGGCCAGCGCGGTGACAATCTGTGCCTGATCCACCTCGCGCAGGATCTTGGGAATGTCGCGGGGCGCGATACGGTCGGGGATGTTGGCAAAGGTAAAGATGGCGCGCCGCACCTGTTCGGCAAAGCCTGCATCGGTTTCATCCAGCCCGCTCAGAACGTCTTCGCGCGTGGTGGCGGGTGAAAAATTCAGTATTTCACCGACCCGTTCCACCGGACCGCTGGCAAAAGCCGTGGCGGGTTTGTTTTCCATCTGGCTGGCAAGGGACAGACCGATCCGGTCAACCGCATCCGGAGTGACAGCGCCGGTGCGCGACACCGCATAGGTGATCTGGCGCGCCCGCGGGCCGGGTAACTGGCCCAACAGTTCCGCCGCCTTGGGCACATCCAGTTTGGCCAGAAGCACAGCGGCGATTTCGACACTTTCATTTTCCAGCACCGGCAGCAGAACGGCAATGTCCTGCGCGCGAATACGCTCCCACGGGTCGCCCGCCTGACGCACGCCAGCCTCTTTGCGCAGGCGCGATGCGGTTTGCGGGCTGATACAGCCATCCAGCGCATCGATTGCGCCGGCCATGCCTTTGGGAAAGGAAAGACCGATCCTGCCCAGTTCGTTGGCAAATTCGTCAATCACGCGCGCAACGGTATCGCGATCTACACTGCGCATTTCGCCCATCTGCTGGGTCAATTGCGCCTGAAGCGCTTCGGGCAATTCCTCAAGCGCAATTTCGGCCCCTTCGTTCAGCAGAAAGCGCACTACAATCGCCGCCTTGGCCTTGCGTGACAGGGCAATGGGGGCGGGTGTGGAGCCGGTGCCATTGACAGACGGAACAGACGCGGCAGATGCGACAGACGGGGGCAGCGACATGAAAACCTCTTGCCGGACAGGACTGACCTGTTTCTAGTCCGGCAAGGATGAATATCGCCTTAAATCAGTAATTGTAGGTCTGTCCGGTCGCCAAAGCCTCGCGCAGGGATGTTTCAGGCCATCCGCCTTGACCGCCGCGCGCCTGTATTTCACGCAGTTGCGCAAGGGCGGCGGCCTTGTCGCCCGCTTCGATCAGGCCCTGACCCATATAGGACCGCGCCAGCAAATTGTCGGGGTTGCGGGCAATCGCATCACGGTAATACGCCATGCCGCGTTCTGTATTGCCCATTTTGCGGTGAGTGAAACCCAGATAGGTCAACACCCGGTCGTCGCTCTGGTCCGACATTTCCGCCAGAACCTTTTGCGCATCTTCGTAACGCCCGGCATAGGCCAGTTCGCGCACCGCATCATACAATGTTTCGTCATCAAGCGACGACCCGCGCGGTTTGACGCATTTCTTGCGGGACGCATCCCAGACCTCTTCGCCCTTGCAGGTTTTGGTGGTGTTGGTGGGTTTGGGCGGCGATGTTGTTGTTTCGTCGCCCGCCGCAAAGGCAAGTGTCGGCAGGCACAAGGCAACAGACAGCAAAATACGCATTACTCTATCCTCATCATGACATGTCAGGTAGGTAGCGTACCCCGGGATAGAGTAAAGCCGCGCTTTGGTTCGCGGCTTCACAATGTTGTAAGTGTTCCGGCTGGATCAGCCGCTTACGATCGGGGTACAGGCCTGTTTGGCGCTATCCCAGACACTGCCTTGTGCGCAGGACATGGCCTGTTGGTCATAGCCTGAACATTTGGCCATCGCCAATCCCGGCAACAGGGTCAGGGAAACAGCGATCAGAAGGGTCTTGGGTGTCATAATTGGCTCTCCTGTGATGGATAGCGGGATCGTAGCATAAAAACCGGGTTTGTTGCAGCGATTTTCCGCGGCAGGAAAGCGACGGCTTGCTGTAGTGCCCTGGAACTGTTTTACGCGCCCCTGCTTCCATGCCAGATTAAGCGGCGCACCGGTTCTTTCAGCCCGGAAATTGCAAGGGGTTCAAATTGCCAGACCAGCCGCCGCCATTTCTGATCCTGTCCGATGCCGTGTTGTCGGGAATGGGGATTTCGACACAGGATATCGTCGCGCGTATTGATGCTGCATTGCTGGCCCAGACGCGTGGCAAGGTGTGGAGCGCGCCGAAAGCCGCGATGCTTCCGGGGGATGGGCGTTACATGATGACAACGCTGTCCGCCAGCGATACACCGCAGATGACTATCGTCAAATCCGTTATGGTCAGCCCGCGCAATCCTGCGCGCGGGTTGAACGGGGTCGAAGGGGCGATTCTGATGCAGAACAGCGAAACCGGTGATCTGCTGGCCATCATGCAGGCGGGGTGGATCACAAAGGTGCGCACGGCAGGTCTTAGCTGTGTTGCCGCGCTGCGAATGGCGTATCCGCAATCGCGTGTTCTTGGTCTTGTCGGTGCCGGTCAACAGGCGCGCGGGCATTTGGTGGCGCTGGCCGATCTGTTCCCCTTGGAACAGGTTCGCATTTTCGGCCGCGGTGAGGCCAATATTGATCGGCTGGCCCGTTTGGCATCGGAACTGGGCCTGACGCCGGTGATCTGTGATACGGCGAAAGATGCAATAACCGACGCGGATATCGTCGTTTCGTCGGTCACGCTGTCTTATGATGCGAAGCCGTTTGTCGATGCACGCTGGATGAAACCGGGGGCTTTTGCCGCAATCACGGATGCCGCGACACCCTGGCATCGCACCCATATAAAATCGTTTGGCCGGATCATCATCGATGATCTGGAACAGGAACGCGAAAACCTCAGAAAGATGGTTGATCCCGATCTGGTGGAGGGCGATCTGGCTTCGCTGGTCGGACAGGGGGATCAGCCACACCCCGATCCGACAAAACCATCGGCTTTTGTGTTCAGGGGCATGGCAATCGGCGATTTCGCAATTGCCAGCCTCGCCTATGAACGGGCGCGCGCGCTGGACCTCGGGCGATCGGTCAGTTGGTAGGGGTCATTGGCATCCGCACGCTCTGGATATCGCTGATGGGACGCAGTAAAATCGTGCTCGCAAAGAAAAGAAAGGACACCTTGTCAGATGACACCAACTTTTACCCGCGCGGCACAAGCCGGTTTGATCCTGTCGGTCATTGTGTTGTCAGGCTGCATTGATCCTGAACTGAACCCGCCAACCAGCGGCGTCTATTATGAGGAAATTCACCATCAGTCGGTCTATGGGCGCAGCCGGTAAGGCCGCGCCCGCGCGCTGTTAATCTGTGGTGCCGAACACCCGTTTGAAAATCGTATCCACGTGTTTGGTGTGATAGCCAAGGTCGAACTTTTCTTCGATCTCATCAGCGCTTAGCGCGGCCAGAACATCGGCATCGGCAAGCAGTTCGGTTTTGAAATCCTTGCCCTGCTCCCAGACTTTCATCGCGTTGCGCTGCACCAGTTTATAGGCGTCTTCGCGGCTGACTCCGGCCTGCGTCAGCGCCAGCAATACCCGCTGGCTCATCACCAGTCCGCGGAATTTATTCATGTTCGCCAGCATGTTGTCGGGGTAGATCACCAGTTTGTCGATCACCATCGTCAACCGCGCCAGCGCAAAATCCAGCGTGATCGTGGTGTCGGGCCCGATATTGCGTTCCACCGAAGAATGGGAAATGTCGCGTTCGTGCCAAAGGGCCACGTTTTCCATCGCCGGCACCACGGCCATGCGCACCAGACGCGCCAGACCTGTCAGGTTTTCGGTCAGCACCGGATTGCGCTTGTGCGGCATCGCGCTGCTGCCTTTCTGCCCTGCGCTGAAAAATTCTTCGGCCTCAAGCACTTCGGTACGCTGCATGTGGCGGATTTCGGTGGCAACATTTTCAATCGAACTGCCGACAACGCCAAGTGCTGCGAAAAACGCGGCGTGGCGGTCACGCGGGATGACCTGTGTGCTGATCGGTTCCGGCTGCAGGCCCAGCTTTTCGCAGACATGTTCTTCGACGCGCGGATCAATATTGGCGAACGTCCCGACCGCGCCCGAGATTGCGCCGGTGGCAATCTCGGCCCGTGCCGTGTGCAGGCGGGCCAGGTTGCGATCCATTTCCGCATAAAACCGGGCGAATGTCAGGCCCATTGTGGTGGGTTCGGCGTGGATGCCGTGGCTGCGCCCGATGCGCACGGTATCCTTGTGTTCCAGTGCCCGTCGTTTCAGTGCGGCCAGCAATGCCTCGACATCGGCAATCAGAATATCGGCGGCACGCACCAGTTGGACGTTGAAGCAGGTGTCCAGCACGTCCGAGCTTGTCATGCCCTGATGCACAAAACGGGCCTCGTCACTGCCGACATGTTCCGCCAGATGGGTCAGGAACGCGATCACGTCGTGTTTGGTCACGGCTTCGATCTCGTCAATGCGGGCGACATCAAATTCCACGTCCTTGGCCTTCCACACGGCCTCGGCATTGGCGCGCGGGATCACCCCCAGATCGGCCATCGCATCACAGGCATGGGCCTCGATCTCGTACCAGATGCGGAATTTTGTTGCGGGCGACCAGATGGCAACCATATCAGGACGGGAATAGCGGGGGATCATGGGCGGCGCACCTTTTTATGACTGTTCAGCAGATAGGCGCGGTCTTAGACTTAGCCGCGACGCATCACAAGACAGGAGAGTCGCAAGTGAGACGCTTTGCCCTGATCGTGCTGTTGATCTGGCCGTTCACAGCAAGCGCAGGCGATGTTTGGACACCCTTAAGCGGGAGTGAAATCCGCGAAGCGTTGACGGGGCGTACCCTGCAATATGAAACCGCATGGCAGGATTTCCGGGCCTCCGGCAAGACGCTGTATAATGCAGGGTCCGACAGTTGGGGAAACTGGCGCATCGAGGATGATCAGTATTGCAGCCAGTGGCCCCCCAATGATCTATGGGCCTGCTATGAAATGGAACGGTCAGGCGACAGATTGCGTTTTGTCGGACCGAACAACGATATAACCGAGGCTGACTATAAAGAATGAACGCGCAACATCCCGTTCCTCCCGCCCGCAAACTGGCCGATTTTGAAGGCCACTGGTCGCTGACCCGCGATATCGTCCATGAAAACGGCCCCCCTGCGTTTTTCGAAGGCGAAGCGCACTGGACCCCGCAAGGGGACAATCTGGCATATCTTGAAGCGGGATTGCTGACGGTAAAGGGACTGGCCCCGATACAAGGGGAACGCCGCTATCTTTGGGGGCCGGACCTTACCGTGTATTTCGAGGACGGGCGGGTGTTTCATCACGTGCCTGCGCGCGGCGGCCCGGTGTCGCACTGGTGTGATCCCGACCAGTATGACGGGCGCTATGATTTTACCCACTGGCCCAGTTTCGAAGTTGAATGGCAGGTCAGCGGCCCGCGCAAGGCCTACCGCATGACCAGCACATATCGACGGGTTTAAAGCGGGTTCGGGGCCGACAAACGCTTCTTTGCTTGCGCAGAAAGATCAGGTCGGGCATTTATGCAGAAATCCGATGGCAATGGACAGGAGACAACGATCCATGCAAGCGACAGTGACACGAAACGTATTGGCCGACATCCTTGGCCCGCAAAGCGGCACCGCGCTGCGCCTGAAACAGGCGGCGCTGGTTATTCTTGGAATTGCGGTTCTGGCCATCGCAGCCAAGATCAAGGTGCCGATGTGGCCGGTTCCGATCACAATGGGCACGTTTGCCGTGTTGACGATCGGTGCGGCCTATGGCGCGCGTCTGGGTCTGGCCACGATCCTTGGCTACATGATCATCGGCGCGTTGGGCTTTGATATCTTTGCCGGATCATCTGCGGAAAAATTCGGCCTGACCTATATGATGGGCGGCACAGGCGGCTATCTGGTCGGTTATGTACTGGCGACACTGGCGCTGGGTGCGCTGGCACAGCGCGGCTGGGACCGGTCGTTCAAGTGGATGGCGCTGGCGATGCTGATCGGCAACGTGCTGATCTATGTACCGGGTCTGGTCTGGCTGGGGCAACTATACGGTTGGGACAAGCCCATTCTGGCTTGGGGTCTGACCCCGTTCCTGATCGGTGACGTGCTGAAACTGGCTTTGGCGGCATTGCTGCTGCCCGCGATCTGGAAACTGGTCGGCAACGCGCGCGGCTGACCCCGATCAAATCGACATTCAAAAGGCCCGGACCATGCGTCCGGGCCTTTTTCATTGCAGGACAGCCTGTCGCAAGATGGCACTTTGGTATGGACAAGCGTCCACAGGTGACGCTGAATGGACGCCGGACAATCAAGGAACCCATCGCCATGAGACATAGACGAACGTCTGTTTTTAAACGATTTGCCGCAGCAGTGCTTTTGATCTGTGCTGCGGGCATGGGCCATGCAGGCACGCCGGTTGTCTATAGTGATGGTGAACAATCGCTGTTTCGCGTGGATGTTCCGGATTTCTGGTCGGTGCGCACGGGTGGCGAACGCGTGATTGCAGACCCTGAAACCGATGAACCGCGCACAGTGGGCCGCGTGATCGGTCTGGCGCCTGTCGAAGGGGGTGGCGTCTGGGTGGGGCTGGTTTCTCCGCGCAATGTCACGACGCTGGATCAGGCGGACCAGTATCTGCGCGATATCGGCCCATTTCTTGTACAGGATACCGAAATCAGCAAACGCACCAACCGCAGGATCGCAGGCTTGCCCGCTCGCACCGTGGCGGGACGGGGCACGCGGGATCGCAAATCGATCGATTTTACCGCTGTGACCATTGATCTGCCCAACGGGCGTGTTGCCGTGGCTGTTGTGGTGTTCGAGGCGGGGGCCGATCCGGCCTCGGCTGATGTGATCAACGAAATGTTCGCATCCTTCAAAGCCATTCGATAAGGGGACCGGAAAATGCGTATTTCAGTGCGAAAGCTTGTTTTGTCCCTCGGCCTCGGCGCGTCTGTCGTTGCCGTTTCGGCATGTGATCCGGGATCGGTCAGTACTGGCGGTTCGGTGTATTACGGGGCGTCTTATTACGATTCGATGTTGTGGAACGACTATTACTATGGCGGCCACACCAAACCCGACCGCCCCGACAGGCCCGACCGCCCCGACAGGCCGACGCGCCCGCCGATCACAAATCCTGATCCCGGGTTTTCACGCCCGCCGGTGCATCGCCCGCCTGCCGCGCGCCCGCCGATTCACCGCCCGGCCGGTGGCGGACGGTTGCGCTAGGCCATATCGGCCAGTTCGGTCTGGATATGTGATGTCCGTTCCAGCGTGCGGTGTACGGGGCATTTGTCGGCGATTTCCAGCAACTTGGCACGCTGATCCGGTGCCAGTTCTCCGCACAGGTGGATGACGCGTTTGAAGCTGTCGATCTTGTCGCCACCGGTTGTGCCTGCGTCCTGCGCGTGAACCTTGTCGTGCGTTACATCCACCCAGATATGATCCAGCGGCCAGCCCTTGCGCCGCGCATACATACGAATGGTCATTGACGTGCATGCCCCCAGACCAGCGGCCAGAAATCCGTAGGGCGACATGCCCAGATTGGTACCGCCATAGGCCAGCGGCTCATCCGCGAGGGCGTGATGCGCCGGACCGGCGTTCACATCCTGCAGAAAGCCGTTCGGGTCGGCCTCGGATACACGCACGATGCCTTCGGGCGCACCGGGTGGCGGGGCAGGCGGCGTCAGATCCAGATAGCGCGATGTCCACGCCGCGATCACGTCGGCGGCGTATTCAGCATCTTCGGCGCGCGAAATCAGATGGTCGGCGCGGTCGAGCGTGACAAAGCTTTTGGGGTGTTTGGCCGCGCGGAAAATATCGCCCGCGTTGTCGATGCCGACAGTATCATCCAGCGGAGCATGCATCACCAGAAGCGCGGCATCGAGCGTTTCAATCGCGGGGGCAAGCTTGCTTTGGGCAACATCGTCGACAAAGGACTTGCCAATGCGGAACGGACGCCCGCCCAGCGTTACATCCGCCGCACCGTTGCGGGTAATCTCGGGCAGGGCATCGGCAAAGTTGTGGGTCACATGGCTGGGATCGAACGGGGCGCCCAGCGTGACCACGGCCTTGATCGATGGAATTTGCGCTCGCGCCTTGAGCACGGCAGCCCCGCCCAGCGAATGGCCGATCAGCAATGACGGCGCCAGATCGCGCCCGTCCAGATAGCGGCACGCCGCCACCAGATCATCGACATTCGAAGTGAATGACGTGTTGGCAAATTCGCCTTTGGAATGGCCAAGGCCGGTGAAATCGAACCGCAAGACCGCAATGCCCATTGCGGCCAGACGGCCCGCGATGCGCCGCGCGGCGGGGATATCCTTGGAACAGGTGAAACAATGGGCGAACAATGCCGTGGCCAGAACCGGACCTTCGGGCAGGTCCAGCCGCGCGGCAAGCTCTGACTGATCGTGACCGGCGAAAGTAATCCGTTCCGTAGGCATCCTTGCTCTCCTTTTTGGGATGAGCTTAAGGGTGGCGCTTTGCCTGTGGTGCTTCAAGGTGCGCCCGGTGGCTGTCACGCGATGGTGACCGGATGAAACGTGGCGCGCGGGCTCAGAACAGGCCTGCGGCGGTCGGATCGGCCTACTGCATCTGGTCTATTTCGGCCTCAAGCGCCGCGATTTCAGCCATGCCTTGGGTAATTTCGGGCACTTGCATCACCACATAAGTGATGGCCAGGCCGGCAAAGACCAGTTTGCCCAGCTTCATGCGCTGTGCCCAGGGATTTGTTTCGGGTTCGGGCGTGGCTTTGGCGGGCTGTGGTTTGCGCGCCCCCAGTTTGCCCGACATGACGGACAGGATGCGGGATTTCGGCACGGCATCGGCGGGTGGTTCATCCGCAGGATCGCCGCGTCCCAGGAACGCATCGCGCAGGGCCGCACTTTCGTCGGCCAGCGGCTGGCGGACCTTGGGTCTGGCTACCGGTTCCGCGATTTTGGAACCGGCCGTTTCCTGAGCGATGCGATCGGCGTCAACAATATCTGTCGGGCCTGGAATGTTCTGTGACATGGAAAGACGCCTTTTCAACAATGCATAACACCACGGTAACCACAAATTGTGGCAGCAAATTTGCGCAATTGCGGAATTGCGCTGGTGGGGTGTTTGGCGTTGGTTGGGTCTGGCCGTCAGGAAAGCCGCGGCCAGATGCAGGTGTTGCCGCTAGACAGGCAACAGGGCAACGACCTGCGCGAATGCGCCATTGGCGTGCAGCGCCACAAGCAGGCCGGTGACGGACAAAGCCTGTGTGTTCAGGCGAAAATCTTCGCCCCGCAGAAGGTTGATAATGAACAGGCTCAGGGCCACTGGCAGTGCGATACAGGCGACAACGCCGGACATGGCCCATGTCGCCAGGCGCAGCGGATCCGAAAGTCTGTCGTCCTGCGCGACCGGTAGCGCGTCATCCTTGAGCGGGATGCGATAGGCATGGGCCAGCGCAACCTGCGCCGACGACCAATCAAGGCCTGATGTCAGCGGCACGAAATGCGTTTGCAAGTTCGTCCCCGAAACCTTGGCCGATCTGGCTGCCGCCCTGACCGTTGCAAATCGGCGGGCAGGTTTGGTCAGGATCGGGCGCTTGGGCGTGACCACGTTGGTTTCAGGGCACATTTCAAAGCAGGACAGGAATTCGTCAGACGGCAGCAATGTCGATTGATCAAGCCATTCCACCACCTCCGGGTTGTGGGTGCGCACGAGGTCGATCATCAGGTAGGCCAGCAGCGATTCAGGATCACCCGCCACACATTCGGACAGTTTGATTTCGATACGGCTGCCGATGTCGAATGCGGCCTGTGCCTGTGTCGTGTCACATTCCTGCTGTGCCGCATTCGCAGGCAGAACATGCAGTTCAATGGAACATGCATTGGATGACAGATGCACCTTATGTGCGATCAGATCTGCAGACATATCCACAGTGTAACCCTGCTTTTCCAGCGAAAAGCAGACAGTTTTGGCGACTTTCTGCAAACGCACGCGTGACGTTGTCGCCAGCCCGAGTCCGCCGTGATATACCGCAAAATCCCGAATTCGTGTGTCCCCTCACGATTACTCTCGCTTAAGGGTATGACGCTAAATTGCGGAAAAACTGTGTCATCAGGGAAATTAAATTCAGTATCCGGAATGGATAAACCCCGGTGCCACCTTGTCTTGCGGGCTAGCCGTCGATCCGCGCGGCCATGATGGCAATGGCCTGCTGGTAGACCGTGGCGGCGTTCCACTGTTTGATCACGGCGAAATTGGGCTGGCCCTGTTGATACCCCTTGCCCGGTTTCCACCCCTTCTGGCGCAGGAAATTGGCGGTCGAGGCCAGCGCATCGGTCTGGTTATAGAAATCGACGCGCCCGTTACCAGTGGCATCCACCCCGTAAGTCAGCGCATTGCCGGGCAGGAACTGGGTATGGCCCAGTTCGCCGTGTTTCGCGCCCTTGGTGGCGGGGGTGATCGCACCCTGATCCACCAGTATCAGCGCCCCGATTGCGTGGGGCTTGAAAAAATCGGACCTGCGGCAATCATAGGTCAGGGTGACGATGGCCGATACGACAGGGCTGTCGCCCATGAAACTGCCAAAGGCGGTTTCCATGCCATGTATAGCAATCAAGACCCCGGAAGGCACGCCGTACTGGCGCTCCAGTGTCGCGTAATAGTCCGGATTGCGCGCCTTGCGTTTGCGCCCATGGGCGACGATTGTATCGGCCCCGCGCACCTGCATGAATTTTTCCAGCGAATATCTGAACGATTTCTGGTTGCGGTCCGCCGCAATGGTGCGCTTGGCATAGGTGCTGGCCGCAAGCGCCTGAAGCCCCAGTTTCTTCACCCCGGCCTGACGCGCCTCTTTGGCAAAATCGGATTTCCACGCTTCAAAGCCCGCACCGGTGTTGCCGCACTGGGCGGCCAGCGCGCCTACGGGCAGAACGGACAGGGCGCTAAAAGCGAAAACCTTAAGTAAACGGCGCATGGAAACCTCACTCGGACGTGTCAGATAGGGCAAAGCTAACCTGCAAATGCGATCAGACAAACAGGAAAGTGGACCGGACCGGTACCCAAGCACCGGATCAGGGCAGCGTGGGCGACATCAGATACATGGCCTGCACCGCCTGACCGGGTTTCACGCCGGGAAATGCCTGTTTGAACAGTTGCTCCATAGCGCCGTTGTTGAACATTTCGGACAGTGCCGTATCGACGGCAAGACGAAAATCGGCATCGCCGCGGGGCAGGGCCAAACCCTGTTTTTCAAGGGTCAGGATGGGGCTGGGTTGCTGGAACTGCTCCTGCAACTTCTGGGTGAAGAATTCGTACATCAGAATCGACTGATCGGCGAAGTAAGCGTCAATCTCGGTGGCCTTGATCGCGTCAAATCCGGCGTTATGGTCCGTAAACTTGACCACCTCGGCTTCGATATTCGCCTGTTTCAGCGACGCTTCCAGCACCGTGAGAGTTGTGGTGTTGCTGCGCACCCCGATCTTCTTGCCGGCCAGATCCTCGAAATTCGATCCCATCGTTTTGGGGAGTAGTACCGAAGTTCCATCAACATAGATCGGCACCGAAAAATCCACTGTCTGGCGCCGTTCCAGCGTGATTGTTGCGGCACCGCACAGCATATCGATGTCACCACTGGCGACTTTTTCAAACCGGTCGTCGGTGTCAATCGGAATGAAACTGACCTTGAGATCGGGCAGTTGCAGGGATTTTGCAATCGCCTGCGCAACGCCGACACAGACCAGCGGACTGTACCCCGCCGGTTGCCCGTCGGCCTGGGCAAAAGACAATGGCGCAGCGTCAGCCCGATACCCGATATTCATCTGGCTTGTGTCCTTGATCCGTTCCAGCGTCTGGGCACTGGCCGGGGTCGCAAACAGGAGGGCCAGTAAGGGCAGGGCGAAGAGGCGCATAACAATATCCTTGAAAATGTCAGGTTCATCGCGAGCATAACGTGCAGGTGCGCGGCGTCCATCCCAATCGGGCCCAATCGGCCCCAAAGCAAACGGGCGCCCGTTTCGGGGCGCCCGCATCAAAAGTGTCATGGCCAAAGCCGGAACATCAGCAGCTGTAATACATACCGAATTCAACCGGGTGCGGCGTGTGTTCGTAAAGTTCGATCTCTTCCATCTTGAGATCGATGTAGCCGTCGATCTGGTCTTTGGTGAACACGTCACCGGCCAGCAGGTAATCATGATCGGCCTGCAGTTCTTCCATGGCTTCGCGCAGCGAACCGCACACTGTCGGGATACCGGCCAGTTCTTCGGCGGGCAGATCATACAGGTTCTTGTCCATGGCTTCGCCGGGATCAATCTTGTTCTTGATGCCGTCAAGGCCGGCCATCAGCAATGCCGCGAACGCCAGATAAGGGTTGGCCGCTGGATCGGGGAACCGTGCCTCGACCCGTTTTGCCTTGGGGCTTTCTGTCCACGGAATACGGACACAGCCCGACCGGTTGCGGGCCGAATAGGCGCGCAATACCGGCGCTTCAAAGCCCGGGATCAACCGCTTGTAGCTGTTGGTGGCCGGGTTTGTGAACGCATTGAGCGATTTGGCGTGCTTCAGGATACCACCGATGTAATACAGCGCTTCCTGGCTGAGATCGGCATATTTGTCACCTGCGAACAGGGGCTTGCCGTCTTTCCAGATCGACATGTTCACATGCATGCCTGTGCCGTTGTCGCCTGCGATGGGCTTGGGCATGAACGTGGCTGTCTTGCCATAGGCGTGGGCCACGTTGTGGATCACATATTTGTACTTCTGCAATTCGTCGGCCTGTTTGGTCAGGCTGTCGAAAATCAGGCCCAGTTCGTGCTGGCACGATGCCACTTCGTGGTGGTGCTTGTCGACCTTCATGCCAAGGCGTTTCATAGTCGACAGCATCTCGCTGCGCAGATCCTGTGCCTCGTCTGTCGGGTTGACCGGAAAGTAACCGCCCTTGACGCCGGGGCGGTGGCCCATGTTGCCCATTTCGTATTCCGTGTCGGTGTTCCAGGATGCGTCTGTTGCGTCAACTTCATAGGACACCTTGTTGATCGAATTGGAAAAACGCACATCGTCGAACAAGAAGAATTCGGCCTCGGGGCCCATATAGGCGACATCACCGATACCGGACGCTTTCAGATAGGCCTCGGCCTTCTGGGCGGTGCCGCGCGGGTCACGCTCGTACGCTTCGCCAGTGTCGGGTTCGACAACCGAGCAATGCACGCAGATGGTTTTTTCAGCATAGAACGGATCGATATAGGCGCTTTCGGTATCCAGCATCAGCTTCATGTCGGACGCTTCGATGGATTTCCAGCCTGCGATGGACGAGCCGTCGAACATGAACCCTTCTTCGATGAAGTCTTCGTCCACCAGATCGGCCACGATGGTCACGTGCTGCAGTTTACCGCGCGGATCAGTGAACCGGATATCGACATAGTCGACATCTTCGTCCTTGATCATGTCGAGAACTTTGTTTTTGCTCATTTCCGAAGGGTCCTCTTTTTTGGAAAGTATGAGTTAAGCGATTAAAGTGCGTCTGAACCGGTTTCACCGGTGCGGATGCGGATGGTTTGTTCAACGGGGGAGACAAAGATTTTGCCGTCACCGATTTTATCGGTTTTGGCGGCATCCACGATCGCCTCGATTGCCGAGTCGACCTGATCATCGTCAAGCACGACCTCGATCTTCACCTTGGGCAGGAAATCGACCACGTATTCGGCGCCGCGATAGAGTTCCGTGTGGCCCTTCTGACGGCCAAAGCCCTTGACCTCGATCACGGACAAGCCCTGCACGCCGACGTCTTGCAGGGCTTCTTTTACTTCGTCCAGTTTGAACGGTTTGATGATGGCTTCGATTTTTTTCATCCCGGTCTCCTCGCAGATGCGTCATGCGGCGTCAGACCACTTCTGTTTTGGCGCGGCAATCGGTTAAGATAGCGGTGCTGGAATCTGAACGGAAAATGACGACATGCGCCCAAATACTGTGCAGCGTGCACAAGTTTTAATCACAAATGAATCGTGGGGTCCGGCGAGGTGAGTGAACTTCTGACAGCCGCCCAAATGCGCGAGATCGAGCAGGCCGCGATGCAAAGCGGCGATGTGAGCGAACTGGAATTGATGGAGCGCGCCGGGCGCGGCGTGTTCGAAGCCATTTGCGAGCGATGGCCTGGGGCGGCGGGGCGAGGGGCCAGCCCCTCGCGCTCCCCGAAGTATTTGGAAAAAGATGAACAGGGTTTCAAAGCGGTTGTGCTGTGCGGGCCGGGGAATAATGGTGGAGACGGGTTCGTTGTTGCACGATTGCTGAGGGAAGCGGGGGCGCAGGTGCGGGTGTTCCTGCTGGGCGACATGGAAAAGCTGCCTGACAGTGCAAGGAAAAATTGCGCGCGATGGCTGGAACTGGGAGACATCGACCCGTTTGATGTGGCACATTTTCCGCCTGCGATGCCGGGCGAACCGGATATCTATGTGGATGCGCTTTTTGGCACCGGGTTGACCCGGCCTGTGCAAGACAGTGCGCCATTGCGGGCTTTGGCCGCGGACCGCGTTGCGGATGTGGTGGCGATCGATTGTGTGTCGGGGCTTGATCTGGACAGCGGCCGGTTCCTGACCGCGAACGGGGCGACATATCGCCGGGCGGCGCTGACGGTGACGTTTCACGCGCCCAAGCGCGGGCACTATCTGGCCGAAGGTGCGGTGGCATCGGGGCAGGTGGTGGTGAAGGACATTGGCATAAGCCGCGATATTGCCCACGCGGTGCCTGGGTTTGCCGATCAGACACGGCGCGCGGGCGAGTATGTTTTTCTTGCGCCGCAAGATGGAGACGATCAACCGGTGTGGCGTGATCTGGACAAGGGTGACGCGGGACCGGCGCACCCGCACAAATATGATTTTGGTCACGCGTTCATTCTGTCCGGCGGGGTGGGAAAGACCGGCGCCGCCCGTCTGGCGGCCCGTGGTGCGCTGCGGATCGGGGCAGGGCTGGTGACACTGGGCGTTCCGCCCGACGCGCAGGCCGAAGTGGCCAGCCAGATCACCGCCCTGATGATGCGGCCCGTGGCCGATGGCGCGGATCTGGGCGCCGTGCTGCAGGATGTACGAATCAATGCGCTGTGCCTTGGGCCGGGATTGGGGGTGGATGCGCATGGGCAAGCATTGGTGCAAGCTGCGCTTGAGGCAGAGCGCAAGCCCGCGCTTGTTCTGGATGCCGACGCGTTGACGCTGATGGCAGAGGCGCCGGCGTTGCTGGACCGCTTGCATGCCGGTTGTGTACTGACACCCCATGCTGGTGAATTTACCCGCCTGTTTCCGGATATTGCCGACAGGCTGGCCGCACCTGCGCGGTCTGGCCCTGCCTATTCCAAGGTTGATGCCACACGTGCGGCGGCACAGCGCGCCGGGTGTGTGGTGCTGTTCAAGGGGGCCGATACGGTGATTGCCGCGCCTGACGGCCACTGTGTGATCCATGCTGCAACTGGCGTGCGTTCCGCCCCATGGCTGGCCACGGCGGGGTCAGGTGATGTTCTGGCGGGGTTCACTACCGGATTGCTGGCGCGCAGGTTTGAGCCGCTGCGCGCCGCGCAACTGGCGGCGTGGCTGCATGTGGAATGCGCGCGACAGGTCGGCGCCGGATTGATCGCCGAGGATCTTTCCGAACACTTGCCTGCGGTGTTTCGCGATCTTGGGCTTTAGGCCTGTCGGGCGTTGGCCAGAACAGTCGATGCGCGCGGCGATGCGTTTGCGGACAAGGCGGCGGGCTGGGTGCTGTAGAGTTCCAGGCCATCGACATAGATCACATGGGGCGAGTCAAATTCGATCTGGTAAAGAAGCATGTCGACTTCGCCCAGATCGGTCACGAACTCTCCGTCGATCAGGCGGCTGGCAGGAACCATCGCCCGTTTGCCGCCAAACAGCGCTTCGGCGCGCCAGTCGCGGATCAGGACATGCTGATCGGCGGACAGGATAACATCACGGTCCGGCCTTGTGTGACCCAGTGATCCGGCCCGCAGTCGCACTGCGCGGCATGTTGTCTGGAAAGAGCGCACTGAACGGATCACCGACATGCCGGTATCGCGGGTCACGATCCTGTCGCCGCTGTTGAGGAATTCGACGGGCATTTCGCCGTCAAGCGTCATCACGATGGAGCCTGACGCAATGCCTTGCGCTGCTGTCAGATCAGGGTTCAACTGGCCCGTTTGCGGATCATGCCCGCCAACGCGCCCGACCGTTTTCGGTTTCATGGGCGTATCCTGCTATGTCTGCCTCGGTTTTTTCATGACTTTATGTCATCATTGGGATCATGTCGCGCCTTTTTTTGGTGTGCCGGGCGCGCAACAGCCCCCGAGTTGACACAATTGGTTAACGTGACAAAGCCGGGGCACCGTTCTAGAGTTTCTGAAAACAACGATTTCGCAGGCCGGGCAGGTTACAGGCGATGGCAAATTATGATTTCTGGGCGCTGGGGGAAGCGTCTGTTACCGTATCCGGTGGCGGGCAACTGGATGGCGTCACCCAAGGTGACGGTTCGCATCTGGTTGGGCTGACGATTACGCTGACATCTTCGAATTTCGAAGAAATCAGTGTGCGCGACGGTGGATCGGATAATAATTTTGACGACAATGACGGCAATCAAAGGCTGCGGGGCACGCAGGATTTTGATGGTGTGACCTATGGCAACAACACAACGATAGAGGCCGAATACCAGATGGTATTGCGCGATCCGAATACAGGGATCGAATATCGCGCCATCGCGGTCAACATGAACAATTCCTCGCCCAGTTACGCCACGATCGAAGGTATCGCCTTTGTCGATGTCATCCCGCCGCGCAACGTGGCGCTTGAGGTGATTTCGGCCGCCGAAGGACCGGGCAGCCGCCGCTTGGGTCGGGCAGCATCGCGCCGCCCTGTTTCACACCGGGCACCAAGATCGCGACACCCACGGGGCTGGCCCGCATCGAAGACCTGAAGGTAGGCGATATGGTGCACACGCTGGATCACGGAGCGCAGCCGCTGATCTGGGTCGGGCAGGTCAGCGTCAGTTCGCTGCGTATGGCGTTGCGGCCCGCGTTCCGCCCTGTGCGGATCGCCAGAGGCGCGCTGGGGCAGGGCATGCCGGTGCGCGACATGATGGTATCGCCGCAGCATCGTATTCTGGTGCAGGGGCCGCAGGCAGAGTTGCTGTTCGGGGCGCCACAGGTGCTTGCCGCCGCGATCCATCTGATCAACGGCACAACGATTACCCGCGCGTGGGACGTGGCCGAGACGACCTATTTCCATCTGCAATGCGAGCGCCACGAGGTGCTGATTTCCGACGGACTGCCCAGTGAAAGCTTTAACCCGGGGCCCGCGTCGCTTTTTGCCCTGCAAGACAGCGCCTGCGCCGAATTGCGCGCGCTGTTTCCCGATCGCGATCTGAACCACGCCGCCCCGCTGACATCGGCGCGCCCCTTGATAACCCGTGCCGAAGCCGCTTTGTGGAGCGCGCGCGCCGCCTGATATGTCCGGGCTTCTTTTTCTCTCGCATCCGTGCAAAAGCTTTGATATGCCCGCGCCAATGCGGGTGTGGCGGAACTGGTAGACGCACCAGATTTAGGTTCTGGCGCCTTTGGCGTGGGGGTTCGAGTCCCTTCACCCGCACCATTAAAACATGCTAAGTTATTGTTTTAAATTTTTTTTCCCATTTTATTACGAGCTTTATCCACCCTGCTGTCCACCCTTAAAGTTTCCATTGGAGTGGTTTAAGTCGCCCCAAACGCTGAGAAATGTAAGAAGCAAAACCTCCATCACTTTTGCGGTCCCATTCATCCAATTCTACAACGAGACGATGATATGTTTGCCAGTGCATGCCCTTCGGCTTGATGCCTTCCATCAAATCCGGGTCATCAGCCCAACCCAGCCGCTCCCTGATTTTGTCTGCGCGCCTTCTGCAGCGCTCAAAGCTTGCTTCACGCTGCGAAGGGTAGGCCAACTGATAGCAGTGTCCGCTGTAGAGCTTGGCCACGCGCCGCCCGCAACCTTGCGCCGGGCAAATGAACCAATAGCGGTGTCCGCCATAGTGACATGGCGTCGATGAAATGCGCACCGGGTAGTCCAAATCTTCCCAACCGTCGCCATAGCTTTTGTTACGGTACATAAGGCGCACGCGCCCTAGTTCAGACTTCACGCTGATACTGGCGACCGTCTCACCATCGCAAGACCAATAGCTACTGAATCGATTTCCTGGTTCAAGCTGCCCGTTTCGCGCCCAATGCCGAACGTCTATGCAGCGATAGTCCGCTGTGGTGTTTTTTGCGTTCCAGCGCCAGTGTTGTCCACTGCCAATCCCTCCCATACTCACCTCCAGATTTTGTCGAAATCATAAGCGAGGTTAGCTTGCTTGAAAAGCATATGGTCTTATATTGTTCCGGTTCCGCCCCATTAGAAAAGGGCGCTGAATAGCGCCTTCCCTCTCAATTGATATGGTGTGGCTGTCAGCCGTCGCACTGGCTAGGAGCAACGGCTGAGCGTTCAGCGCCTTGGCCGCGTCACGGTGGCTTAGATGAATACGCCCGTTGTTCACTCCATTGTAGCGCCGTTTCAGTTCCACATAGAGTGCCCTTGGCCCCGGCTTCAGTGTCGCCCACGCTTTAGAGGATTGCAGCCATTCGGGAAGCTGGACGTGACGCCCAGCCCCTCGTTTATGTTTCTTATAGGGCTTAGTGGCCATCCAATGACGCCTCCCCATAGGCCAGGAGCGCGTAAGCGCGGGCGCTGGGTTCGGGCAAAGAACCATTGGCGTCAGAAAGAACACCAACCGCATAAACTTGATCAGTGATAAAACCACCACCAGAAATCCGGGATGGGGGAACGGGGCGTAATTGGGTTAAAAAGTTCTGGAACGTCGTACGGGGATTTGCGTAGCTCAGAATGTCAGAATATACGCAAGTCACCGTCGAAAGATTGCTGGGAGCGCCTAGTTTGCTTCGCCTTTTAGTGGACCCGCCTACATTCCGGCGTGTTACTGATTTGCGACTTTTACTTAGGCGCAAAGTTCCAACCGTATTCGCTGCACTCCCGTGTTGCGGTGACCATCCACAAAAAAGGAGCCGCGCAAACGGCTCCTCAAATACTCATTAGCTTGGACTTGGTTCAGGTAGTCTTGCGACGGCGACGACCTACAAAACCTAAGAGAGCCAAACCACCGGCTAACAGCGGTAAAGCCGCAGGAACGGGGACCACGCCGCCTGGTGGTGTACCCGTGATTTCAGCTTTCAGTTTGGTTTTGACCCCAGCTGAAAAAGCAGCGAAATCTACCGCACCAATCGCAAACGAATCTGTTCCGCCGATTACATTGTCTTTATAGTAGTCGAGCAGGGTGGATCCACCACCGATAGAAATACCATTGATGGCATCAATGTTTCCGGCAAGGGCGGCGTCACGCGCAGCAGTAACAGAGCCGCCAAAGTTGTTCTGCCCGTCGCCGGACACATCAATAACAGCTCGCGTAGCTGTGTTTCCTGCAGTCAGCCAACTTTCGATTGTGGCTGCACCAGTAGTGATACCGCTCGCAATACTCGTACTGCTACTAGCGAAGCGTGTTAAAGCACCAAGTGTTGTGGCAAAGGCAGAAATCGAGGTGGCATCGTCTAAAATTTGGAATTGAACGCGCTCTGATGCTGTGCTTGCGAACTGAACAACGTTCACTGCTATTTTGCCAAGTGTGCCATTCAAAATTGCGTTCTGGATGTCTACATCATTAAATGCAGCCGCATAACCGCCCATTTGAAGGTTGTATTCGCTGGTCGAAACGCTGCCCGAGACGTCGATTACAAGGGAAAGAATTGTATCTACGCTGTCAGTAGCAGGAACAGGGCTGGCGCTCGCAGTGCCGCCGACCAAGGATGCAATGGCGATTGACGACACTGCTAAAAAATTCTTAAGCATTTCAAACTCCTCTTCAATAAAAGCACTGGTTTCATTTGAAAATGACCCACGATGCCCTGAGAGACTAACACAGTTATGAAAAAAAAGCGGCAATAAACACAAAAACCGTCCATTTTTGCCCAACTTTAGCCACAATTCCAATGAATCTCTGGAGATTTAGCCACAATAAAAATGATGAGATGCCATTGTCGCAGTACTGGCGACAATCACACAGCTGAGGATCGAATCAGCCAACGGAAGCTCTAATAAAGAACTAACTTGGGATGTCAGATTCCATGCTGGATGCGGCATTGATTGCGCCTAATTTTCGTAGCTGCAAACACGCAGTCCTTCTCAATGCCTTATTGCCTCGCCGTAGCCATCCACCGCGCAGGGTGCAGTAATGTTGGCTACTTCGATGGCTGCAAACGCCGTGAAGGGATACTTTATTCCGTGGGCCAAAGTTGATAATGAAATCCTAAGTGACAGATGGTCTTTCATCGGAGGTGGATACTTTTGGAATTGTTGAAAACCTGCTGAAGTAAAGGGCATCTAAGTCCCGCAACTGCGACATTCGTGCAAATTGCAGCGAACGTCGGCTACTGTTGAAAGCGGTCGTTTCTGCGCTGGCCCGCGCCAATGACGCTTGCATGACACTTAGAATGACGCTTAGTGTTTCTTTCTTTTAGGGCTGGAAATAAGCGTCACAAGTGTCACGGTCGTCATGGGTCATTGAAATCATTATGTTTTCTGTGACACTTGCTGACGCTTGTGATCCAGGTTGCCAACAGCCGTGACGGGTGTGACGCTTGTGACGCTATTTTGAGAGGTGCCTTGGAGGGTATGCCATCAGACGTACCTCGCAACGGCGGTGCGTAGGTCGTCAACGACATAGAAGCGTGACCCTGCGTCTCTTTCAGGGCGAACACCGTAAGGCTTCAGAAGCGATGCCACCATGCGCGAGGTGATAGGTTCGCCCCCGCGCCAAACCTCCCACGGACCATCCTCAATTGACACCAGTTCAGCCACCAGATCAGTGCTTTTGATCCGCCCACCTTTCCAAAGCTCAAGAATGTCGCCGATGTCCGTCAGCAGCATCACGCCTTTGGATTTCCGCTCTTCTCCGGCGCGCATCGCTGCCATTCCAATGAGCGCGGATCGGATGGTTTCCGGCCAATTACCGGCTGCCACATCTGCGATGGCACAAAGGCAACGCGCATTATCTTGCGCGCGGTCGTTCAATTGCTCAGGCACATCGGGGTCGGCATTTGCCAATGAGATTTCATTGTCAGCCACCCAGCGCGCCAGCATCCGGCGCAGCGGCAGCAATTCATCAACCCGGCTTGCCCTCATGCGCTCCACCGCTTCGCCGCTCTCCTTGCGTTTTAGCTGGATCACTAGCGCCCGGTCTTCGAGCGTGTCCGGCAGATCGCCTATCATTGCCACCGCCTTGGGCGACCAGACATCAAACTTCTTCGGCTCGAAGTCGTCGCCCTCGCAGCGCCAGACAAAGGCCAGTTGCTTGTTGTGCCCCCCGTTTATCATCCCGCGCATTTCTTCGCGGGATTCTAGAAACGTGTCCGCCTCATCAATCAGCAGGGTTGGCTTGTGCTTCGCGATCAGGCGGAACATGACGGCGGAAGAAAGGTTGGCAGCAATCTCAGCCCTTGGCGTCAACGCATGGACGACGGCCATCGCCGTTGACTTGCCGCAGCGCTTTTCAGGGGAAGTGAAGGCCAACACCGGGCTTATATCAGCGGCATCATGCGCCCAGGCGTGGACAATCCAGGATGCCATCAAGGGTGCCGCGTATTCTGGAAGGATACAAAAACGCTCCACCGTTTCCACCAGATTACCAAGCAACGCGGCACCATCAACAGTCTCACCCCAAAGCTCGACCTCTTCGAAGGCCGCAGCGCCGCCATCACCGACAACATCGCGCTGCCGCAACTTCTGTACCTCGGTATCCAGCGTCGAGACGCGAATATTGTGTTGTTTGGCGATACGCTCGCGTTGTTGGTCGTATGTAATAGGATCAAGATTTGCCAGACCGGGCAGCAAAGTGTCCAATTGCGCCGCGTCGGCTGGGCAGCCGCTATCGACCCATTTATCAAAATCACCGTCGGTCATATCGCAGCCTCCACAACAAGAGCGGCGTGTTCGGCGCTGAGAGAACGCAAAGAACTATATGCAAGTGCCGCGCGTTCCGCGTCAGACAGACGCAAGATCAAAAGACTGGTCAGCTTGTCCCAAGAAGATGCATCCCCAAGGGTCAGGGCGTATCCAATAGCGCGGGCCACGGCTTTGTGCGCGCGCTTAGCGTAGCGCGACATCGCATTGAGGTTTTTGGGAGTGGTCTGGACGTTCATTATTTCTCCTCCCCATAGTACAGACCCGCAATGACGCGGGCCTGTGTTTCGGTTAGGCCGTATTTCCACCGGAGGCGGCGTTGTTGTATGTCGCGGGGCGCGGGTAGCTTGCGATCTGTCATTATAGCGCACCCCCGATAACGTCCGGCAGTGCAAGCAGGATGGACATTGCGCCGGGGTCAGCGCGCTCACACAAGGTGGCGCACGCTCGGATAAGAGCTTTGCGGGTTCGGAAGTAGCCCAAGCCCCGCCAAGGCCGGTCTGCGCCACCTGATTTGCGACGTTGGGTTATCCATTGGATACCATCTCTACAGACGATAACGCGGTGTGTGTGATCCAAGGTAGCGAGAATGGCTCCGTAACAATCAGCGGTTTCTTGTCCGACCAATAGCGTTGTGCGACTTTCGGCCCTTGGGAGCGAAATTGTGTGCTTGCAATTCATTGTGCCGCATCCCCTTTCACGCCCAGCGCCTTAGCTGATTGCGGAAAACGCAATTCGCTGACTATGGCGTCCTTGCTCAACCAATAGTGCGCGATGTTATCCGGGCCACGATATTCGACCAGAATGGGCCAGTGTAATTCCGCCTTTAAACGATGGATAATTGAGCCAAGACGCCAGCCGCGCACTTCACGGATTTCGGTCTTATGGGAGATGGTGCGCCCGTCGATTAACGCTTTGCAAGTCCAGAAAATCTGCGTTTTGCCTGAGTGCCAATTGTTACTGCTCATTATTGATGCCTTTCTAGCTTGAGCAAAAAAGGCGCAGGGCGTATATAGAGGGAGTATCCCGGAAAGATATATTCCCGCCCCAACGCCCAAGCGCCTAGCTTGGGTGGGGTGGGTCTTATGCTGCGCCTTTGTTAAGCACAGCGTCGATTTCGGCTTCATTCCAATAAAGGCGTGAGCCGAGTTTTACCGGCTTGGGCAAGCGGCCGAATTCAACGTCCCGGTAAATGGTCGTGCGCCCTCTGCCGCCAAGTTTGGCCTGAAGGTCGCGGAAGGATAGATAGCGCATTAGCGTGCTCCATGTTGTATCGCTAAACAACGTGGTACATTAATGCGGACGGGACAGTGGCCTAGGTGTCCCGAATTTGTTTATGGCGCTGCCATTGTTTCTTGATCGCCTGCCATCCCCCCAGGCCTTCTTTTTCACAAATGCGTGCGGATTGATCCAATCCAAACTTATCTATCAAGCTAGCCAATCGTTCGAAGCGTGCATCACGAAGACTGCGATGTTGCAAATTGGTTGATTCAGCAGCGGCCTGGAGGCCAGATTTAACCTTGAGTCCCGTTAACGCGGCCCCTTCGAACTTTTTCTTTTCTATAGCCTCGCAAGACTTACCGATTTCCAATGCATAGAGTGCGATATTTTGAATTGCTGAACCCAAAAAACCGCGGCTACTCTTTTTGCTAGCCACGCTTTTCATAGCGTCGCGCCATTCCGCCATGTAACCTTCGTTATACAGGTGTAATATATATAGGGCGTGCCAAAACGGAGTGTTTAACTCGAAGCTGTCAATAAAGAAATGTTGTCGTAAAGGCTTTGTACGAAATAGATTGTAGTCACTTACACTTAGTTGTTCTGTAACTACGAATTTGCGGGCGGGTTCCCCGGCATTGTGAAACTCCATTTGTATGTCTTCGGCAGCTTGAATATTGGTAACAACTAGGCTGGGTTCGGTCTGGCCTAATACTAAATATTGTTCAGAATTATTTCGCCATTCTTCAAAGAGCGTTTTTTTCACTTGATGAATTTGTCCGCTGTCACGCTCAATGTACAAATATGTTGAGTCCCAACCTTCGTAATCCAGCCCCCAATCCTTAAGAACACGAATTGCCAAACTTACCGGTTCGTTCAGCGGATTCCCAATTGGGATTGTTTTGGAAAGTCTGATCAACGCCTTCGGCTTCGCCGCCGTGCCGGCTTGAAGGTAGTTTGGGGCGTCAGACGTCCCATTTCCAGCGATTTTCCCGCTGTTTCGGCCGCCTGAGTGGCGGTTTCGGCGTTTTTGGGCAGACTCTGCCTCATGCTGCCAGCTTTCTCCGGGTCATGAACAGGTTGCCGAGGGCGAAGAGCGTGAACAGATGCGCCCGGTTCTTGGCCAGCCCACGGTAGCGCGTCTTCACGTGGCCGAACTGGCGCTTCAGGATCCGGAACGGGTGCTCAACCTTGGCCCGGACCTTTGCGATGATCCGGTTGATCTGCACGTCGAGCGGATCCAGTTCGCCACCTTTGGGTGCCTTGCGCATCACGCCCCAGAACCGGCCTGCATCCTTGGTGAAGGCCGCCTCTCGTTCGGAATGCACGTAGCCCTTGTCCGCCCAGACGGATGTTTCGTTGCCGTGCAGCAGTTCGTCCCAGACCTGGCTATCGTGGGTCTTGGCAGTGGTGGTCTCCAGGCTGTGGACGATGCCGCTGTCTGCATCGACGCCAACATGGGCCTTCATGCCGAAGTACCAGTCATTACCCTTCTTGGTGGATGACATCTCGGGATCGCGGGCCTTGGCTTCATTCTTGGTCGAGGACGGCGCATCGATGATCGTCGCATCCACCAACGTGCCAGAGCGCAGCGTGACGCCCTTGTCGGCAAGATAGGCATTCACCTCGGCAAACAGCTTCTCGGTCAGCTGATGCTTCTCCAGCAGGTGCCGGAAGTTCAGGATCGTTGTTTCGTCGGGGATGCGGTCATCGCCAAGCTCGATACCGGCAAACCGGCGCATGGCCTCGCTGTCATACAGGCTCTCTTCGGCCATCGGATCGCTCAGCGCGTACCAGCTCTGAAGGAAATACACTCGCAGCATCGTCTCCAGTGGCATCGGTGGCCGACCACCCTTTGACCCAACCTTCGGATAGTGCGGCTCGATCAGCGCCAACAGACGACCCCAAGGCACCACCGCATCCATCTCCGACAGGAACTTCTCGCGGCGCGTCACCTTCTTCTTCACCGCATCACCAAGGCCGGGAATGGCAGGCTGTTTGGGCATCGGCGGGCTCCTCTCTCATCCGCAGAAACCATACCAAATCACGCCAAAATGGGGAAGTTCTTCAGAGATTCCTTTTCTCGAACGGTGGCGGCAGCGGTTCTGCCCGACATCTTGCTTCAGAGTTGACGATTTGCCAAAGGCTTAGCAAATGCCTCTGGCTACTAGTTTTGGTCTCTTGGAATAATATCGGGCCTTCGAAAGTTTCGACGCCATGGCCTCTTTCTCTTTTTGGCAGTAATCGCCAAACTTCGCACCCAAGCGCGTAAAGATCGCCATGGCTCATTTTCTGAACAATGCTTACGGCGATTCCAATATCTTTTTCGGAAATGAGAAAACTTAGAGTTCTGCGTGCATCGTCGGTAATACTCATTTTGCACGAACATCTAGGCAAACGACAACATTAGGTTTTTCTAAGGAACGTCTGATCAACGCCTTCGGCTTCGCCGCCGTGCCGGCTTGAAGGTAGTTTGGGGCGTCAGACGTCCCATTTCCAGCGATTTTCCCGCTGTTTCGGCCGCCTGAGTGGCGGTTTCGGCGTTTTTGGGCAGACTCTGCCTCATGCTGCCAGCTTTCTCCGGGTCATGAACAGGTTGCCGAGGGCGAAGAGCGTGAACAGATGCGCCCGGTTCTTGGCCAGCCCACGGTAGCGCGTCTTCACGTGGCCGAACTGGCGCTTCAGGATCCGGAACGGGTGCTCAACCTTGGCCCGGACCTTTGCGATGATCCGGTTGATCTGCACGTCGAGCGGATCCAGTTCGCCACCTTTGGGTGCCTTGCGCATCACGCCCCAGAACCGGCCTGCATCCTTGGTGAAGGCCGCCTCTCGTTCGGAATGCACGTAGCCCTTGTCCGCCCAGACGGATGTTTCGTTGCCGTGCAGCAGTTCGTCCCAGACCTGGCTATCGTGGGTCTTGGCAGTGGTGGTCTCCAGGCTGTGGACGATGCCGCTGTCTGCATCGACGCCAACATGGGCCTTCATGCCGAAGTACCAGTCATTACCCTTCTTGGTGGATGACATCTCGGGATCGCGGGCCTTGGCTTCATTCTTGGTCGAGGACGGCGCATCGATGATCGTCGCATCCACCAACGTGCCAGAGCGCAGCGTGACGCCCTTGTCGGCAAGATAGGCATTCACCTCGGCAAACAGCTTCTCGGTCAGCTGATGCTTCTCCAGCAGGTGCCGGAAGTTCAGGATCGTTGTTTCGTCGGGGATGCGGTCATCGCCAAGCTCGATACCGGCAAACCGGCGCATGGCCTCGCTGTCATACAGGCTCTCTTCGGCCATCGGATCGCTCAGCGCGTACCAGCTCTGAAGGAAATACACTCGCAGCATCGTCTCCAGTGGCATCGGTGGCCGACCACCCTTTGACCCAACCTTCGGATAGTGCGGCTCGATCAGCGCCAACAGACGACCCCAAGGCACCACCGCATCCATCTCCGACAGGAACTTCTCGCGGCGCGTCACCTTCTTCTTCACCGCATCACCAAGGCCGGGAATGGCAGGCTGTTTGGGCATCGGCGGGCTCCTCTCTCATCCGCAGAAACCATACCAAATCAAGCCAAAATGGGGAAGTTCTTCAGAGATTCCCTAACAGGCAGTTTGCCCAACGCTCCATCAGCGCGCGCCGCTGTTCAAGAAAATCCGTACGCCTATAGGCCCGCTCCACAGAACCGCCAACTGTATGCCCAAGGCAGGTTTCAGCCACGTCATGCGGCGTGTTGGTGGTTTCGGCGACCCAATCCCGAAAAGACGACCGGAACCCATGCGGACGTTCAGCCATGCCACGCCGTTCCATTAGACGTGACATTGTGGCGTCAGAAATCACGCCCTTGCGAACGCTTGGGAACAAGAACCCGTCGCGCTGAAACGCAGAGGCTTGCTCAATCACGTCCAGCGCCTCCCGCGACAATGGCACCCGAAAATCGCTGGTGGCGTCCTTGCGGCCTTTCATCATTTCTGCCGGGATAGTCCAGATGTCGCCTTCGATCTGGTCTAGGCGCATGAACCGCAATGGCCGTGAACGTACAGCCGTCAGAATGAGAAGACGCAATGCCAGATGGGTTACGGAACCATCAGTTAGCGTTTGATAGAATTGCGGCACGTCCTGCCAGTGCAAGGCCGGTACGTTCTGCGTCTTGTGGCGCTGTTTGCCTAAAAGCGCCTTGGCCTTGTCGGTTGCTTGTAAGTCAACGTCCAAGCCCAGCGCCGCCGCGTGGCGCATGCATATGCTCAGACGGTTCATGGCCTTTTGCGCGGTATGGGCTTTTTCATGCCAGATGGGGGCCAGTGTGTCGCGAATATCGCGCTGGTCGATCTGCGACACAGGCATCTTACCTAGCTTCGGTAGTACATGTAGCTCGAGCGGGCTAAACCAACGCCCAGCCTCACCGTCACCCTTCAGTTCCGCTTTGCGGCTTTCGAAAGCATCAAGCGCGACGTCTCTTAGAATGTACATGTTATTTTCAGCTTCGCGCTGCTGGCGCTCACGTTCCTTGATGGCGTCCTTGCCTTCGCGCAGAACCGCATGCCACTTGTCGGCCTCGTCACGCGCGGCTTTCAATGACACATCAGGAAAGCCGCCAAGCCCCATCTCGTGCCGCCGCCCGAAAATCGTATAGCGCAGAAACCATTGAGAGCCACCGTCCCGCCGCATGTGGAACCAAAGCCCGCCACCGTCCGAGTATTTGCCAGGAGGTTTGGCCTTCAGTTCTGCGTTTGTAAGCTTGTGTTTTGGTCGAGCCATTTTCTATCCACCCTGCTATCCACCTCTATATATGGTATATAGTGGGGCACAATGGAATAGGGTGAAACAGTTATATTATTGTATTTAAGCATTTTTTGTAAAATCGCATGTCCCATGGGATACCAAGATATAGTAATTCAATGCCCTTCACCCGCACCACCTTCCCCTTTGTTCCGAGTGATGTGACAACTGCGACTTCCCGCGCTACGGGTGGGTATGTTACGTTTCCCGCATAGGCTGTTTCGGTCGACCGGGATGGCGCGCCGAGAATTACAATAACAAAGGACACTCCGATGCCCCGTACCGCCACCGCCCTGATCGCTGTTTTGTTGTCCTCAACCGCCGGTTCCGCACTGGCTGAGTTTCGCTATGACGTGGATGGTGGTGGTTCTGTGCTGTTTTACGGGCAGTTTGATCCGGCCTTTCTGTATTTTGATGACGGTGTAGAAAGCTATCGCAATCTTGTCGACAACGTGAATTCCAACAGCCGGTTCGGATTGGATTTTACCCAGCAATACGGAGAAAATACCTTTCGGTTCAATTTTGAATCCGCGTTCGGGTTTCGCGGGTCGGCCGGGGTGAGCCAGTTGTTCAAGGTCGATGAGTTCGATTGGGATCGCACCAATATCCGCAAGGTCGATTTCAGCCTGAAAACACCGATATACGGTACTTTTTATGTCGGGCAGGGCAGCATGGCGACGGATGGTGTGGCCGAAAACGATCTGTCGGGTACGACGCTGGTGACGTATTCGTCGATTTCGGATACGGCGGGTGCATACCTGTTCCGAACATCCGCCGGCGCGTTGTCTACCGTGGCGATCGGGGCGGTATTCAGTGATCTGGACAGCGGGCGGCGCGGCCGGATCCGGTATGACACACCCAGCTTTGCCGGATTCAGCCTGTCCGCTGCCTATGGCGAGGAAATTCTGGACCCTAACATAAACGCGACGTTTTCAGACATCGCGCTGAAGTACAACGAAACGTTGGGTGATTTCAAAGTGAATGCGGGGATCGCGTATTCCTATCGAGACGGCGATACGTTCAATCAGGAAGACACGTTCGGATCAGTCTCTGTGCTGCACAGTTCGGGTTTTAACGGCACGCTTGCCACCGGCAGTCGCGACGGAGGTGGCAAATACGGATACGTCAAGCTGGGCTATATCGGCAATTGGATCGGGGCGGGTACAACGGCGATTTCTGTAGATTATTACGACGGCAGCGATTTTCTGGTGGCCGGATCGTCTTCGGAAAGTTTCGGAATTGGCGCGGTGCAAAAGATCGACCGCCTGAACTTGGAGGCGTATCTGGGCTATCGGTCCTATGCCTACAGTCAGGTCGGGGCTTCGTTCAGGGATGCAGAGTCGGTTCTGTTTGGCGCACGTTTCAAATTCTGAAGCCAAGAGATGCTGCGCTGAACCCATGGTTTTTTGCGCCTTCTTGCGCAACAGACCGGTTGAGCGCGCAATGCCCCTTGCGCAGGCTGTTGCGGACCAATAGAAGGCCCCAAATTTGCATGGCGTGCGGTCCGCGCGCGCACAAACCTATGGGGAACATTTGATGCAGGTCACAGAGACGCTGAACGAAGGTCTGAAACGCGCCTATTCCATTACCGTCACCGGTGCCGAGCTGGACGCGAAGGTGCTGGAAAAGCTGAAAGAGGCCCAGCCCGAAGTCGAGATGAAGGGCTTTCGCAAGGGCAAAGTGCCGATGGCATTGCTGAAAAAGCAGTTCGGCCAGCGAGTGCTGGGCGAAGCCATGCAGGAAGCGATCGACGGCGCGATGAAAGAACACTTTGATGCCAGCGGCGATCGTCCTGCACTGCAGCCCGAGGTCAAAATGACCAACGAGAACTGGAACGAAGGCGACGACGTTCTGGTCGACATGAGCTATGAAGCGCTGCCCGACATTCCCGAAGTTGATTTCAAGAAAATCAAACTGGAAAAGCTGGTCGCGAAAGCGGACGACAAGGCTGTTGACGAAGCGTTGGAAAATCTGGCCGAAAGCGCGCAGGATTTCAAGGATCGCAAGAAAGGCAGCAAAGCCAAGGACGGCGACCAGATCGTGATGGATTTCGTCGGCAAGGTCGACGGTGACGCTTTTGAAGGCGGATCAGCCGAAGATTACCCGCTGGTTCTGGGATCGAATTCGTTCATTCCGGGCTTTGAAGAACAGCTGGTCGGTGTCAAAGCCGGTGAAGAAAAAACGGTGACCGTGACGTTCCCCGCGGAATACCAAGCCGATCATCTGGCCGGGAAAGAAGCCGTGTTCGATTGCACGATCAAGGCCGTCAAGGAACCGACAGCGGCCAAGATCGATGACGAACTGGCTAAGAAATTCGGCGCCGAGGATCTGGCCGCGCTGAAAGCACAGATCGCAGAGCGGTTGGAGGCGGAATACGCCGGTGCGGCACGCGCTGTGATGAAACGCGCCCTGCTTGACGAACTGGACAAGGCTGTTTCGTTCGAACTGCCCCCGTCTTTGGTTACTGCCGAGGCAGGCCAGATCGCACACCAGTTGTGGCACGAAGACAATCCGGACGTGGAAGGCCACGATCACCCGGAAATCGAAACGACGGACGAACACACCAAGCTGGCTGAACGCCGCGTGCGTCTGGGCCTGCTGCTGGCCGAACTGGGCCGCAAGGCCGAGGTGGAAGTGACCGACGCGGAAATGACGCAGGCGATCATGAACCAGGCGCGCCAGTACCCCGGACAAGAGCGTCAGTTTTTTGAATTCGTTCAGCAAAACCAGCAGATGCAACAGCAACTGCGTGCGCCGCTGTTCGAAGACAAGGTTGTCGATTACGTGTTCGAACTGGCCGAAGTGAAAGACAAGAAAGTGAACAAGGACGCTTTGCAAAAGGCGGTTGAGGCACTTGACGAAGAATAAGCCGGATCACCGGTTTTGAAACAAGGGGCTGTCCTGCGGGGCAGCCCTTTTTCGTTGGGCCCGACATATCCATGCCACAACTGGCGCGAATGCAGGCAACACCGCTGCACATTCTCGCCCGGTGTGCGGCACAAATCTGCCCCTTTTAACCGCTTTAACGGTCAGGACGTTGCGGGCGTTTTGCGGTCGCACCCTGTTGGGCAATTCCAAGGGTAAGGGCTTATGGAACTGATAGACTGGCTTGCCAATCCGACCTGGAAATCAGAGATCGTTCTGTGTTTCATCGCAGTGTTCATCTTGTATTTCGGGTTCAAAAAGAGATCGGAACTGAGCAGGCATGCGGCTGAAAACACCGTTGCCACGCTTCTTGTCGGCGGTGCAAACATTTTTGTGGCGATATACTTTCTGAATGATCTGAATGCCTTGGCGCAATCTGCTTATAAGTCCCTGTCCATTCCGACGCTTGATCCGGAGTTCTGGGATACGACACCTTTCTGGATCGTCTGCCTGATCGGCGTGGCGGCCAAGGACTTTGTGGATTATTGGAACCACCGGTTGATGCACACCAAATGGGGCTGGCCGACCCACGCGGCGCATCATTCCGACACCCATGTCAACGCATTCAAAGCCAACAGAATTCATTTTCTGGAGGCGTTTTTGATGACCTGCAGCTATATTCTGCTGCTGACATGGTTGCAGATGCCATATGCCATTCCCGTCGTGATCATTTTCCACACCCTGCACAGCAAATATGTTCACATGGATCTGGAATTCGAACACGGCCCGCTAAAATACCTGATCGCGTCGCCGGTTTACCATCGCTGGCACCATGCCGATGTGCCCGAAGCCTATGGCAAGAACCTTGCCAATGTGATGCCGATCTATGATGTGATGTTCGGCACCTATTACAATCCGGGGAAATGCGATGCGCCGATGGGCGCCTTGAAAAGCGGCATTGCCGACAAGAACCCGGTTCTGATCCTGATCTATCCGTTTCAGGAATGGGCGCGCCTTATCAGGCAGGCGTGGTCTGATCATCTTCAGGCCAAAACGGAACAGTGCGACAGGTCTGCGGCCGCAGATGATGCCTCTGCCGCACCACAGAGGGCCGAGCGGCACTCCTCCGTCTAAAAGGCCACGTTGCGTTAGGATTTGGCCGCTGTGCCGGTCAACGGGTGATCTGGCCGGGTCAGGATTTCAAACCGGTTTCCACCAGCATGCCACGGCGTTTGGCTTCGTAGTAATAGCCCTGCGAATACCATTTGACTGCGTTGTCATAACTGCCATCGGCCAGAAGCCACGCGCCGCGCAGGTATTTGACGGCGTAGGTCAGGTTCGTTTCCGCATCCAGCAGGCCCGCAGCGGGGCCGTCATAGCCCATACCGCGCGTTGTGTTGGGATGGATCTGCATCAGCCCCATGTAAGGGCCGTTGCGCGCGGCGGGGTTGTGTGTGCTTTCACGGATCACAACGCGGTGCACCAGGGGGCGGGGCACATCGTAAAGATCGGCATATTGATTGATCAGCTGACGCAACTGCGGTGTTTCATTGGGGTAAAGGGGCGGCGCGGCCCGCGATACAGGATCAGGTTGCGAACTGGCACATCCGGCCAATGCTGCGCATAAAAGGATCAAAGCCAAACGGCGGAAAAACCCGGGCATGGATACGCTTTCGAAAGGATCAACTGAGTTGTTTCTGGCGGCTTATCCGAGATGAGGCAAGACAGCCTGTGCACCATGCGCAAGGGTCTGCCGATGGCGCGCCGGCAACGAAAAACGCCGCGCAGGAAACCTGCGCGGCGTTGATGTGGGTCAGGTCGCTGATCGGGATCAGCTTGCCGGTGTTTCGTCTTCGTCGCTGGCGGGTTCTTCGGTGGCAACACCCGAGGATTCGGCCAGATCGAAGTCTTCTGCAGCGGCAGTTCCGATATCGTCGAACAATTCGGCGATTTCGAATTCTGCCGCAGCTTCTTCTTCTGCGGCCAGTTCCTGAATGGATTTGCCCGATGCCTGCAATTCCGCCTCTTCAGGGGAACGTGCGACGTTCAGATTGATTTCTGCTGTCACTTCGGGGTGCAGCACGATGGAAACCGAATGTACGCCCAGATGTTTGATCGGGCCGGTCAGAACGACCTGCTTGCGATCAAGAGTAAAGCCGTTTTCGGTCGCCGCGTCGGCGGCGTCACGGGTGGTAACAGAACCGTAAAGCGCGCCTGCGTCCGAGGCAGAGCGAATCACGATGAACTGCTGTCCATCCAGTTTCGCAGCCATGGATTCGGCTTCTTTCTTGGTTTCAAGGTTCTGCGCTTCCAGCTGGGCCTTGCGGGCCTCAAAGCTGGCGATGTTCGCTTCGGATGCCGAAAGGGCTTTGCCCTGCGGCAGCAGATAGTTGCGCGCATAGCCCGATTTCACATCGACGACTTCGCCCATCTGGCCCAGTTTGGCCACGCGTTCGAGAAGGATAACTTGCATTGTGCTTACTCCTTATTTCACGGCGTAGGGCAGAAGCGCCAGAAAGCGGGCGCGTTTGATGGCACGGGCCAGTTCGCGCTGCTTTTTGGCCGACACTGCGGTGATGCGGGATGGCACGATCTTGCCACGCTCGGAAATGTAGCGCTGCAGAAGACGTGTGTCTTTGTAATCGATCGCCGGTGCGTTGTCGCCCGAGAAGGGGCACACTTTGCGGCGGCGGAAAAATGGTTTGGCTGCCATGGTTTAACGTCCTTTGTTCAAGCGTTGATCAACGGCGTTCGCGGCGTTCGCCACGATCACCACGTTCGTCACGTTTCTGCATCTGCACGGATGGCAGTTCTGCATGTTCATCGACCTTGATGGTCAGAACGCGCATAACGTCATCATGAAGACGCATCAGGCGCTCCATTTCCTGCACGGCAGGGGCCGGTGCGTCGGACCGCAGAAAGGCATAGTGACCTTTGCGGTTCTTGTTGATCTTGTACGCCATCGTTTTGACGCCCCAATACTCGTGATCCACGAGGTTTCCGCCATTGTCGGACAGAACGGTGCCAAAATGTTCGATAAGGCCTTCGGCTTGCGTGTTGGACAGGTCCTGACGCGCAATCATTACATGCTCGTAAAGGGGCATGTGCACTCCTACTTTTATATCAAGGCGCATTTCAAAGGCAGGGCGGTTCGCCTTTTGCTGCCCCACCACGAGAGACTGCGCGGTTCAAATCTTTGCAAAAGGAACGCCCCATATACACGGTTTGCAGGACAGGGCAAGGGACGCTGTCACTGGCCGGCGTTACGGTGCCTAGCGGCGGGCCAGACAGCCAATGACATTGGCCAGAATTCTGGCGGCCGTCAACGCGGATGTACCGGTGCTGTCGCGTGTCGGGACAAATTCGATCATATCGAACGCGACCAGATTACAGGTTCTGGAGACTGCCGCGATCAGATCAACGGTCTGGTAATAGGTCAAACCACCGGGGGTCGGGGCCATGACCGCCGGCATGATGGAAGAATCCAGGCCGTCGCAATCAATCGTGATCATGCAGCTGGACGCAGGTGTCAGGTGCTGCATGACGGTTTCGATACCATTGCGGTGCAATTCCCGCGCGGGAATGATCGTTGCCCCCCAGTCGCGCGCAATTTCCACTTCTGTGCGGCGCGCAGACCCCAAACCGCGAATGCCGACCTGCACGATCTGTTTTACATGATCCATTTCCGAGGCGCGCCGCATTGTGCTGGAAAAGCCCAAAGGTTCGCCGCGCCGTTCATCGCGCCAGTCGATATGCGCGTCTATCTGGATGATGGTCAGCGGCCCCAATGGCGCCAACGCCTTGATAAAGGGGATCGGTGTGGAATCGTCACCCCCGATCATCACCGGGACGGCACCCGCCTTTAAAATTTCGGATGTCGCGGTTTCGATCAGGGACCGGTTGCCTGCGCCGTCCTGAAAAGATGTTCTAAGATTGCCCGCATCGGCCACGCGACAGGGTCCATCGTTCAGAAGCGGGCCGTCCAGATCAAAATCCCAGTGGTCAAGCCATTGGGAATCTTCCGCCAAAGCGGCGCGCAGGCTGTCTGGTGCGGCAGCATAAGGCGTGTTGTCGATATCACGGTAGGGCGTTCCATGCGGTGCGCCGAAAATGACGACATCCGCGTCAGGCAGTTCATGTTCCTTTTTTGCGCCCATGAAGGGAACGTCAACCGGATCAAACATGGATGGCACTGGGCACCTCTTTCAGATCGCTTTTCTTGCATGACACTAGGAAGTGTGGGGCTGGCTGGAAAGGTAAAACAGTGTTTTCGGTCCGTCACATTCTGGGTTTTCTGCCGCACCTTCGTCGTGCAACTGCCTGTCAATGACCTTGGGCCTGCCCCATTCCTGCCGTGATGTCCCGCGAATGTAAGAGCAATCAAAAACGAAATAGAATTTCACGAGTACACAAGGGATGAATAACATGACTGCAACTTCTGAATTTTTGTCTTCGGGTTCAAAGCACGGAACTGCAACGGCGTCTCAGGATGCTATTTCCGGCGGATATGACGATGGTTCTGCCATCATGCGCACGTCGATGCGTGTACTGGGTGCCGGCTGCGTTCTGGCCGCGTTTGCGCTTTGGGTCGCGCCCGGTGCGATGTGGGATGCCGAAGTATTGCTGATGAAACTGGTGATGTCGCTGATCTGCGCGCTGAGCGGACTGGCACTGATGCAGATGTTTCCGGCACCGGACAAATCCGAAATCCAGTTTGACGCAATCCGCCGCGAGGTCCGTATTGTGGATGGCGACAAGGCCAAAACCATTTTGCGCCGCAGCTATGACAGTCTGGGCGGGGCCAAAGTGACCAGCAATGTTGTGACATTGTGGGATATCGATGGCAGTGAGCTGGCCAGCTTTCCGATCGAAAACGACGATACGCGCCGTGCGCTCAGCCGCCAGTTGGACACATTGTGCGCCTGAAGGATTGTGGACACCGGCTTTGCTAAACGCCAGTGTTCACGTGATCACAGGGTCTGTTGATTTCTGCTGAATTGTAAAAAACGGGTCGTGCCTATTTATGATGGGCATGACCCGTTTTCATTTCAGGAGCCAAATCAAATGAAACTGTTCCCAATTGCCGCTGCGGTGGCGCTTTCGGCCACGACCGCACTGGCCGAAGCTGAAAAATACACCGTTGATGCCAGCCATTCCCAAGTGGCGTTTTCCTATAATCACGCCGGATTTTCTACGACGCACGGCCTGATTTCCGGGTTCGAGGGCGAGGTGATGTTTGATCAGGACAATCCGGCCGCATCTTCTGTTGCGGTTTCGATTGCGGCGGACCGGCTGGTCACCGGCTGGCAGGCGCGTGACGATCATTTTCTGAAATCCGGTGATTTTTTCAAACTGGGGAAATTTCCGCTGGTGACATTCACATCCACCGGAATCGAGGTCACGGGCGAAGATACCGCGCTGATCACCGGCGACCTGACATTGAATGGTGTGACCAAACCGGTGGTGCTGGATACCGTTCTGACCGGAGTGTTCGCGGAGTATCCGTTTCCGCCGTTCAACGGCAAACCGGCAATCGGCTTCAATGCAACCGGATCGGTGATGCGCAGTGATTTTGGCCTTGGGCTTTATGCGCCATTTGTCGGGGACGAGATCGCGCTTGAGATTTCGATTGAAGCAATGAAGCTGGATTAAAACGTCCGCCCGTAAGGTAAAAAGCCCGTCCTGCCATATCGGCGGGGCGGGCTTTTCGCATCTTCAGGTGTCCGCTTGGCTGGCACGCAGGGTGGCATCCACCTTGACTGGAAAGCCCAGCGATTTTTCATCGCTCATGCTGTCGCCAATACCGAAATCGCGCCGGTCCAGCATCAGATCGCCGCGCATCTCGGCCACTCCGTCTGTTATTGCCAGATCAAAGTTCAGAGTGACGGGAACGGTGGCGCCCCTGATCGTCAACGTGCCCTCGGCAACGTAGCGATCATCGGGCATCGGCAGGATGTCGGCTGTAAAACGGGCGGTGGGAAATGTCGCTGCATCAAAGAAATCGGGGCCAAGGGCCTGCGCTGTAACTGACCCAAGGGACAGGGAAGGAATGGCGATGGTCACGTCGACACTACCGGCGCGGTCGTCCCGTTCGGTTGGATCAAAGGTGATGGCCGCCGTCCAATCGGCGAAAGTGCCGGTGACGGTGCTGCCGAACTGAGTCACAGAAATAGTGATCGCGCCATCCTGCACGATCCATTGCGATGGCACGTCTTCCAGCGCCGCACCGGGCACCGTCGCTGTGTCGCGGTGGAAAAAGCCGGCATAAGCTCCCGCCGTAAGGGCCGCGGCCCACACAATCAGGGCCGCGATCAAGGGCAGGGCGGTTTTGTGCTGCGGCGGCGGTGCGGGCGCGTTCACATGGCCGGGCAGCATGCGGCGCAGCGTGGCGTCTCGGTTGATGATGTGATGTTTCAGCGCGCCGGCGATGTGCAAGACAAGGGTAACGATTAACAAGCGTTCCAGAACCTGATGCAGGCCACTGAACAGATGCGCGATACCTTCATCCTTGGACACAAAGGGCAGGGACTGACCGAAAGGCCACCAGATCGGCGCAAAGCCTGTTGTGGCCGCATGGCCGATCCAGCCCGTCAGCGGCACCAGAACCAAAGACCCGTAAAGCAGCCAGTGGGCGGTTTCCGCCAGTGTTGCCTCTAACCGGTTGTCAGCGTTCAGCAATCCGGGTTTGGGCTGGGTGATTGCCCAGAAAATGCGTGCCAGAGCGACAAAAAAGATGGTTATGCCCAGTGTTTTGTGGATCGAAAACAACAACGCCTTCTGCGCCAATTGCCGGGATGTGTCATAGGCCATGTCATTGGCGATGATCCCCAGCGGAATAACCGTCAGGATCAGCAGCGCCACCAACCAGTGAAAGGTTTTTGCGACGCTGCCATAGCTGTGGCTGGTGTTGGAACGTGGCATGGCGTGATTCCCCTGTGGATCGCGCCAGACTGTAAGCTGTTGGCGCGAGGCGCAATATGCGTTGCCGCACAGGCGGTCTGCGGACGCGCGGTGCAAGGCTTGTCTGGCTTGGCGGTGCAGTCTACACCAAGGCAACTGGACAGTAGGAGGACCCCCATCCATGACAACCGCATTCGTGTTTCCCGGCCAAGGCGCCCAAAGCATCGGTATGGGGCAGGCGCTGGCGCAGACCTATCCGGCGGCCAAGGCCGTTTTCGACGAGGTTGACGACGCCCTGGGCGAAAACCTGAGCGGATTGATCTGGGAGGGGGAGCAGGAGGCGCTGACCCTGACGCAGAACGCGCAACCGGCGCTGATGGCGACATCGCTTGCGGCGATGCGCGCGCTTGAGGCAGAGGGGATCAAAATCGGCGATGCGGCCTATGTTGCAGGCCATTCGCTGGGCGAATATTCGGCGCTGGCAGCGGCGGGCGCAATATCGATCGCCGATACGGCCCGACTGTTGCGGATCCGCGGCAAGGCCATGCAAGAGGCTGTTCCGGTGGGCGTGGGCGCAATGGCAGCGCTGTTGGGGCTGGATTTCGAAGCGGCCAGATCGGTCGCGACCGAGGCTGCAAAGGGCGAGGTATGCCAGGCAGCCAATGACAATGATCCGGGGCAGGTGGTCGTTTCGGGCCACAAGGCTGCGGTGGAGCGCGCGGTGGAGATTGCCAAGGCGCACGGGGCAAAACGCGCGGTTTTGCTTCCCGTAAGCGCCCCGTTTCATTGTGCATTGATGCAGCCCGCCGCAGATGCCATGGCAGAGGCACTGAGCGCCGTTACAATTTCCGCGCCTGTCGTGCCACTGGTGGCCAATGTCCGCGCCGAGGCCGTAACCGACCCGGGCGAAATTGCATCGCTTCTGGTGCAGCAGGTCACAGGATCGGTGCGATGGCGGGAAAGCGTGTTGTGGATGGCGCAGCAGGGTGTCACCGAGATTTGGGAAATCGGCGCAGGCAAGGCGTTGAGCGGGATGATCCGCCGGATTGATCGCGAAATCGCAACACGGGCCTTTGGCACACCGGAAGACATTGCTGCCCTATCGGCAACTTGAACAGGGAATGAAGAATGTTTGATATTTCAGGAAAAAATGCACTGATCACAGGCGCGTCGGGCGGTATTGGCGGTGCGATTGCAACGGCACTGCACAGCGCAGGGGCGACGGTTGCCCTGTCGGGGACACGCACCGGCCCGCTGGAAGAGCTGGCTGCGGAACTGGGCGAACGCGCCCATGTGTTGCCTTGTAATCTGAGCGATATGGCAGCTGTCGATGCATTGCCCAAACAGGCGGACGAGGCGATGGGCAGCGTTGATATTCTGATCAACAATGCAGGCATTACCCGTGATAACCTGTTCATGCGAATGTCGGACGAGGAATGGCAATCGGTACTGGACGTGAACCTGACCGCAACCTTCAAGCTGTGCAAAGGCGTGCTGCGCGGCATGATGAAGGCGCGTTGGGGGCGGATTATCAACATCAGCTCCGTGGTCGGGGCCACCGGCAATCCGGGTCAGGCGAATTATGCCGCGTCCAAGGCGGGGATGGTCGGAATGTCCAAATCGCTGGCCTATGAGGTGGCAAGCCGCGGAATAACGGTAAACGCGGTTGCGCCGGGTTTCATTGCGACGGCAATGACCGACAAGCTGACCGATGATCAGAAGGCCGGGATTCTGGGCCAGATTCCGGCAGGGCGTATGGGCGATGCAGAAGAAATTGCTGCAGCAGCATTGTATCTGGCCAGCCCCCAGGCCGGATATGTCACAGGAACGACCTTGCATGTGAACGGCGGTATGGCCATGTTGTAGGCGATCACAGCCGCGCAGTTTGAACGGTTGTGAAAGCGTTTGCCATCGGCGCATGGTGTGCTATAGGCGGCGCAGTTTTTTCCATTGGGCGTTTGCAGCGCCCTTTGGCCCCCGATGTTTTCGGGACCAGAGCCAGACCCGTCTGGGGATTATCCAAGCCAACCCTTTCGGGTAAGGGCAACACCGGGCCAACGCGCCCACCATTATGAGGACTGAATATGAGCGACGTTGCAGACCGCGTTAAAAAAATCGTTGTAGAACACCTTGGTGTCGAGGAAGACAAAGTGGCGGAAAACGCTTCTTTCATCGACGATCTGGGCGCAGACAGCTTGGACACCGTGGAATTGGTGATGGCGTTTGAAGAAGAGTTTGGCATTGAGATCCCGGATGATGCAGCCGAAACCATTCAAACCTTTGGCGATGCAGTGAAGTTCATTACTGAAGCTTCCTGATCCGGCACTTTCGTTAAGTAAAACGGCGTCTTTCTGCGGAAAGGCGCCGTTTTGCGTTATAAAGGCAATCGCGTGCTTGCGGATCGGGCCAAAGCGCTTCAACACAGACACTGAGCCTTTCGTTATTACCGGACCCCGCCCCATGATCCGCGCCGTTCCCCTGATCAATACTTCGCGCCTGACGCTGCGCCCTTTGCGGATGGAAGATTTTGCCCGGTTTGCCGAGATTTGGGCTGATCCAGAAGTGGCGCGGCATGTGTTTGGACAACCGCGCAGCCGTGGGCAAAGCTGGCGCGCGTTTGTGCGTATCGCAGGCCAATGGCAACTGACCGGATTCGGGCAATGGGCGATCGAAGACCGCGCCAGCGGCAAAATGATCGGCCAAACCGGGTTTTTCAACGGCGGGCGTGATCTGGGCGCAGATTTTGATCCCTTTCCCGAAACCGGCTGGGTTCTGGCGTCAGAGGCGCAGCAAAAGGGATTGGGAAGCGAGGCCACCATGGCCGTGCATGATTGGTATGACAGGGTGATTCCGGGGCCCTTGGTCTGCATGGTCGCCCCGGAAAATGAAACCTCTCTGAAACTGGCGAATGCGCTTGGTTATTCAAATCTGCGCACGACAGAGCATGATGGATCGAAGGTGCAATTGATGCGCCGGGACAAAGCACCGCAACGCTAATCGGCGCAAAATGACGCGAACGGACAGGTTTGTGCCGAATTGAAAGCAACGCCACCTTACGTTAGGGTATAAGCGCAGGATCGGGCGCTGGTTCTGGGCGTCTTGCTGCCAATCAGAAGGAATGGTGTCATGATTATTTATCCGACAATCGAGTTGCAACACGGCCGCTGCGTGTCGTTGAAACGCGGACGGATCGAAGAGCCGATGATCTGGCATGTAGACCCGGTGGAAACGGCGCGTGGGTATGCCGCTGCGGGGGCAGAATGGATGCATCTGACCGATTTCGACGGAATTGAAGGGCGCGATGAAAACAATGAACTGATCGAACAGATTATCCGGTCGGCGGGAATTCCCGTACAGCTGGGTGGCGGTTTTCGCACAGTTGCGTCGGTCGAGCGCTGGATCGAAAAAGGTGCAGGGCGGATCGTGATCGGTTCGCTGGCCACACAAGATCCGCAGACCGTCAAGGATATGGCAAAACGTCATCCGGACCAGATCGTACTGGCGGTGGATGTGTGGAAGGGACAGGTGATGTCGGATGGCTGGCGTCAGGCCAGTGCCTACACGCCGTCCGCATTTCTGAAATCGTTCGAAAACACGCCTTTTGCGGCGATTGTGGTCACGGATATCGACAGTGACGTTGTCGAGGGTACGGAAGCGCAACTGGGGCTGGTTGCCGGCCTGGCAAGCGAAACGCGTATACCTGTGATCGCTCGCGGCACTGTGCATTCGGTCGATGACATTTCGCGGCTGAAATACGTGTCTGGCATATCCGGTGCGATTGTCGGACGCGCGCTGTTTGACAAGACAATTGATCTGAAAGAAGCGATTGAACTGGCAAGGCCGCAGGCCGAACCGCTTGCAGCGTTCAAGTAACCGCCGGCCAAAAACCATTAGGGCGCAAACCCGTACCGCCCCAGCAAAAAACGCAGGGCAGGTGCCGGTTTGCGCCGGTCTTTGCCATCGGGTCTTGTACCGCCTCTTGCCCCCGTGCCCCTGCGCGGGGTAAGAGCGCAGGAACGTGAAAAGGTAAGAGGGCATTCCATGCGCAGAGTAGTAGTTACGGGGCTGGGTCTGGTCACACCATTGGCGTCTGGCGTAGAAGAAACATGGCGCCGGTTGCTTGAAGGTCAATCGGGCGCGGGAACGATCCAGCGCTTCGATGCCAACCATCTGGCCACAAATTATGCCTGTGAAGTTCCACGCGGAGATGGCAGCGACGGAACTTTCAATGCCGACGACTGGCTGGAGCCAAAAGAACAGCGCAAGATCGACGATTTTATCCTGTTCGGGATCGCGGCTGCTGAAATGGCCGTGCGCGATGCGAACTGGACCCCGGAGGACGAAGAAGACCGGCTGCGCACCGGTGTCATGATCGGCTCCGGCATCGGTGGCCTGTCCTCGATTGCTGATACAGCGGTATTGATCAAGGAACGCGGCCCGCGCCGGGTGTCTCCTTTCTTTATTCCGGGTGCCTTGATCAACCTGATTTCGGGGCAGATCAGCATCCGGTACGGGTTCAAGGGGCCAAACCATTCGGTAGTGACGGCCTGTTCGACTGGGGCGCATGCAATCGGTGATGCAAGCCGGCTGATCCAACATGGTGATGCCGATGTGATGATCGCAGGCGGTGCCGAGGCCGCGATCTGCGAAATCGGAATTGCCGGTTTTAACGCTTGCAAAGCGCTGAGCACGAAACGTACCGATGATCCCACAGCGGCCAGCCGCCCCTATGACACGGACCGCGATGGGTTCGTGATGGGCGAAGGCGCGGGTATTGTTGTGCTGGAAGAATATGAACACGCCAAGGCGCGCGGCGCGAGAATATACGCGGAAATTCTGGGCTATGGCCTGTCGGGGGATGCCTATCACATCACCGCACCTTCGGAATCCGGCGAAGGTGGCGAACGTTCGATGCGCGCTGCGCTGAAAAACGCGGGTCTTGAGCCGGCGGATGTGGATTATATCAACGCCCACGGTACAAGCACCATGGCTGATACGATTGAATTGGGCGCTGTAGAGCGCATGATGGGCGATGCCGCTGCAAATGTGACCATGTCTTCGACAAAGTCGTGCACCGGCCATTTGCTGGGCGCGGCCGGCGCGATCGAGGCTATTTTTTCGATCCTCGCGATCCGCGATCAGGTGGCACCGCCGACGATCAATCTGGACAATCCGGCAACGCAAACGCCGATTGATCTGGCCCCGAATACCAAACGTGAACGCAAAATCGACGTGGCGCTGTCCAATTCCTTCGGGTTTGGCGGCACCAACGCGTCGATTGTCATCGGCAAAGCACCAAGCTGATGTGGCGCAGCGTCGCTTCGAACGGGATTTCGTTTCTGGCAGTGGCCCTGTTCCTGCTGGGCGGCGTCATTTTGTGGGGAAAGTCGCAATACACCGCCGAAGGCCCGCTGGACCAGTCGATCTGCGTGCGCGTGGACCGTGGCAGCAACATGGATATCGTAAGCCGCGATCTGGAAGCCCAGGGCGCGATTTCAAGCGGTGCCATTTTCCGGCTGGGTGCGGATTATTCCGACAAGACACAGGCGTTGAAAGCGGGCAGCTTTCTGGTTGATCCGCATGCGTCGATGGCCGAGATCGTGGATGCAATTACTCGTGGCGGTGCCAGCACCTGTGGAACGGAAATCGTGTACCGTGTGGGCGTGGCCAAGCTGAATGTGCTGGTGCGGGAACTGGACCCGGCGACAAACCGGTTCATCGAACGGGCCGAGTTTGATCCTGCGGAAGAAACCGTGCCGGAAATCTACACGGAAACGAAATCGGACAGTGACACGCGCTTTCGGATCGCGCTGGCAGAAGGCGTGACCAGTTGGCAGGTGGTGGAAAGCCTGGAGGCGATGGATGTGCTGGAAGGCGAGATTGCCGAGGTGCCTGCCGAAGGTATTTTGGCGCCTGACAGCTACGAAGTCGTCAAGGGGACGCTGCGCGAGGATGTGTTGGCCCAGATGCAGGCGGTGCAGGCAGCTCGGATCGACGAAGCCTGGCAGAACCGGAGAGACGATCTGCCGATCCAGACGCCCGAAGAGATGCTGATTCTGGCGTCGATCATCGAAAAGGAAACCGGTGTGGCAGAAGAGCGCCGGCAAGTCGCGAGTGTTTTTGTGAACCGGCTGAATCAGGGCATGCGCCTGCAAACTGATCCGACCGTGATTTACGGCATCACCAACGGAAAAGGCGTTCTGGGGCGTGGTTTGCGCCAGAGCGAATTGCGGGGCGATACACCGTGGAACACCTATGTGATCGACGGTTTGCCGCCCACGCCGATTGCCAATCCGGGACTGGCCAGCCTGCGGGCCGCGGTGGACCCTGATACGACGCCTTTCGTATTCTTTGTGGCCGACGGGACGGGGGGCCATGCCTTTGCCGAAACGCTGGACGAGCATAACCGCAACGTCGCGCGCTGGCGCGAGATTGAAGCCGAACGGGCCAATAACTGATCGGCGCGCCTGGTGCGCCGGCAGAGTCCGTATTTGCGACAAAACGAAGCTGTGGTGGTGTTTCGTCGGAGGTTGATGGGAGTCAAGAAGTTAGTAATTTGTTTATTATACCGTACGCTTAGGGAGGGATGTTCAGGTGAAATGACTTGACTTTTCGCGCGGTGTAATGTAGTAATTACTGCAAGCTGGAAGACATGACAGACGGGTCGGCAGATGAAAATCTGGCGGCCTTTTTTCGTGTCTCTTGTGCGGGGATCATGACGCCTGAGAGGTATGATGCCATATGACAGTGAACACCCCGGATGACGAAATTGCCCGACACGATGCGCTTGTGGCGATGGCCAGAACCGCATTGTCGGAACTGGCCGACCGCCATCGTGCGCGCACAGGGCGGGTGCATCCGTTCTGGGGAAACGGATCGCTGATGGCGGCGGCGCGCGGGCATCCGCTTGCTCCGGAACCGGATTTTGACAATGATAGCTATTGTGCCTGCATGGAACTGGTGTTGCGCGCGCTGGTCGACTGGCGCATCAGCCAGACGCGCAACTGATACACCGGGTGACAGTCGGGTTCAGCATCAGGCGCTTTTCGCCAATCTCTTCGCCACAATCATCGCAATAGCCGAATTCGTTGCTGTCGAGCCGGCGCAAGGCGGCGTGCAAAAGGCTGCTTAACTGCGTGCGGCGGGACTGTTGTGCCTTGGCCATGGCCTGCGCTTGCAGCGCATCCATCCGGCTCAGCCGCCCGACGGCCTGTTGATCCAATGTGACAACGGCCTGCGCGTCCTGACCAAGCGCGTCTTCCTGCGCAAGATCGGCCAGTCGGGTTTCGATCAGGGTGCGGTAACTTTCGCGCCGGGTGTCATTCATGTTTCGGATGGACCCCATCACGGGATTGCAATTTCGTTTTTTGCCTTTAGGTGATATATCATATGTGCAGGAAAAGGACATGATGTGATGGCCGAGACGCGGACAAAACTGGCAAGTGTGGATCCGGTATGGGACCGGATAAAAAAAGAAGCACAGGACGCGGTGCGCGACGAGCCGCTGATGGGCGGCCTGATCCATGCCTGTATTTTGCACCATAAATCCATTCAAAAGGCTTTGTCCTACCGCTTTGCGGCCAAGCTGTCGTCCAATGAAATGTCGCAGGTAATCCTGCGCGAGATTGCGGATGACGCCTATGCCGAATCCCCCGAACTGGTCGCCGCGGCACGTGCCGATCTGATGGCCGTCTATGAACGCGATCCCGCCTGCCACCGGTTTTTGCAGCCAATCCTGTTCTTCAAAGGGTATCAGGCGATGCAATCCTACCGTATCGGGCATTGGCTGTGGCAACATGGCAAACGCGATCTGGCGTATTTCGTTCAAATGCGCGTATCCGAGATTTTCGGCATTGATATCCATCCGGCGGCACAGATCGGGCGCGGCATCATGATTGACCACGCCCATTCCATCGTCATCGGTGAAACCGCCGTGGTCGGTGACAATGTATCGATGCTGCATTCCGTGACGCTGGGCGGCACCGGCAAGGAAGAGGAAGACCGTCATCCGAAAATCGGCAACGGTGTTCTGATCGGAGCAGGGGCCAAGGTGCTGGGAAATATCAAGATCGGTCATTGCAGCCGGATTGCCGCCGGATCGGTCGTGTTGGAGGACGTTCCTCCCTGCAAGACTGTGGCCGGCATTCCGGCCAAGATCGTTGGCGAAGCAGGATGTGACCAGCCATCGGTATCGATGGACCAGATGTTCGGGGTGAAACCCTGACGGATCACGCCATGAGAGAAACGTAGAAAGCGCAGCCAGTGGCTGCGCTTTTTTTTTGGATATTTTCAAACAGAAGAAGATCAGGCGAGCATGACCATCGGGTTTTCCAGATTGTCGACGATGGCCTGCAAGAGTTGCGCCCCAAGCGCGCCATCGATCACCCGGTGATCGACTGACAATGTCACCGACATGACCGTGGCCACGGACAGTTCGCCATCTTTGCCCACCACCGGCTTTTTCACACCGGCGCCAACGGCAAGGATCGCGCCATGCGGCGGGTTGATCACCGCATCGAAATTGTCGATGCCGAACATGCCAAGGTTGGAAATGGCGAAACTGCCGCCCTGATATTCATGTGGGGCAAGTTTGCGATCGCGCGCACGGGTGGCAAGATCTTTCATTTCGGCCGAAAGAGCGGACAGCGATTTCATCTCTGAATCGCGCAGAACCGGCGTGAACAACCCGCCTTCGATCGCGACGGCAACGGCCACATCGGACGGTTTCAGTTTCAACATCCTGTCACCGGCCCAGACCGCATTGGCATCGGGCACCGATTGCAGCGCGAGGGCGCAGGCCTTGATAATGAAATCGTTGACCGAGAGTTTGACGCCGCGCGATTCCAGATCCTTGTTCAACTGGCCTCGGAAGGCGAGCAGCGCATCAAGTTTGATATCGCGGCGCAGGTAGAAATGCGGGATCGATTGTTTGGCTTCGGTCAGGCGGGCGGCGATGGTCTTGCGCATGCCGTCCAGTTTAACCTCTTCATAGTCGCGATCCGCGTAGATTTTCGCAACCGCATCGGCCGACGGACCGGATGCCATGGCAGCGGGTGCGGCAGACGCCGCAGCCTGCGCAGGCGCAGCAGGGGCCTTGGATTTGGCGGGCGCACTGGCATCTTCGACATCCGCCTTGATGATCCGGCCACGCGGACCAGAGCCCGAGATATCGGCAAGGTCCAGACCCTTGTCGGCTGCAATGCGACGGGCAAGTGGGGATGCAAAAACGCGCGAGCCGTCAGATGTTGTCGGGGCTGCCGGTGCTGCGGCTGGCGCTGCGGACTCAGAGTCGGCGGGCGCATCTTTTTCCGGCGCAGCATCGGCAGCTTCCGCTTTGGCCGGGGCCGATGTGTCGATATCATCGGCACTTTCGCCTTCTTCCAGCAGAACCGCGATCGGGGTGTTGACCTTGACCCCTTCACTGCCTTCGGCCACCAGGATCTTGCCGACAATCCCTTCGTCCACGGCTTCGAATTCCATCGTGGCCTTGTCGGTTTCAATCTCGGCCAGCAGATCGCCGGAAGAGACTGTGTCGCCTTCCTTGACCAGCCATTTGGCCAATGTGCCTTCTTCCATGGTCGGGCTGAGGGCGGGCATGAGGATTTCTGTAGGCATGTTGCGCGCTCCTTACCGGTAGGTGACTTGTTTGACGGCGGCGATCACTTCGTCTGTCGTGGTCAGCGCGTGTTTTTCAAGATTGGCGGCATAGGGCATCGGAACATCCTTGCCGGTGCAATTGACCACGGGCGCATCAAGATAATCGAATGCCTGCTGCATGATCACCGAACTGATGTAATTTCCGACCGATCCTTGGGGCCAGCCTTCTTCGACGGTGACACAGCGGTTGGTTTTCATCACCGAATTCAGAATGGTGGTGGTGTCCATCGGGCGCAGGGTGCGCAGATCGATGACTTCCGCGGAAATACCTTCTGCGGCCAGTTTGTCGGCCGCTTCCAATGCATAGGTCATGCCGATGCCAAAGCTGACGATGGTGACATCGCTGCCTTCGCGCCAGATGCGGGCCTTGCCGAAAGGAACGGTGTAATCATCCAGATCCGGAACATCGAATGTGCGACCGTAAAGAATTTCGTTTTCAAGAAATACTACCGGATTGTCGTCGCGGATGGCGGTTTTCATCAACCCTTTGGCGTCGGATGCGGAATAGGGCATCACCACTTTGAGGCCGGGTACCTGCATGTACCATGCGGCGTAATCCTGGCTGTGCTGCGCGCCCACCCGTGCGGCGGCGCCGTTGGGGCCGCGGAACACCATCGGCGCGCCCATCTGGCCACCGGACATATACAGTGTCTTGGCCGCCGAATTGATGATGTGATCAATCGCCTGCATGGCGAAATTCCACGTCATGAATTCCACAATCGGGCGCAATCCGGCAAAGGCGGCACCAGTGGCGATCCCGGCGAACCCGTGTTCGGTGATCGGGGTGTCGATCACGCGCTTGGCACCGAATTCGTCCAGCATCCCCTGCGAGATCTTGTAGGCCCCCTGATATTCGGCGACTTCCTCCCCCATCAGGAACACGTCTTCGTCGCGCCGCATTTCCTCGGCCATGCCGTCACGCAACGCTTCGCGCACGGTCTGGGTTTTCATCTTGGTGCCTTCGGGCCAGTCCGGTGTCAGATCGGCGGCGGGAACCGGGGCAGGGGTGGCGGCCTTTGCCGGGGCCGACTCTTTTGCAGGTTCTTCGGCCTTTGGCGCCTCTTCTTCTGCGGCGGATGCGCTGTCGGGTATCGCCGACGCATCTTCGCCTTCTTCCAGCAGAACGGCGATGGCGGTGTTCACTTTCACGCCTTCGCTGCCTTCTTCGATCAGAATCTTGCCGATCACGCCTTCGTCGACCGCCTCGAACTCCATCGTGGCCTTGTCGGTTTCAATCTCGGCCAGAATATCGCCGGAATTGACGGTATCGCCTTCTTTGACCAGCCATTTGGCCAATGTGCCTTCTTCCATCGTTGGTGAAAGGGCGGGCATCAGAATTTCGGTTGCCATTGCTTAATCCTCCTCGGCCCTTCAGGCGTAAATATCTGTCCAGAGCTCGTCCAGATCGGGCTCGGGGCTGGTTTTTGCGAATTCGGCCGAGGCGTTGACCACCGCCTTGATCTCTTTGTCGATCGCTTTCAGATCGTCTTCGGTGGCGTGTTTGCCGGTCAGCAGAAGCTCGCGAACCTGTTCGATAGGATCGCGCTCGTCGCGCATTTTCTGAACCTCTTCGCGGGTGCGGTACTTGGCCGGATCCGACATCGAATGGCCGCGATAGCGATAGGTTTTGATTTCAAGAATATAGGGGCCTTTACCGGCGCGGCAGTGCGCCACAGCCTTCTCGCCGGCTTCCTTGACGGCCAGAACATCCATGCCATCAACCATATCGCCCGGAATGCCGAACGCTTCGCCGCGATGATAGATATCGGGCGACGAGGTCGAGCGTTTCTGTGATGTTCCCATGGCGTACTGGTTGTTTTCGATGACAAAAACCACCGGCAATTCCCACAACGCCGCCATGTTGAAGGTTTCATAGACCTGCCCTTGGTTGGCAGCGCCATCGCCGAAATAGGTGAACGTCACATTGTCGGTACCGCGATATTTGTCGGCAAAGGCGATACCTGCGCCCAGGGGAACGTTCGCGCCCACAATGCCGTGACCGCCGTAAAAGCGTTTGTTTTTGCTGAACATGTGCATCGAACCGCCCTTGCCCTTGGAATAGCCGTCGATGCGTCCGGTCAATTCGGCCATCACGCCGTTCGGGTCCATTCCGCAAGCCAGCATATGGCCGTGATCGCGGTAGGTTGTGATACGGCTGTCGCCTTCCTTGGCGGTGGCCTCAAGCCCGACGACAACGGCCTCTTGCCCGATGTACAAATGGCAGAAACCGCCGATCAGACCCATGCCGTAAAGCTGTCCGGCCTTTTCTTCGAATCGCCGGATCAGCAGCATATCCTTGTAATAGGCTTTCAGTTCCTCGGTGGAAACGTTTGGTTTCTTTGTTGTTTTTCGGGCGGCCATGGCTGCGCTCTCCCTTATCTGCACAAATAGTTTAGCGTTAAACTATCTAATAACGGATTCAGGATTAAGACGCGAGTGCCAATATGACGCGCCGTCACTTCATCGCACTTAAGAGGTTACGCAGTCCTTAGCGGATCACGATTTCATCGGGACGCAACAGGCCCAGAACGGAACGCGCCTGTTCATCCAGAAGATCAAGATCAAGATAGGTGTCGGACAGGCGCAGCGTCAGGTTTTCCATCCGCGCGACATCCAGTTGCAGTTTCGCCAGTTCAACCTTCAGATGATCCGCCTCGGCCACGATTTCGGCGCGACGGAACAATCCGAAATCACCCTGCACTGCTGCAAAGGTAAAATAGATGCACAAAGCAAACGAGATTGCGAAAAAGATAAGAACGCCAAGGGCGGGGCGGGATGCGCGTGTCACTGAATATACTGCCTACGAAAACGTCTCTTGCCGGACGGTAAATGCACTATGGCACAGGCGATTCGCGTTGTGAATCCCCTAATTGTCAAAAAATTAAGACAAGCAAAGGCTTGCCGTGTTTTCGGGGCATCTGCGCCGTGCTTCAGCCGGCAACCGACGCATCATAGATGCTTTGGATTGTCGCGTTGAGCGTATCGTTGAACTCGGTGTCGGATTGCTGGGCAGACAGGCCTTCGGTCAGCGCACGCGAAAAGCTGGCGATCACGCCGCTATTGCTGGCCAGACGCGCGTTTGCCTCTTGCCGCGAATACCCGCCCGAAAGCGCGACAACCCGCAGCACGCGCGGGTGATCCACCAGCGGCTTGTACAGGTTCGCAACCTCGGGCAGCGTCAGTTTCAGCATCACATCGCCCCCGTCAGGCAGCGCATCAAGCTGGGCCAGAATCTCGTCCCGCAGGATGGTCTCGGCGGCGCCCTTGTCCGTGATCGAAATCGTGACTTCGGGCTCGATGATCGGCACCAGTCCATGCGCAATGATCTGTTTGCCGATCTCGAACTGTTGGGCCACGTTGGCGCGGATGCCGGTGGCCGAGGCCGCATCGATGACCGAACGCATCTTGGTGCCGAAAATGCCGCCCTTGGCCGCGCGCGCAAGCAGTTCGTCCAATCCCGGCATCGGTTTCATCAGGCGCACGCCGTCAGCTTCGTCCATCAGGCCCTTATCGACCTTCAGAAACGGGACAACACCGCGATCCTGCCACAGATAATGCGCGGTGGGCTTGCCGCCCATTTCACGATCCATCGTGTTTTCAAACAGAATGGCGCCCAGAATGCGTTCTCCGGTAAAGGCGGGCGCGTTGACGATCCGGGTGCGCATGTCGTGGATCAGGTCGTACATTTGCGCGTCACCGGAATAGGCATCTTCCGATATACCGTACAACGCCAGCGCCTTGGGTGTTGATCCGCCGCTTTGGTCCAGTGCTGCAATAAAGCCTTTGCCGCTGCGGATCTGATCTGTCTGTTTCTGGTCTGGCATGTCTGACGTTACCCAATACTCGTTTGAAATAAGATTTCCGGTTAAAGACATTCAATAGGCAGTTGCGCGGAGCGTTGCAATTCAGTTAGCGCGAACACAGTGTTGCCGGTGTGTCAGGCCATTAACGCAGCCACACCGGGCAGTGTCTTGCCTTCCATCCATTCCAGAAACGCTCCGCCCGCGGACGAGATATAGGTGAAATCGGCCGAGACACCGGCCTGATTAAGCGCGGCAACCGTATCGCCACCACCCGCCACCGACACCAGTTGACCGGCCTTGGTCAGATCAGCGGCCTTTTGTGCGGCAGCATTCGTGGCCGCATCAAAGGGGGGCAGTTCGAACGCGCCCATCGGGCCGTTCCAGATCAGGGTGCGCGCCTGTTCGAACGTGCCCGCAATCAGGGCGACGGTATCCGGTCCGGCATCCAGAATCATGGCATCGGCGGGGCAGGCATCCGCCGGAACTGTCTGGTGCGGTGCATGTGCGGCAAAGTTCTGGGCCACAACCACATCGACGGGCAGGATAATTCGGCATCCCGCCGTTCTGGCGTCTTCCAGAATCTCGCGCGCGGTGTCGGTCATATCGCGTTCGGCCAGTGATGTGCCGATCTCTTTGCCCTGCGCGGCCAGAAAGGTGTTGGCCATGCCGCCACCGATCACCAGGTAATCGACCTTGGTCGTCAGATTGCCCAGCAGTTCCAGTTTGGTTGATACCTTTGCGCCCCCCACCACAGCCACAACAGGGCGCTGGGGCTGACCAAGTGCTGCATCCAGCGCCTGCAATTCGGCCTGCATCAACCTGCCGGCACAGGCGGGCAGCAAACGCGCCACCCCCTCGGTGGATGCATGCGCGCGGTGCGCGGTTGAAAATGCATCGTTACAATAGACATCCCCCAAACGCGCCATTTCAGCGGCCAGATCGGGATCGTTCTTGGTTTCCCCGTCATAGAACCGGGTGTTTTCAAGCAATAGGATCTGGCCATCGGGCAGGGCGGCCACGGCCGCTTCGGCCGCCGGGCCACGGCAATCGGCCACAAACATGACCGGGACGCCAAAGGCGGTTTCCAAGGCGGGCACCAGCTGTTGCAGCGACAGGGCCGGATCTGCTGCGCCCTTGGGGCGTCCGAAATGTGACATCAGAACCGGCTTGCCACCCGCGCGCAGCACATCCGAGATTGACGGCACAAGCCGCCGGATCCGCGTATCATCCGTCACTACGCCGTTTTCAAATGGAACATTCAGATCGACGCGCATCAACACGCGCTTTCCACCAAGCTCCATGTCATCCAGTGTTTTCCAGCTCATGCTTTGTCTCCGATCCCTTTGGTGGCCGGTTTTTGCGGCATTTGCCACGTTCGTCAATGGGACACTTGGCAATTGGGGCTGCGCGGCATAGGTAAATGCCAAACCCAAGTACAGGAGCGCCCGATGGCCGAGATAAAAGACCCCGAAAACACAATTCTGATGGAACTGAAGGACGGAACCGTCACAATCGAATTGCTGCCCGATGTGGCCCCCAAACATGCCGAGCGCATGAAGGAACTGGCACGCAGCGGTGCTTATGACAACGTCTGTTTCCACCGCGTGATTGATGGCTTCATGGCGCAAACCGGCGATGTGGCGAATGGCAATATGGAATCCGGGTTCAATCTGCGTTCGGCCGGAACCGGCGGTTCCGATCTGCCCAATCTGCCTGCCGAGTTTTCCAAACTGCCCCATGATCGCGGCACATTGGGCGCGGCGCGTTCTGCCAACCCCGACAGCGCCAACAGCCAGTTTTTCATCAACTTCAAGGACAACCATTTCCTGAACGGCCAGTACACCGTTTATGGCCGGGTGATTTCGGGCATGGAACATGTCGACGCCATCGTAAAAGGCGAACCACCTGCAAACCCCGACCGGATGGTCAGCGTCAAGGTCGCGTCAGATGCGTAAGACATTTCTGTGGCTGGGCATGTTCCTGTGCGCAGGCGTCGGGATCATTCTGATGTTCATGGTGTTGCGCGCTGGCCCCGTCGCGGTGGATGCCGGTCCGGTGATTGCATCGCAAGGCTCGGTTGATATGCCGGAACCCAAACCGGGGGCGGCCGTGGATTGGGACCAGCCCGGCCCCTATCTTCAGATTGCCGTCGCCGGAGAGTCCAACGGTGTGATCACCATTGATCTGGCCGAAACCATCGCGCCATTGCATACCGCGCAGATCGTCGCGCTGGCACAGGAGGGCAAATACGACAATGTTGTCTTCCATCGTGTCATCGAAGGTTTCATGGCGCAAACCGGTGACGTGGAATTTGGCAAGCTGGGTCAGGATATGCGCAACGCCGGCATGGGCGGATCACAGCGCGGAAACATTCTGGCCGAATTTTCCGAAGTGCCGTTTGACCGCGGGATCGTTGGCATGGCGCGCAGCCAAAGCGTTGACAGCGCCAACAGCCAGTTCTTCATCATGTTCGATCAGGGGCATTTCCTGAACGGTCAGTACACGGTAATTGGCCGCGTTACCGACGGGATGGATGTGGTGGATGCAATCAAACGCGGATCGGGGCAAAGCGGTGCTGTCACCGGTCAGCCCGATGTGATGCAGGCCGTGCGCGTCGTGCAATAATCACAACGGGCGATCAACCGCCCTGACAGGAACAAAAAAGGCGCCGGAGCATGCAATGCCCGGCGCCTTTTCTTATGGGGTGTTCTGTCGCTTAAGAGCTTTTCGCAGCCTGCGCGGGTGCCGCCGACGGCGGGGTGGGCGCGGGGGCGGATTTGCCCGAGTTCAGCGGATCGTCCTGACGTTGGACAGACCCTTCGAAATGCGCACCGCTTTCGATCGCGATTGTCTTGTGGATGATGTCGCCCTCGACGCGGGCTGTCGATGTCAGGCGCACTTTCAAGCCGCGCACGCGGCCAACGATGCGACCATTGACCACAACATCGTCGGCAATCACTTCGCCTTTGATGGTCGCGGTTTCGCCAATGGTCAGAAGATGGGCGCGGATATCCCCTTCAACAGTGCCTTCAACCTGGATGTCTCCGGTTGTTTTCATGTTGCCGGTGACATGCAGATCCGCCGACAGAACCGATGCGGGCGGTTTGGCCTTCGGGGCCGACGCCTTGAACTCGTTCTGGTTCTGGGAACTTGCAGGCGCTTCCGGAGCTGCAGGTTTTGCGGTATCGGCCTTTGGGCCGGGTTCGTTGATTTTGCTTTTAGAAAACATCGTTTGCAGCCTTGATATAGATCATTGGGTTGACGGCTTTGTCGCCTACACGGACTTCGTAATGTAAGTGAGTACCTGTAACACGTCCAGACGCTCCCATATCACCAATACGTTCCCCGCGCGAGACCCTTTGACCAACATTTACCCGCAATTTCGACAGGTGCGCATAGCGCGTTTCAATTCCGAATTCATGCCGTATTTTGACCATACGACCATATCCTGCGGACCATCCGGAATGCACCACAACACCGTCCGCCGTTGAATAGATCGGCGTGCCTGTGCTTGCCGCAAAGTCAACGCCGCTGTGCATGCGCCGACCGCCGGTTTTCGGGTCACGGCGATAGCCGTAGCCGCTGGTGAATCGGAAGGCGGATTTGACCGGCGTGGCAAAGGGCGCTTTCTGCGCGGCGATCCGGTAAAGGTTAAGCTGATCCATCTGGTTCAAAAGCCGGTTGGCGCGCATCGTGTCAGGCGAAAGTTCGTCGCTGCGCGTCGAGAACGACAGCGGGGTCAGGGGGCCGCCCTGACCGGAATAGCCGCGCCGGACCTGTTCGATGATACGATCTGTCGGCAAGCCCGCAGCGCGGAACATTTTGTCCAAAGGGGCCACGGAAACTGTCATGGCTTCTTCCAGTTGGCGGAATATCTGGTCGTTCTGCTCTTCCATCAGGGCGATCTGAAACGCCATTTCATCCGCCTTGATCAATGCATCCTCTGCATCGGCGATAACCTGATCGCGTTCTTTTGCCGTTTCGGCAAGTGCCGTGGCCAGCAATTCGGTTGGTGCGATTGCGCCGGGATTGGCCGCCACCAGTGCCGCAACGTTTTCTGTCTGGTCTTCCAGGGCCGTCACTTGCGCGCGGGCCGCTTCACGATCCTGCATGGTCTGGCGCAATGTTGTCTGGATCACCTCGATCCCGGTTTCTAACTCGCGGCGGCGCGTTTCCGAAGACAAAAGTTCGGATTGCATAACCGATATCTGGTCCAGTGCCGCGTTGAACCGTTCCTGTGCGGCCAGCGCTTCTTCGGCGCGGGCATCGCGTTGTCCCGACAGAACATTCAACCGCGCCTCATAGGTGCGCTGATCGCGCTTGGCCTGTTCGCGGAAATTGCCCGATCCGATGCTGTCCATCAGCAAAATGGCGGTTGCAACTATGGCCCAGGCGATGATCGCCGCGCTTCCGGCGAATGCCAGAACCTGTGTGCCGGATTTAAGACGGATGAACCGGGTGTCGGTATCCGATTTCAAAAACAGCCGGCGTTCCGGAAAATAGTGTTCAAGAATCGCATGTATGCGAATTGCGAGACGCGTTCTCACCCTGTTATCCTTGTCCCATCCCAATGGCGGTGGTCCGTCGCCTCTGGGGGATAACGGCACCTTGCAAGGTGCATAGCCAGCCGTTTCCAATTGGGCAAGTCAGTTGGCCAATTGTGCCTTTTCAGCCGGTCGATTCATGCCGATCCGGCAAAAAATCGCCGATAGCAAGGGCTTGGAACGCAACTTTCAGGTGAGTTCTTCGGTCAGCGGCCAGTAAAAATCAGGCGGAATTCCGGCTTCCGCGCGTTTTTCTTCGTTGAAAGGCGGCTTCAGCAAGCCATGAAAATATTGCCGTACCAGCGCGTGAAAGGCGACTTTGGGATCCTTTTCGTGGCGTCCACACAGGAAATGGAACCATTTCGATCCATAGGCCACATGCGCGACCTCTTCGGCATAAATGGTGTTCAGGGCGTTGACTGCGCTGTCGGCCTTGGCCTGTTCGAACAGCTTGATCATGCCCGGTGTCACATCCAGTCCGCGCGCCTCGAGCACCATGGGAACAACTGCCAGCCGCCCGAACAGGTCATTCGCCGTATCATCGGCCGCGCGCCACATGCCGGCATGGGCAGGCAGCGCACCATAGTGGCTGCCCAATTCTTCCAGGCAATCGCACATCAGATTGAAATGCTTGCTTTCTTCATCCGCCGCCTTGACCCAGTCATCATAGAATCCGATGGGCATCGGCGTGTCGGTGTACCGCGCAATCACATCCCAGTGCAGATCAACCGCGTTCAGTTCGATATGGGCCACGGCATGCAGCAGGGCAATACGCCCTTCGGGTGTGCCGGGGCGGCGTTTGGGCACATCGCGCGGCGCGACCAGTTGCGGTGTGTCAGGACGGGCCGGGTGATCGGGCGGGCTGGCGCGCCCGATGTCGGGCGCTGTATCCTGCGACCTGGCGGCAAACCATTCGGCGGCAAAACCGCGGGACAGGGCGGTTTTTTCCCGCCCGTCCGCAGTGTTCAGAACTGCCACGGCCATTTCGGCAAGCGGGCGCATCACAGCGCGCGCGCCGCTTCCAGAACCTCTTCCATGTGGCCCGGCACTTTGACCTTGCGCCAGACGCGCGCGATCCTGCCATTCCCGTCGATCAGAAAGGTTGTGCGCTCAATGCCCATATAGGTTTTGCCGTACATGTTCTTTTCTTTCCAGACGCCGTAATCTTCACAAACCTGTCCGTGTTCGTCCGACAGAAGCGGGACGGTCAGATTGCGCTTCGTCGCGAATTTCTCATGGCTGGAAATGCTGTCCTTGGATACGCCAAAGACCTGTACGCCCGCCTGTTCGAACGTGGGCATCAATTCCGAAAAGCCGATGGATTCCTTGGTGCATCCCGGCGTATCATCGCGCGGATAGAAAAACAGCACGACCGGCGCGGGCCGCAGCGCTGACAGGGTGATTTCATGCCCCTGACCGGCAGGCAGGGTAAAATCGGGGGCGGTGTCGGACAGATCGGGCATTTCAAGCTCCACATAAGGCTGAGAAAAAGTGAATTTCATATTAGGGCGCGGCGGACAAGAATAAAGACATGACATCCCCGACGCCGCACGAAACCGATAGCGCACCGCCGCATCCGGCCCGCCCCAAGCGGCGGCGCCGTGGCATGGGCCTTTGGTCTTTGCTGAGTTTCGTCGTGGTGCCGATGATGGCGGTGGTGCTGTTTGTCGGGCTGACAGGGCGCCCGATCACAGCGCCCGACTGGCTGCGCGACCGTGTTCAGACCCGCATAACAACGCAGGTTCCCGGCCTGTCGGTCGGCTTTGGTGAGATGGTTCTGACGGTTGAACGCGGATGGCGCCCCAGCGTGCGTTTGCGCGATGTGCGGTTTCAGGATGCATCCGGTGCGCCGATTGCCAGTGTCGCCGATCTGACCGCCAGCCTAGCGATGCGGCCGCTGCTGGAGGGTCAGGTTCAGCCCAAGCGTATCACCGCAAATGGCGTAACAGCCAATTTGCGTCGGGGAGAAGATGGGCGCATTACGCTGTCACTTGGGCAGAACGTTGTTCCGGCGCGGCAGGCCTCCAATCTGGGGCAACTGATCGAACAACTGGACAGTGTCCTGACGCTGCCGGCCTTGCGCGCATTGGTCAACGTGGATTTGCGCGCGCTGACATTGCGCTATGAAGACGTGCGCAATGCGCGCGCCTGGACGGTCGATGGCGGACGCCTGCAAATGGACCGGAACGCCGATAATCTGCGCCTGTCGGGCGATTTTGCACTGCTCAGCGGCGGGGCCGAGGCCGCGACGCTGGCAGTGAACTACGACAGTCGCATCGGTGATATCGAGGCGCAGTTCGGCGCGACAATCACCAACGTTGATGCGGGTGATATTGCCGCGCAGGGGCCGGCTTTTGCGTGGCTTGATGTTTTGCAGGCCCCGATTTCAGGGGCGTTGCGCGGGCAGGTGTTGCCTGACGGGCGATTGGGGCCTTTGAATGCCACGCTGCAAATCGCAACCGGCGTTGTCCAGCCCAACGACCAAACCCAACCAATCCCGTTCGATGCGGCGCGCACCTACTTTACCTATGACGCTGCCAGCGAAACCATCCGGTTCGATGAATTGTCGGTTCAAAGCAAATGGGTGACGGGGCGCGCCGAAGGCGTCGCCACACTTCTTGGGGTGCGCAATGGCCAGCTTGAAGAAATGGTGGCCCAGTTCGATCTGTCCGAATTGGTGGCAAACCCTGCCGCCCTTTATGAAACCCCGGTGAGCATCGACAAGGCGCGCATGGATTTGCGGCTGCGCCTTGATCCGTTCGAACTGACCCTGGGCGAGGCATTTGTGTCTGATCGGGGCCGGTCTTTGCGGTTGTGGGGGGATCTGGCTGCTGATCAGCGTGGTTGGGAACTGGCACTTGAAGGCGCGTTGGATGCCGTTTCGCCCGACCGCCTGCTAGAACTGTGGCCCCGTACAGTCGGTGACAAAACCCGCACATGGTTGGAAAACAACCTTTTGGCCGGGGATTTGTCCAACATCGACCTGTCGTTGCGTGCCACGCCCGGCACCCGCCCGCTGGTGCATCTGAATTTCGATTTTGATCAGGCCGATATCCGCTTTGTCAAAACCATGCCGCCGATCCGTGATGCGGCGGGACATGCCAATATTCTGGGCAACCGCTTTACTCTGGTGGCTGACAGCGGATTTGTGCAGGCTGATCAGGGCGGGCGGATCGATGTTGCGGGCACGTCGTTCATCGTGCCGGACATGACAATCAAACCCGGCGCGCCTGCGGTGGTCAAACTGCAACTTTCCAGCACTGTTACCGCCGCCTTGTCCTTGCTGGACAGTGATCCGTTGAACGTGATGACCAAGGCGAAGCTGCCTGCGACAATCGCGGACGGGCGCGCGCAACTGCAAGGTACGCTGGCCCTGCCTTTGCGCAAAGGGCTGCAGCCGGAAGACGTGCAATACAATGCAACCGGTGTAGTGTCCTCTGTGCGCAGCACCACGCTTGTTCCCGAGCGGGTTCTGGCCTCGGATGCGTTGAAGATTGTCGCGGACAACGCTTCGGTTGCAGTGTCCGGTCCCGGCCGGATCGGCGCAGTGGCCTTTGACGGCACATGGCAGCAACCCATCGGGGTCGGACCCGGCGCAGGCAGCACCTTTACCGGAACCGTGGAATTGTCCGAACAAACGATCGACGAATTCAATATCGGCCTGCCGCAAGGGGCTGTGACCGGTGCGGGGCTGGCAACCATCCGCGTGGGCCTGATCCCTGATCAGCCGCCGACACTTGATTTGCGATCCACACTGCAAGGCATCGGGCTGTCCATTCCGCAGATCAACTGGCGCAAATCCCCGTCGCAAAGCGGATCGTTCGAACTGGCAGCCGTGTTAGGCAAACAGGCCGATGTGTCACGGATCGCGATTGATGCAAACGGCCTGTCCGCGACGGGGCGCATCACGTTGCGGGATGGCGGCGGCATGGACAGCGCATCGTTTACCAGCGTGAAGATCGACGATTGGCTGGATGCGCCCGTGGTGTTGACGGGCAAGGGCGTTGGCACTCCGCCCGATATCGACCTTGGCGGGGGAAGTGTTGATCTGCGCCGTGCCGATTTCGGCGCGCCATCGGGTACTGAATCGGGCGACCTTTCGCTGACGCTGGACAGGTTGCAAATCAACGACGCGATCACGCTGACAGACTTTCGCGGCGGGTTTGACACAACGCGCGGGATGGATGGCAGATTTGTCGGCAAATTGAACGGCGGCACCGAAGTGGCCGGGCAGCTTGTTCCCCAGAACGGGCGGACGGCGATGCGCCTGACCAGCACAGACGCCGGCGGGGTGTTCCGGTCTGCCGGTTTTCTGAAACAGGCGCGTGACGGCGATCTTTCGCTGACGCTGATGCCGGTCGGAGAGGCCGGAACCTTCGACGGATCACTGCGCGTGACCGGCATCCGCATAAAGGACGCGCCGGTGATGGCCGAATTGCTGAACGCGATGTCGGTTGTCGGCTTGCTGGAACAACTGGGCGGGCAGGGCATCCACTTCAGCGAAGTAGACGCGCAATTCCGCCTTACGCCTTCCCAGATTATCGTCACCTCCGGGTCTGCTGTTGGCCCGTCCATGGGGCTGTCGCTGGACGGGATTTATGCGCTGGACAGCAATTCGATGGATATGCAGGGCGTCATCACGCCAATCTATCTGCTGAACGGGATCGGCAGCGTCCTGACCCGCAAAGGCGAAGGCGTTTTCGGTTTCAACTATGCGCTCAGCGGCAACGCGCAGTCGCCCGATGTCTGGGTGAACCCGCTGTCGGCGCTGACACCGGGTATGTTTCGCAATCTGTTTCGCAAGGCGCCCCCCGTTGTCGAGACACTGGATGGCAGCCCTCCGCCCAATATTGCCGCAGAACAACCCGCCGCGCCGGAACCGGTTGAAGATGACGATCCGGGGCGTTAGCAGGCGCGTATGAAACTGTCTGATTTTGATTTTGATCTGCCCGATGCGCTGATTGCCACCCGTCCGGCCACACCGCGCACATCCGCGCGGCTGTTGGTGGCATCCGGAGACCGGATCACGGATGCGCAGGTGCACGATCTGGGCACATATCTGCGCGCGGGTGATCTGCTGGTTCTGAATGACACCAAGGTGATTCCTGCGCGTCTGTCGGGCATCCGAAAGCGGGACAGCGCCCAGGGCCAGACCAAGGCACGCATCGAAGTGACGTTGCTTGAGCCGGCGGCAGACGGCACTTGGTCGGCTTTGATCAAGCCATTGAAAAAAGTGCGCATTGGCGAAACGATTGAATTTCCGCTTGGACTGACCGCCACTTTGACGGGCACCGGTGACGGGCAGGGCCAGTTGCAGTTCAACCTTTCGGGGGATGATTTCGACCACGGGCTTGCCGCCGCCGGAGCGATGCCGCTGCCCCCTTACATCGCAGCCAAACGCCCCGCTGATGAACGTGACAAGACCGATTACCAGACCGTGTTTGCCCGCAATGTCGGAGCGGTGGCAGCACCTACTGCATCCTTGCACTTTGATCAGGCCTTGCTGGCGCAGTTGCAGGACATGGGGGTGCGCTTGACCTATGTCACGCTGCATGTGGGGGCGGGAACCTTTCTGCCGGTCAAGGTGGATGATGTCACCACCCACAAGATGCACGCCGAATGGGGGCAGGTCAGCGCAGAAGCCGCGGCAGCCATTGCGCAAACCAAGACGGCAGGGGGGCGTGTGATCCCGGTGGGCACCACCGCGCTGCGCCTGATCGAAAGCGCGGCGCGCGAAACCGGCAGTGTCGCACAATGGCAGGGGGACACCGATATTTTCATCTATCCGGGCTTTGCGTTTCGCGTGACCGACGCGCTGATGACCAATTTCCATTTGCCGCGATCCACGCTGATGATGCTTGTTTCCGCCCTGATGGGGCAAGACCGGATTGCGCGCATCTATGAACATGCCATATCGCAAGGCTATCGTTTCTTTTCGTACGGGGATTCGTCACTTCTTATCCCGTGAAGGCCAGTTGCGGCGATTACACCCCCGTTTAGGTCGCTGCTGACCAACCCACACACTGTCCTGTCGCGCACTAGGGGGCAGGGCACACTTTAAACCGGTATCGGACAGGTTATGTTGCAAGTTCTTTCCAATTCCTGGGCGCTTTTACTGGGTATGGGCCTGTTGATGGTCGGCAACGGCATGCAGGGCACGCTGTTGGGCATCCGTGGCGAGATCGAAGGGTTTTCAACCCTTGAGATGTCATTTGTCATGTCGGCTTACTTTGTCGGGTTTCTGGGCGGGTCGCGCATGGCTCCGTGGATGATCCGCCGTGTTGGCCACGTGCGTGTGTTTGCCGCGCTGGGATCGTTCATTTCCGCCGTGATGATCCTGTATCCGACACTGGCCGACCCCATCGCCTGGTCCATCGGGCGCATTGTGATCGGGTTCTGTTTTTCCGGCGTCTATGTCACGGCTGAAAGCTGGCTGAACAATGCGGCCACCAATGACAACCGCGGCAAGGCCTTATCTCTTTACATGATCGTTCAAACGGCAGGGATCGTGGCCGCGCAAGGCCTGTTGCTGACAGCGGACCCGTCCGGTTTTGTCCTGTTCGTGATCCCGTCGGTGCTGATTTCAATCTCGTTCGCGCCGATCCTGCTGTCGATCAGCCCGACACCGGCCTTTGACACCACTAAACCGATGAGCCTGAAAGAAATCATGAAGATTTCGCCCCTTGGATGCGTGGGTATGTTCTTGTTGGGTGGGGTATTTTCGGCCCAGTTCGGCATGGCACCGGTCTACGGGGCCGAAGCCAAACTGAGCGTGCCGCAAATCTCGATGTTCGTGGCGATGTTCTTTGTCGGATCGGTTGTCGCGCAATATCCGATCGGCTGGATTTCGGATCGTATGGACCGACGCAAACTGATCATGATCGTTTCGATCATCGGGGCGGTCGGATCGACCATGGGGATGATGCTGGGCGCGAATTTCACATTGCTGCTGACATCCGCGTTTGTGATTGGTGGCATGTCCAACCCGCTTTATTCGCTTCTGATCGCGCACACCAATGATTTTCTGGAACACGAAGACATGGCCGCCGCATCGGGCGGGCTTATTTTCATCAACGGGCTGGGCGCAATTGCCGGCCCGCTGATCACCGGTTGGATCATGGGCCAGATCGGGCCGGGCGGGTTTTACCTGTTCACCGGCGTACTGTTTGTCGCGATGGCGCTTTATGCAGCGTATCGCATGACACAGCGCCCCGCCGTTCCGGTTGATGAAACCATCGGATACACCCAGATGTCGCCGACCACATCGCCGGTGGCACAGGAATGGGCCATCGAAACCGCCATCGAAGAGGCCATTGAAGAGGCAGAAAGCGACAATGCGGCCTAAATGTCGCGATTATTGCAAATGTTTCAACTGTTATAAAAAGTTACTGTCCAACGTGTTTAACAGGAATGTAACGTTTTTAAGTACTGGAGCAAAAGCTATGGAGATAGCCTGATGGTCGGTCCGGAAGAAGTATTGAGTTTTTGGTTAGATGATGTTGGTCCTGACGGTTGGTATGATACCGACGAAACGCTCTACAGACGCATTTCAGATAAATTTGGCGATGTCTGGCAAGGGGCACGGGACGGGCGATATTCGCTCTGGCTGACATACCCCAGCGGGGCGCTGGCCTATGTGATCCTGACGGATCAGTTTCCACGCAACATGTTTCGCGGTTCGTCCAAGGCGTTTGCCACGGACAGGGCCGCCCTTGCGGTTGCCAAGTCGGCGATATCCAAAGGCTGGGACATGAAAATAGATGAACCAGCCCGCCAGTTTTTCTATATGCCCCTGATGCATTCGGAAAATCTGTGCGATCAGGATCGCTGTGTCCGGCTGATGAAAGAGCGGATGCCGCTATACGGTGCGGGCAACATGCTGCACGCCCGCGCACACCGCGAAGTGATCCGCCAATTTGGCCGCTTTCCCTATCGCAATGCCGCGCTGGAGCGCAAACAATCCGCATGCGAGGCCGATTACGTCAAGCAGGGCGGATACGGTCACACGGTGCGGGCGATGGAAATGAAAAAGGCCGGATGAACGGCGCCGGCGGCGCATGATTGTGCCGTCGCTTTCCCGTATTTTCGGCAAAAAGAAGTCGCTGGAATGGCGCTGCATTGCGGTTGCAACTATGTCGCGGATAACGCGCATTGATGCGGGCGTTCGGATAGTTTAATGGTAAACTAAATTTCGAACGGAGGGCATCATGGCCGCAAAATCATTTGATCTGATTGTGATCGGGGCGGGCCCCGGAGGATATGTTGCCGCCATTCGCGCCGCGCAACTGGGCATGAGCGTCGCCATCGTCGAACGCGAGAATATGGGCGGGATCTGCCTGAACTGGGGCTGTATCCCGACCAAGGCGATGCTGCGCAGTTCCGAAGTGTTTCACCTGATGCATCGCGCCAAAGAATTCGGCCTGAAGGCGGAAAACATCGACTATGATCTGGATGCGGTTGTCAAACGCTCTCGCGGGGTGGCGGCGCAACTGTCCGGCGGCATCGGCCATCTGATGAAAAAGAACAAGATCACAACCTTCATGGGCGTGGCGACCATCGCGGCCAAGGGCAAGGTTTCGGTCAAGACCGAAAAGGGCAGAGAGGAGCTTACTGCCAAGAACATCATACTGGCCACCGGTGCGCGGGCACGCGAATTGCCGGGCCTTGAAGCGGATGGCGATCTGGTCTGGACCTACCGCACCGCGCTGACACCGCCCCGGATGCCGAAGAAACTGCTGGTTATCGGATCAGGAGCGATTGGCATCGAATTCGCCAGTTTTTACAACACGCTGGGTTGCGACACGACCGTTGTCGAGGTGATGGATCGCATTCTGCCCGTCGAAGATGCCGAGATTTCGGCCTTTGCCAAGAAAGCATTCGTCAAACAGGGCATGAAGATCATGGAAAAGACCATGGTCAAGCAGTTGGATCGCGCCGTGGGTAAGGTGACAGCCCATATCGAAACCGGCGGCAAAGTGGAAAAGCACGACTTTGACACCGTGATTTCGGCGGTGGGCATTGTTGGCAATGTCGAGGATCTGGGGCTGGAAGCCTTGGGCGTCAAAATCGACCGCACCCATGTGGTAACCGACGAATACTGCCGCACTGGTGTCGAGGGTTTGTACGCCATCGGCGATATCGCCGGCGCACCATGGCTGGCGCACAAGGCCAGCCACGAAGGCGTGATGGTTGCAGAACTGATCGCTGGCGGGCATCCCCATCCGGTCAAACCCGAAAGTATCGCGGGCTGTACTTATTGCCACCCGCAAGTGGCATCGGTCGGGTATTCCGAGGCCAAGGCCAAAGAACTGGGTTATGACGTCAAAGTGGGCCGCTTTCCCTTTATCGGCAACGGCAAGGCAATTGCCCTGGGCGAGGCCGAAGGCATGATCAAGACCGTGTTCGATGCCAAGACGGGTGAATTGCTGGGCGCGCATATGGTGGGCGCGGAAGTGACCGAAATGATCCAGGGCTATGTGATCGGGCGTCAGCTTGAAACCACCGAAGAAGACCTGATGAACACCGTATTCCCGCATCCGACCCTGTCTGAGATGATGCATGAAAGCGTGCTGGATGCGTTTGACCGCGTGATCCACATGTAGGCCCGCCTGCCGTTTTGTGTTACCCATGCCGGACTGGTCCGGACAGGGACGAACGCAAGGGGGGACGAAATGGCGGATCCGTTTCAGGATGTTGATGCAAGGGGCGCGGACTTTATCAAGGCCGTGGCCGACGCGCTGGAAACACGCGCGGCAGAGCCGATCATGCAGGACATTGTCGACGGCTATCTGGACGAGGCCGGTTTTCAACCCGGCGGGGTACATCTTGAGGTTGGCGCCGGAACGGGGGCAATCGCGCGCCGTATCGCGCGTCATGCCAATTCCGGGCGGGTGATCGCAAGCGATCTGTCGCCCGGTCTGATTGACTATGCGCGCGCGCATCCCGACAACCCGGACAACCTGGAATTCGAAGTGGCGACAGGGGCAACCCTGGCGCATGGTGATGCAAGTATCGACACCGTGGTGATGCACACTGTGCTGTCGCATGTTCCCGACCCGCGCATTCTGCTGGACGAGGCGGCGCGGGTTCTGAAACCGGGTGGTGTTCTTGTGATTTGCGATGCCGATTTTTCAAAAACATCAATCGGAAACACGCTTGGTGATCCGCTGGATGCCTGTGCCGTTTATTTTGCGGACAATTTCGTGACCGACAAACATCTGGTCGGGCGGTTGCGCGAACTGACGGCGGGGGCCGGATTTCAGATCGAAACATTCCGCGTTGTCTCGCGATTGATCAGCGAAGGCCTTAGTGCGATGAACTGGGTGGCAATGGGCGGTAAGATGATGGTTGAACGTGGCCTGATTGGACAACAGATGCTGGATGCGATGATTGCTGAATATCACCGACGTCTCGAAGTAAACGCTTTGTACGGCTTCCTGCCGTTCGCGGTTCTGATCGCGCGCCGCGCATCGGCCTGACCTGATCAAGACAGCAGGAGAGCAAGTTGGTCAGTCTCAACCGTGTGGTCATGCAGAAATCAAGCCGCGAGATCATTCGCGCGCTCGAGCCGGAAAAGCTTGATGTTGCCGAGATTTCCGGCAAATGGGGGCGGCAGTTTCCGTTCAAATCCTATCGGCAATACCGCTATCCCCAATATGACATTTGCGCCGGACCGTTTCCCGCCGAAGCCGATACAGCGCCGGAATTCGATCTGATCCTTGCCAATCAGGTTTGGGAACATCTGGATCGCCCCTATGCCGCTACGCAGAATGTACGCACCATGCTGCGCGACGGGGGATATTTCTGGCTCGCCGTGCCGTTTTTCATTCCCTATCACGGCGCGCCAACCGATAATTCGCGATGGTCCGCACGCGGGTTGACCAATCTTCTGATCGAGGCCGGGTTTGAAGAAACCGCCATCCATGCCGAACAATGGGGCAATCGCAACGCAGCCCTGCGCAATCTGGAACAAAAATGGCCGCCCCGATACGAAAAGGGCAGTGACAGTCTGGCGAATGAACCCCATATGCCGGTCTGTGCGTGGGCGATTGCACAAAAAACCTGACGGTGAGGTTAAGGGGCAGGGCGAGAAATCGCAGGTTCGCACTTTGTTCTCAATTTAGCATTGGAGAATCCCGCGCACTCAACTATGTCTATCCCGTTAACGGGGGCGATCATGCCAGAGCAAAAATTCATCGAAGTCCGCGGCGCGCGCGAACACAACCTGAAATCCATCGATGTGGATATTCCGCGGGATCAGTTGGTTGTGATCACCGGATTGTCGGGATCGGGCAAATCCAGCCTTGCCTTTGATACAATCTATGCCGAAGGCCAGCGGCGCTATGTGGAATCCCTGTCGGCCTATGCGCGCCAGTTTCTGGACATGATGCAAAAGCCGGATGTGGATCACATCAGCGGCCTGTCGCCCGCGATTTCGATTGAACAGAAAACCACATCAAAAAACCCGCGTTCGACCGTGGGCACCGTGACCGAGATTTACGATTACATGCGACTGCTGTTTGCGCGTGTCGGCACGCCTTATTCGCCCGCCACCGGTCTGCCGATCGAAGCGCAGCAGGTGCAGGATATGGTGGACCGTGTCATGACGATGGAGGAAGGCACGCGCGCCTATCTTCTGGCCCCCATTATACGTGACCGGAAAGGTGAATATCGAAAGGAATTTATCGACTTGCGAAAGCAGGGGTTCCAGCGCGTCAAGGTTGACGGCGCGTTCTACGAACTGGATGAACCACCGGTGCTGGACAAGAAATTCCGCCATGACATTGACGTTGTCGTGGACCGGATCGTGGTGCGCGAGGGGTTGGAAACCCGTCTGGCCGACAGTCTGCGTACAGCGCTTGATCTGGCTGACGGCATCGCCATTCTGGAAACCGCCCCGACCGAAGGCGAACCCGAACGCCATACGTTTTCGGAAAAATTCGCCTGTCCGGTCAGCGGGTTCACAATTCCCGAAATCGAACCGCGTCTGTTTTCGTTCAACGCACCGTTCGGGGCGTGCCCCGATTGCGACGGGCTGGGCGTGGAACTGTTTTTCGATGAACGACTGGTCGTGCCGGATGCGACGCTGAAAATATATGACGGGGCGCTGGCCCCGTGGCGCAAGGGAAAATCGCCCTATTTTCTGCAAACGATCGAAGCGATCGCCAAACATTACGAATTCAACCAGAACACCCGCTGGAAGGATCTGGACCCGCATGTGCAAAAGGTGTTCCTCTATGGCTCGGGGGGCGAGGAAATCCCGTTTCGCTATGATGAAGGCGGTCGGGTCTATCAGGTGACGCGTGTCTTTGAAGGCGTGATTCCGAATATGGAGCGGCGCTATCGCGAAACCGACAGCAACTGGATTCGTGAAGAATTCGAACGCTACCAGAACAACCGGTCCTGCGGCACCTGCGGCGGCTTCCGTCTGCGTCCCGAAGCGCTGGCCGTCAAGATTGCCGGCCTGCATGTGGGGCAGGTGGTGCAGATGTCAATCCGTGAAGCGTTCGAGTGGTGCAAAACCGTACCCGAACATCTGAGCGTCCAGAAAAACGAGATTGCAAAGGCGATCCTGAAGGAAATCCGCGAACGGTTGGGGTTTCTGAACAATGTCGGGCTGGAATATCTGACGTTAAGCCGCAACAGCGGTACCCTGTCGGGCGGCGAAAGCCAGCGCATCCGGCTGGCCAGCCAGATCGGGTCCGGACTGACCGGCGTTTTATATGTACTGGATGAACCTAGTATCGGGCTGCATCAGCGCGACAATGATCGTCTGCTGGGAACGCTGAAAAACCTGCGCGATCAGGGCAACACCGTGATCGTGGTCGAACATGACGAGGAAGCGATCCGCGAGGCGGATTATGTGTTCGATATTGGCCCCGGTGCCGGGGTGCATGGTGGTCGGGTGGTCAGCCACGGCGTACCTGCGGCGATTGCGGCGGATGCCGCATCGATCACGGGGCAATACCTGACAGGGGCGCGCGAAATTACGGTGCCGAAGGCGCGGCGCAAGGGCAACAAGAAAAAGCTGAAAGTGGTGAACGCCACCGGCAACAACCTGAAAAACGTCACTGCCGAATTCCCGCTGGCGAAATTTGTCTGCGTGACCGGCGTGTCGGGTGGTGGAAAATCGACGCTGACGATTGAAACCCTGTTCAAGACCGCCAGCATGCGGCTGAACGGTGCGCGCCAGACGCCAGCGCCCTGTGAAACCATTCAGGGGCTGGAACATCTGGACAAGGTGATCGACATTGATCAGCGCCCCATCGGCCGCACACCGCGATCCAACCCCGCGACCTATACAGGCGCCTTTACCCCGATCCGCGACTGGTTTGCCGGATTGCCGGAATCCAAGGCGCGCGGCTACAAACCGGGCCGGTTTTCGTTCAACGTCAAGGGCGGGCGCTGCGAGGCATGCCAGGGTGACGGCGTGATCAAGATCGAAATGCACTTTCTGCCCGATGTGTATGTCGAATGTGAAACCTGCAAAGGCGCGCGCTACAACCGCGAGACTCTTGAAATCAAGTTCAAGGGCAAAAGCATTGCCGACGTGCTGAACATGACGGTCGAAGATGCGCAGACTTTTTTTCAGGCGGTGCCGTCGATCCGCGAAAAGATGGATGCGCTGATGCGTGTGGGGCTTGGCTATATCAAGGTCGGTCAGCAGGCGACAACCCTGTCAGGGGGCGAGGCGCAGCGTGTGAAACTGTCCAAGGAACTGTCCAAACGCTCCACCGGGCGGACATTGTACATTCTGGACGAACCCACCACCGGCCTGCATTTCGAAGACGTGCGCAAGCTGCTGGAAGTGCTGCATGAACTGGTGGATCAGGGCAACACGGTGATCGTAATCGAACACAATCTGGACGTGGTCAAAACCGCCGATTGGGTGATTGATATCGGTCCCGAAGGCGGCGATGGCGGGGGCGAGGTGATTGCCACCGGAACGCCGGAAAAAGTAGCCGAGGAGGCGCGCAGCTATACCGGGCAGTATCTGAAACCGATGCTCAAGACCAAACGCGTGGCCGCCGAATAGGATCAGGGTGCGCCGAGGGCCAGATCAAGTAGGCGGGCAAAATCGGCTGCGTTCAGGCTGTCGAACGACTGGCTCAACTGTTCCAGTTCGTCCGCACGCGCTTGTCCCAGAACCGGATCGGCAAACAGATGATATTTCTGCGAAATCTCGGCGTCGCTTAGCGGCAGGTCGGTATCGCCGCGCGGCGTGCGCGGGTCGGCATCAAGGCGGGTTCCGTCCTGCAGCGTGATGCCGACCTGCGCCCAGCGTTTGCCATCACTGATCCGTGTCAGGTCCGCATCATCGATCAGGTTTGTCGCTTTGGAAACACGCAGGATATCGGGATCCTGCAAGGTGGCGCTGTCAAGTTCGCGCGCGCCGACCTGGCCACGCACGATCATCGCAGCGACCGGAAAGGCAATGGAATAGGCAAATTCATCCGGTGTCGCCGGGGTATGGCCCGCAAGACGTGTAGCGTTGTGAAAGGTGCGGATATCCACGCGGGCGACGTCCGAATGGTGCAGCCCGTGATCTGCCATCAGCGCCTGCGCCGCATCAAGCGACGGGTGCGCCCAGCGGCAGCAGGGGTATGGCTTGTAATGGGTATCTTCGACAAGGCGCCAGTTCGTACCAAGATCGGCCCAGAACCTTGCAGCTTCTGCGCCTTCGCAGGTCAGCGCCGGCGCGCCGGTGAACCCTGATTGCGCCAGATAGGCCGCCGTCACGCCTGACGGTGCGCCCCAGCCGACACCGTCGCGCAGCATCGTCGGATGGTCGATGCAGCGCATCATCTGGCTGCGCGGTCCGTGATATTCGCCGATGCCCGCCGCATGCCGGATCGTTTCGCCGTCACAGCCCAATTGCCGTGCAACCGCCGTGGCCACCCCGACAGATGTCCAGGCCCCCGAGGTGTGATAATCGGCGCAGGTGGCGTGCTGGGACAACCCCGCGCGATAACTGACTTCGTAGGCAACAGCCAGATGGGCGGCAAACGCCGCGCCGTCCAGCGCGCGGCCCTGACCGGTCCGGGCATCGGCCACGGCCAGCAGCGCGGGAAAGACCGCAGACCCGGCATGCCCCTTGCAGGGCGATGTGCCGTCATGGGCGTCAACACTGTCGATGGTAAACGCCCCCGCCATCGCGGCCCCTGCGGGACTGACGGGTGCGCCATTGATCAGCATGCGCGCCGCTCCGGCCCCGGCCGCGCCGAACAGCGCACAGGCCCCCGCGCGCGCGATACCTGCCAGTTCCGTGGTTGATCCCACGGCGGCAACCCCCATCGTATCGGTAAAACTGCGGCGCAATACGCGCAGTACATCGGCAGGCAGATCATCATATCTCAGATCGGCGGCAAATCGGTGAAAGGGCAGGGACATGGGCGCTCCGTCAGTTGCGACTGGAGTGATCCTATCCGACAAAGGCGGTCAGGATGTCCTGTTTCCGACAGGTCCAGAACTTCTTTTGCGGATGTTTCGCGCGTCAGGCAGCCAGCGCAGCCATAAGCGGCGCGGCCTCATAGCGTTTCAGAACCAGACGCGCGGCAGGGCCATACCCATCGGACAGCGCACCCAGATGTGGGAACAGGGCCAGTATTTCATCCTGTGTCGCGCTGTCGAACCCGCCCATCGTGGCCGGGCCGGGCAGGTAACTTTCCGAGGCCACACCGTTTGCCGTGATGATCTGGTGGTGATCAAGCAGAATGTGGAAATATGTGACGTGGCGCAGAGTTGTATCCGGGCGGATATGCATATCGTTCACCAGATCCTTGGCCTTGACCAGAACCTCGGCTTCGCCAAACAACAATTCGGCCCAACGATCCGTCACCAGCACCCTGTGTTGCGGTGACAGCAACAGATCACGCGTCGCCCCGAACTGGCCTCGTTGCAGCCTGATAGGCCGATAATCGCCCGTTGCGGCCACAGTGCGGTGCCCGATCCAGCGGATTGTTCTGGGTCCGTTGTCGCGTGTCATCACCGACATGCCCGCCGTCAGGGCTTCGATAGCGACCGCGCCGTCAGGTGTGTCGATCAGCGTGCCTTTGACGAAACAAGGCACCTGTTCCACTTCGACCAGCGCGGTGTCGGTGTTGCCGGCAGTATCTTCGATCGTGTAGTTGAAATAGGTGGTTTTGGCGTCACTGTCGCTGACGATCGTGAAGGTTCCGTTGGCGTTCAGCGTTACCTGCTGTCCGGTCGCCAGAGTGACGGTATCACCCGCATTCACCGCAGTTCCGTTGATATGAGTCACTGTCATTGTGCCGCCAGTGGAACTGTCATTGTCCAGCACATCCAGCGTTCTGCTTTTGTCGGTGGGCATGACGATCTGATCATCCTGCGCAATGATCGTGGATTGCACTGATCCGCCCGCAATCCGAAGGTTTGTGTCGTAGGATGTATCGCCCACATCCGCAACGCCGATTTTCAACGTGTTGGGAAAGCCCGGGATCACAGGCGCGACAAATGTCAGCGTAACGGTAAACCCGTCCATTTCGGTGTTGAACTGATCGTTTGTGTTGTCGTTATAGATGTTCTGTGCGGTGTTGCCGTTGATGTTCCCGATCGAGGCTGAACCGTCGCCAACCGTCACGGTGGCCTGCACCCCGTTGACCCAGACGCCGACAACATCGTTGAACGCAGAGTTGATGTATTCCGGGAATTCTTCCGAACTCAACACAAAATCGATCGTGATCGTGTCGCCGGCAGGGGTAAAGCTCATCTCAAGAAAGGATGCATCGCGAGTGCCGGTCCCGGCCAGCGCGTTGAAGTCCGCGTCATTGTTAATGCCGCTGGTGTTCGTGCTGGTGCCTGCGGACGTGTTGGTGTTTGTGGTGCCATTGTTGTTGGTAAAATCGGCCACATGCCCTGTCGACAAGATGACGCCGCTGTCACCCGGTGTTGCCTCTGGCGAAATCGTGTCGCCGGACGTGTAGATGCCCGATGACAGCGCATCGCCCCAATAGGTCGCCGAATGAACGGTGATGCCCGCGCCAAAAATCTCGTTCGCCATCGCGAGAGCACCTGCCGTGCTGTCGATGGGCAATTCTGTGGCAATGGGCATAACGACTCTCCAACCGGGACGAACACAGGAACGTTCTGGGGAAAGTGCCTTGAAATTCTGTTTATTCGGCGCAAGAGGTGTGATTGTTTTGTGGTGCAACGGGCTTTTGCGGCCATCGTCGCTGCCGGAATTAGCCAAATTGAACTTGGCTAACCATCTGGTTTAAAAGAAATAAAGTCACAATCTAACATGACGCTGCGCGGCGTGACTTTATTTTGCCCTGTTTTGCCGAATAGCGCCGCGCAATCAGCTGCGCCTGCGCTTTTCAAACCGGGGCAGCATCGCCGAAAAATCGCGGCCATTGCCGTCTTCGGTTTCAACAAATTTCTGATAGAGATCACGCGCCATTTGCCCCATCGGCGTGTCCGCATCCACCGCCTCGGCTGCCTGCTGAGACAGGCGCAGATCCTTCAGCATCAGATCGGCGGCAAATCCGGGTTTGTAATCATTGTCGGCAGGGGATTGCGGGCCAATGCCCGGTGCAGGGCAATAGGCATTCATCGACCAGGAATAACCCGATGACGTGCTGACCACATCAAACATTTTCTGACGGTCCAGCCCCAGTTTGTCGGCCATGGCAAATGCTTCGCAGGTGGCGATCATTGTGACGCCAAGGATCATGTTGTTGCATATTTTTGCGGCCTGTCCGGCACCGGCCGTCCCGCAATGCACGGCCTTTTGGCCCATCACGTCGAACAATGGCGCGGCTTTGGCAAATGCCGCATCCGATCCGCCCGCCATAAAGGTCAACGTGCCGGCACTGGCCCCGCCAACGCCCCCTGAAACAGGTGCGTCAACGGCAAGCAATCCGGCGTTTTCAGCTTCTTGCGCAACGGCGCGTGCGCTTTCCACATCAACGGTCGAACAATCGATCAGCGCGGCACCCTGCGCCATTGCGGGGATGATATCAGCCGCCAGCGCGCGCAGGATGTCACCGTTGGGCAGCATGGTGATCACGCAATCCGCGCCACGCGCGGCTTCAACTGCGGAACCGGCCTTTGTCACACCTTCAACATCCACATCGGCCACATCGAAACCGGTGACCTGATAGCCGGCCTTGGCCAGATTGGCGGCCATCGGCGCGCCCATATTGCCCAGTCCGATAAACCCGATTTTCATGGCCGTTCCTTCCGTAAATTCAAGTTTCGCGTCCCGCATCGGCATCAGCATCCTGCTGACCGCAACGGCAGGCACATCCTGTCCGGCATATTGCCACTGCGGATTGCGGTCTTTGTCAATAATCGCGGCGCGGATGCCTTCCAGAAAATCACCATGTTCCATCGACCGGTGGGTAAAGCGGTATTCCAGTTCCAGCGCCTTGCGGATGGTCAGGGACGGGCCACGCAGACGGTGGATCATTTCGATGAAACACGCCATCGACAGCGGCGCATTGCGTTCCATCAGTTTCAGCGTATCGCGGGCAAAGTCGGATGGATCGTCGCGCAAGGTCGTCAGGACATCCCCAAGGGATTCGCCCCCGAACAACGCATCGATCTGGTCCTGCAATCCGGCCAGAATGCCCGGCGGCGGTGTTTCTGCCGCCGCGTCCAGCGGGCCGACATCTGCGTCTGTTTCCAATGCCGCGATCAGGTCGCCCCATTTGTCCTGGGGAATGAACAGATCGGCAAACCCGGCCAGTATCGCATCACCTGCGTTCATCCGTGAAGCCGTGGTACCCAGATATTCGCCCAATCGCCCGGGGGCGAGGGCCAGCATAAACGATCCGCCGACATCCGGCACAAGCCCGATGCCACATTCGGGCATGGCGATCTGGCTGGTTTCCCCGACAATCCGGTGCGATCCGTGGCACCCGATGCCAACACCGCCGCCCATCGTATAGCCCTGCAAAAAGCTGACAACCGGCTTGTTATATTCAAAAATCATCGCGTTCAGGCGGTATTCATCGCGCCAGAACTGCTGCCCATAGCTGAAATCGCCCGCCGTGCCCGTGGCATACATTTCGGCGATATCGCCGCCGGAACAAAACGCCCGCTCGCCCGCCGCATCCATGACGATCACATGCACCGACGGATCATCGCGCCATTTGATCAGCGCGGTCTCGATCTCAAGACACATCTGATGGGTCAGCGCATTCAATGCTTTGGGGCGGTTCAGCGTGATCCGGCCCGCGCGTCCGGTGGTGCGGATTTCAATATCGCTCATCGTGTGGCCAGCATGTCGCGCGCCACGATCAGGCGCATGATTTCATTGGTGCCTTCCAGTATCTGGTGCACCCGCAGATCGCGTACCAGTTTTTCGATGCCGTAATCGGCCAGATAGCCATAGCCGCCGTGCAGTTGCAGACATTGATCCACCACGGTGCTGCCGGTTTCAGTGACGAATTTCTTGGCCATGGCGCAGAATTTGGTGGCATCCGGTGCGCCCTGATCCAGTTTCCAGGCCGCCTGACGCAGGAAGGTGCGCGCCGCCTGAAGCTCGATTTCCATGTCTGCCAGCCGAAACTGCAGGCCCTGGAACTGGTCAATCGGCATTCCGAAGGCCTTGCGTTCGCCCATATAGGTCAGTGTCGCGTTCAACGCGGTCTGCGCCGCGCCCAGCGAACAGGCGGCAATGTTCAACCGGCCGCCATCCAGCCCCATCATCGCATATTTGAAACCTTGACCCTCTTCACCGATGATATCTGATGCCGAAATGTTGCAATTATCGAACTGCACCTGCCGTGTCGGCTGGCTGCGCCAGCCCATCTTGTCCTCCAGTCCGCCAAAGGACAGACCGTCCGTACCATCCTGCACGATCATCGCCGACACGCCTTTGGGCCCGTCTTCGCCGGTGCGCGCCATCACCACATAGGCGTCGGAATATCCGCCGCCGGAAATGAAGGCCTTGGTGCCTGTCAGGCTCCAGCCTTCATTGGTGCGGGCCGCCCGGGTTTTCAGCGCCGCCGCATCCGACCCCGATCCCGGCTCGGTCAGGCAATAAGACAGCACTGTGTGCATCGACAGGATATCTGGCATCATCCGCGTTTTCAGATCATCTGATCCGAACGCATCAATCATCTTGGCGCACATATTGTGGATCGACAGGAACGCCGCCACTGACGGGCAGGCCATCGACAAGGCTTCGAACACCAGTGTCGCATCCAGCCGGTTCAGCCCCGATCCGCCGCTGTCTTCGCTGACATAAAGCCCGCCAAAGCCCAGTTCCGCAATCTGCGGCCACAGTGTTTTGGGGATATCGCCATCACCTTCCCACTGGCGGGCAAAGGGGGCGATATGCTCTTGCCCAAAGGCATGGGCCATATCGAAAATGGCTGTTTGCTCTTCACTCAGGGCGAAATCCATCTGTGGTCCTTTCGGGCAGGGTGGCGGAATTGAACATGTGTTTATTTAACGGAGCCAATGCGCGCTTGGCAAGGGGCGCGACGCGTGCACAGGGACAGGCCCGCGCTGGCACGACAGGAATAATGCATCGACTTTGGTTGCAGGATTGGCAAGACTTGCATTCAACATGGTCCGGCGACGGACGCATCAACTAAGGGACAGGACATGATCTGGGCGGCAGCATCAAAAATTGCAACCAAACTCGCTGGCGACGGCAAAGAAAAGAAGATCGAACGGGACGGGCTGCTGAAACGCACACTGGGACTGGCCGATGCCGGCATTCCCATCGGACGCGAGCATGAGGCGGCGGGCTATGTGCGCTGGGATGCGCAGGACAATGATGCGTCTTCTACTGGATCAATCAAACAGCCGGACGGTGCGGACCTGAAATGGCGCGATTTCCTGTGGAGCGGACCGGCAAAGATCGAAGAATGCGAGTGGGGGCAGGTACGCTGGCGCTTTTACAGCAACGGGCTGGTGTGTTTTGACGCGCAGATGTCGAACAACAGCACAAAGCTGGATATCGGCGACGTTCAGGGCCACCGGATGGAATTGCGCGAAAAGAACGGTTTGTTGCTGGGCGTCTGGATCGCGGGCTTTTTCGTGAACCGCGCCTTGCCACAACGCGGATTTGCGTCGTCCTTCGTGGATGATCACGAACCGCTAAAGCTGCACTTTGATGATATAAACGAAACCCAGCACGGCGCGTGGGTCTGTTTGTAAGCGGGGCGCGGTCCCTAAAGATCGGCGTGAAACTCCTCGATCAGGTGGCGCACCACGGCCTGCCCGGGGTCTTTGCCTGCTGCTTTTGCCTCGGCATGCACACGGCGCTGGCGGGTCGAACTGGTGCCGTTTTCGACAATATCCTTGAGCGCGGCAATTTCCGTCAGTGAATGCATCGCCTCGCCGTCTTCTGCCAGCAATCCGATCAGTTCATCCAGCAACACGTCGAACGGGCGGATCGTGCGTTCACCGAAATCGATCAGACCTTCGGCAATGCCATAGCGCTGTGCGCGCCAGCGGTTTTCACCCACCAGAAACCTGTCATATTCGCGCCAGCGCAAATTGCGTGCCCGCAACCGCCACAACATTCGCAATATGGCTTGGGTCGCAGCGGCCAGTGACAGCGTGTGTTCCAGGCGTGGCGACACATCCATGATCCGGGTTTCGAGTGTGGGAAAGCGGTGCGACGGGCGCAAATCCCACCAGATCTTTGTCGTGTCCTCGATCACGCCCAGTTCGATCAACGTGCCTGTGGTGCGTTCATATTCGGCCCAGCTGCCGAAATGCGGCGGCAGGCCGGTGCGCGGCAGATTGTCAAACACCGTCAACCGGTAAGAGGCCAGCCCCGTATCGTCGCCCTGCCAATAGGGCGACGAAGTGGACAGCGCCAGAAGGTGGGGTAGAAAATAGCACAGTTGCGGCATCAGATCGGTGCGCAATGCGTCATCTTCGATGCCCACATGCACATGCATCCCGCAAATCAGCATCCGGCGCGCCACACCGCCCAGCGCGTGTTGCAGATCGGAATAGCGTTCCTTGTCGGTGTGCTGCTGGTCTTTCCAGTCGGCAAACGGATGGCAGGACACCGCAATCGGGGAAAGGTTGTGTTGTGCCGCCTGTTCGGACACGCAGGCCCGCAGCCGCTTCAGGTCATCGCGGGCATCCGCGATGGTGGCGCAGACCCGTGTTCCGACTTCGATCTGGCATTGCAGGAACTCGGGGCTGACCTGATCCTGCAATTTGGCCTTGCAGGCATCCATCAATTCGGGGGGCGCTTCGGCAAGCGACAGGCTGTCGCGATCCACCAGCAGGTATTCTTCTTCGATGCCCATCGTAAAGCTGGGCTGGGCGGCGGTCATGTCGGGCCTCCTGACTGGGACAAACTGCGATGTTCGGCCCAGTCAAAAGGGGAATACGCCCTTTGCCAAGGGAAAAAGCCGCTTACAGCAGCAAGACCTGCGTGCCCACATCGACCAGAGCGTACAATTCCTCGATATCGGAATTGAACAATCCGATGCATCCGGACGAACTTTGGCGCCCGATTTTCCGCGTGTCATGGGTGCCATGCACCAGATACGCAGGCCATGTCAGATAAAGCGCATGAGTGCCCAGCGGATTGCCCGGCCCGGGGGGCATGTAAGCGGGCAGGGTGGGGTCACGTTCCCGCATCGAGGCTGTGGGCGTCCAGTCCGGTGCTTCGCGCTTGCGCACCACCTTGGTATAGCCGCGCCGCGTCAGGTCTTCGGTCAGCGGAACCGAGGATGGATACAGCCGGTAGGTTTCCCCGTCCGGTCCCCAATAATGCACGGCGCGCGATGAAATATCCGCCAGCAGACAGCCCTGTCCCAATGTGTCGAAATGATCCTGCCAGTTCTGATCCTGAAAGGCCGATGTGTTGCGCCGCACGGGCGGGGCGTTGCGTACTGTCGCGGGCATTTGATCGCCCTGATCATCTGTAAGCGATTGCGCAGGCAAAAGCGTTGGCGTCAAAGCTGCGGCGCTTCCCGTCAGCAGGATACGGCGTCGCGTTAACCGGTTATGCATCATGATTTTTCCTGTACTGCTCGATTTTTCTTTTCCTTATCGCGCCCCTTACCCTGTGAAAAGGCAAGTGCCCCGGTCCTCGCGATGAATTGATCCATGTCATATTCCATTAACGGAATGTTGCGTAGGCAGGAACCGGCAATAAGCAGGAGTTCGCCGATGAAACCATACTTTACCCGACTGAGTGCCGTGCTGATGCTGATCACAGCGGTCTTCGCAACCACCCTGCCTGCGCAGGCCGACACCGACACGCCCCGCGGTTTGTTCGTTAATTTGACAACAGACGATACGTGGGTCGCGGCCAAGGCCATCATGTTCGCACATGAAAAATCGCTCAGGAACGGCCACGACACGGCGATCTGGCTGAATGTGCGCGCGGTTTACCTGGCTGACAAGAAGCGGCCCAGCCACATCCATGGGATGATGGCCGAGAGCGGGACATCTGTTCAGGATATGTTGGCCGCCTTTATCGCCGATGGCGGCACCGTGATCATGTGTCAGGCCTGTTCGAAAGCCGCAGGGCTGACGCAGGATGATTATATCGACGGCGTCACAATGGGCAGCTGGCCGGTGGTCGAAGGCTGGTTGTTTCGCGAAAACATGCAGACCCTGTCGTGGTAGCATTACCACACGCCCCGAAACCTCCGGCCGTTTTGCCGGGGGTCAGGTGACGGTGATCTTGCCCTGCATGTTGGGGTGCACCTCGCAGAAATAATCGTATTCGCCCGGTGTGTCGAACCGGATTGCGGCCTTTTTATTGCGCCGCAGAATACCGGTATCCCAGGTACCGCCTTTGTCTGTCGCCGTGTGTTCGGCGCTGTCGCGGTTGCGCCATTCGATACTGTCACCGGCCTTGATGGTGATGCGTGTCGGAACAAAGGCCATGTTGGCGATGCTGACCTGATGCGTGGTGGCGGCAAATGCGGCGTGCGGCAACAGCGCGGCGACGCAGGCGCTGGTCAGGATCAGGCGGCGGGTCAGTCGGGGCATGATGTCTCCTTTGATTTTCGCATTTATATCAGCGATCGCTTTCGTCGCAACATTCATATTCTGGCTATGAGTCCTGAGCTAGGTGTTTGATCCCACGGTTTGATGGTGCGATCCTTTCTCAGGAATGGAAGGAAGCACTATGGGACAAGTTCGTCACGGGAGCGCCACGACCACGCACGCCGTCAGAGTTGCAATACAGCGATCGCAACCTACGAACGCGGCGCTGAGCAAAGAACTGGGTATCAATCCCAAGACCGTCGCGAAGTGGCGCAAGCGTGCGACGGTCGAGGATTTGTAGACCGGGCCGAAGGAACCTCGTTCAACCGTTCTCACGGAAGCAGAGGAGGCAATGATCGTCGCTTTCCGGCGGCACACGCTGCTGCCGCTAGACAAGTGTCTTTATGCTCTTCAGCCATCGATTCCGCATCTGGCGCGGTCGGCGCTACATCGGTGCCTTCAGCGGCATGGCATCTCGCGCTTGCCGGATGTCGAGGGTGACAAGCCAAAGCGGCAGCGCTTCAAGCGATACCCTAACGGCTACTTTCATATCGACATAGCCGAGGTTCAGACTGTGGAGGGCAAGCTATATCTCTTCGTGGACATTGACCGGACTAGCAAGTTTGCAGTCACCAACTCTTGGGCAAGGCAGATCGCAAGACCGCCTGGGAGTTCCTCGAACTTCTGCTCAAGGCCGTTCCTTATCTCATTCATACGATCCTGACCAATAATGGCATCCAGTTCGCCGAACAGCCTTGCAATCGCAACATCCCTTACTCCCGGCAGATGCGGTTCGACATGATCTGCGAGGCCAATGAGATCGAGCATCGGCTGACCAAGCCAAACCACCCATGGACCAATGGCCAGGTCGAGCGAATGAACCGCACGATCAAGGAAGCGACGGTGAAGCGATACCATTACGACAGCCACGACCAACTGCGGACGCACCTCGCGGACTTCATGGCAGCCTACAACTTTGCCCGCAGGCTCAAGACACTCAGCGGCCTCTCGCCCTACGAATACATCCGCAAGATCTGGACTTCGCAGCCAGATCGATTCATCCTAAATCCGACCCACCAAATGCCGGGACTGAACACCTAGGGGCCACAAGTTATTATACTTTGACAGCAACATGGAATATGTCTAAAATAAGGCACAACTCGGAGCTTGTTCCGTTTTTTTTGTGATTAATTGGGTGGTATCTATCATGATGAACTTCTTAAAAATTGCGGCAGCGGCCGTAACTGTTGCTATTGGCGCTAGCTTTGCTTCTTCGGCAAGCGCTTCAACTACTTTTATAACATTTGGTTCCGGTGGTGGTAGTGGCACTTGGACCGAGGGTTTATTTCAGTTTGATCAAGCGAACCGAAACAACTCGGCCGGCAATTGCCCCTTTTCAGACCCAGCCTGTATCCATGTTAACAACGGGGCGAGCGAGGCGTCCACAATGTCGCTTATAGGTGGTGGAACTTTCGACCTTGTCAGCTTTGATTTTGAGCTTTCGGGAACTTCGACTCCAAATACTTTGCTAGTTAAAACTGGTGGTACTGCTGGAACAACACTAGTGACGCTGGCCGTTGATTCGGCGCTGTCCGGAATTGGGTCGATAAATCCCGCAGATAATCCAATACAAAAAAATACATCGTATAGATGGACGGGGCTTATCGAAAATGTGACGTCTATTACGTTTATGTCTGAAAATGGCGGAACTAAAAGGATCGACACAATCGGCGTAAACGTTGTACCCGTTCCTGCCAGTCTTCCCCTCTTGTTGACTACATTGGTCGGTGGAGCTGCATTCATTAGGCGACGCAAAACCGTGCGCTGAAAATTCTCGAAATTTTCTTTTTAAAAAGCGTATGAGAGCGGCTTAAAGGCCGCTCTTTTTTCACTAAATCAGGTTAAATCAGTCAGTCTAAAGCTTCGCGCCTTTGACCTGATCCATATCCTGCCTCGCAAAAGTAGTTCCAGCATTCTTGTGGGGTGAACAGGTCGCAGACTTCGGCCAGTGCATCGAACATCTGATCGAACGTCCTGGCCCCGATCCGTCGAAGATGTGCTTTCAGTTTGGAGAAGGCCATCTCGATTGGGTTCAGGTCATGTGAGTATGGTGGCAGGTAAAGGAACCAGCATCCGATATCTTTCAGCGCCTGCGCCGCCTCCTTGTTGCGATGAGTCGCGAGGTTGTCGCAGATGACCACCGTTCCCGGCTGCAGTTCTGGCGCAAGGACGCCGCGGATGTATGCGGCGAAGGCTTCTCCGTCCATTGCGCCTTTGATCACCCAGGGCGCGATCAGGCTGTCATGGGACAGACCCGCGATGAACGTTTGCGTGCCCCAAGCGCCGAAGGGTGCGCTCATTTCCAAGCGCTTGCCACGCAAGCTGCGCCTTCGCAGACGGGTCAGGTTGGATTTGACCGAAGTTTCGTCCACTGCCCGACAGTGCATTGCGCAGCAATGTCACGAGAGGGAATGAATACAAGCCGATCAGGATGCGCCTGCATTTTGGGGATGCGGTATCGTAACCAGTCTTGCCGTAGATGTTTTACCCGTGCGCGCAGCCGTTCGGTCGCGACCAGTGACTTTCTTTGTACGTATACCCAAGCTTGCGCAGAAACCGTCCGATCGATGCGGCATGGGCGACAACGCCGGTGGCGGACGCCAGGGCGCCTGCAAGTTCAGGCAAAGTGATGTCACCGTCCTGCGCAACCAGTTCTTCAAGCAGCCCTTGATGCGCTGCAAGCTTGCCATGACCTGGCGGGCGGCCCTGAACATCCGGCGCGATCGCCCCCGTCTCGCGCCACTTGCGCTGCCAGCGGACACCCGTTGCCGCAGACAATTTCAATCGGGCCGCCGCCGCGCGACCGCTTAACCCTTCTTCAATATACTCACGAAACCGCGTGCGCAGCTCTGACGATAGTGCTGATGACATGAAACATCCTCCCAATCAGGGTGATGATGTGGACGCCGCTGCCACCGCAGTGCCTAGAATGGTACTGCAAGTGAGTGCAGCAAAAAAGGAGCGTACCAAATGCACATCAAAACAATCGGCCTTGATCTGGCGAAAAGCTTCTTTCAGGCTCACGGCATCGACAAAGCGGGCGATGCGGTTCTGGTCAAGAAGCTTCACCGCAAGCAGATGATCCCCTTCTTCTCGAAATTACCGCCCTGTCTGATCGGTGTGGAGGCGTGTGCCACAGCACATCATTGGGCGCGCACGTTGAGTGCGATGGGACATGACGTTCGGATCATGCCACCTTCATACGTCAAAGGGTACGTGAAGCGTGGAAAAAGCGATGCGATTGATGCCGAGGCAATCTGTGAGTCAGTGGGGCGGCCCACGATGCGGTTTGTCCCTATGAAGACGGTCGAACAGCAAAGCATTCTGATGGGACATAGAACCCGGGCGCTGATCGTGCGCCAGAGAACCATGGCTGCGAATGCGCTGCGGGCACACTTGGCGGAGTTTGGGCTGGTCGCAAATCCCGGCATCGCAAATCTTGTGAAGGTGGCTGATAAAGCTTTTGCAGATGCAACACTGCCACCTTACGCCCACAGAGCCCTTGAAATCCTGATCCGGCGCATGGCTGAGTTGACCGACGAGATCTGTGTACTCGCCCAAGAACTGAAGGCCTGGCACGCCAGCAACGAAGCAAGCCGAAGACTTGCAGCTATCCCTGGTATCGGCGTGATCACAGCAACCGCCATCGCCGCCACCGTGACTGACCCCGATCAGTTCAGCTCGGGAAGGCAATTTGCGGCTTGGCTCGGGCTGACCCCAAAACAGCACTCAACAGGCGGCAAAACCCGTTTGGGCGGCATCTCGAAACAAGGCGATCGATATCTGCGAAGATTGCTTGTTGTAGGGGCGACCGCAGTGATGCGGCACGCGAAGCGCAATCCGACACCCATGACAGACTGGGTCAATAATTTGCTGGAGAAAAAGCCCTTCCGGCTTGTATCTGTGGCTCTTGCAAACAAACTGGCGCGCATCGCATGGGCGGTACTCACCCGAGGAGAAACCTATAGACCTTTTGGGCTTGCCGCCTAATTGCGCAGCCCGATCCGAATTGGCAAAGGCAGTCAATGATGCGTAACGATCGAGCCAACGGCGAGACAAACCCGTCTGATTCACCGCGCCTCACAAGCGCGCCAGGTTGATTAGGGACCTCTCCAGCGGATTTCCATCAGGGCCAGCAGATCGTTTCAAGCTGCACAAACAGGCCGGACATATGAAAGCAACCGATCACCGCAACAGGACAAAATCAACCCTTGTCAAAGGCGGCGTCCACATATGAATCACAAATCAAACCCAATGGGAATCCCACGATTCAGGTTTCAAGCTCGCCGCTTTAATATGCGCTCGTGCAAAACAGACCCCAGCTTCAAAGCATTCATCTCGATCGCCGCTACAATCATTCACATCAGGTGAACGTCAACAGCCCGTAGTACATGAATGGGCGGTCCTTAGAGGGTCGCCCTTTTTCATGTCTGACGCGAAAAGGGGATAAGCGCGTACGTGCGCTATCAGCTCTTATAGAAAGGGCGGCTCTTAAAGCCGCCCCTAATTGCTTTATTCCATCACTGGAATGCTGAATTCGCCACCTTCCTTGATCCCGGACGGCCAGCGCGCCGTCACAGTCTTGGTGCGGGTGTAGAATTTGAACGCATCGGGGCCGTGCTGGTTCAGATCGCCGAACACCGATTTTTTCCAGCCGCCAAACGTGTGATAGGCCAGCGGCACCGGGATCGGCACGTTGATGCCAACCATGCCCACATTTATCCGGTTGGCAAAATCGCGCGCCGCATCGCCATCGCGGGTAAAGATCGCGGTGCCGTTGCCGTATTCGTGATCCATCGCCAGGCCAATCGCCTCTTCATAGGATTGCGCGCGCACGCAGGTCAGCACCGGACCAAAGATTTCGTGCTTGTAGATGTCCATGTCCTTGGTCGCCCGGTCAAACAGGTGAGGCCCGACAAAGAACCCGTCTTCATAGCCCTGCAGGCTGAAATTGCGCCCATCCACAACCAGTTCGGCACCCTGATCGATGCCGGTCTGCACCAGACGTTCGATATTAGCCTTGGCGGCAGCGGTCACGACGGGGCCATAATCCACATCCTTGCCTGATGTATATGGCCCGACCTTAAGCGCCTCAACACGGGGCACCAGCTTTTCGATCAAACGGTCGGCGGTTTCGTCACCCACCGGCACAGCTACCGAAATCGCCATACAGCGTTCGCCCGCCGCACCGTATCCGGCACCGATCAGCGCGTCTGCCGCCTGATCCATATCGGCATCCGGCATGATGATCATGTGGTTCTTGGCGCCGCCGAAACACTGCACACGTTTGTCGTTGGCACAGCCTGTGCCATAGATGTATTCGGCAATCGGGGTCGATCCGACAAATCCGACAGACTGGATCACATCGTGATGCAGGATCGCATCAACCGCTTCCTTGTCGCCGTTCACGACCTGAAGAATGCCTTTGGGCAATCCGGCCTCTTCCATCAGTTCCGCCAGCATCAGCGGTACCGAAGGGTCACGTTCGGACGGCTTGAGGATAAAGGCGTTGCCGCAGGCAATCGCCGGCGCAAACATCCACATCGGGATCATCGCCGGAAAGTTGAACGGCGTAATGCCCGCCGTCACACCCAACGCCTGACGCATGGAATACATGTCGATGCCGGGGCCGGCGCTGTCAGTGTAATCGCCTTTCAGCAATTCCGGCGCTCCGATGCAGTATTCCACGACCTCAAGGCCGCGCTGCACGTCACCGGCAGCGTCGGGCAGGGTCTTGCCGTGCTCCCGGCTCAGCGCTTCGGCCAGTTTGTCCATGTCGCGGTTCAGCAGGCCGACAAAGGCCATCAGGACGCGGGCGCGGCGCTGCGGGTTGGTTGCCGCCCATGCCGGTTGGGCCGCCAGCGCGTGCTGAACGGCACTGTCCAGTTCCGCAGCCGAGGCCAGCGGGCATTTCGCCTGCACCTCACCGGTCGCGGGGTTGTAAATGTCTGAAAAACGGCCGGACGTGCCTTTGATGTGCGCACCGTTGATGTAATGGGTCAACTCTTGCATTGGATCCTCCTGATCAAGTCGGGCGCAGTATAGCCTTGCAAAAATCCCCCGAACAGAGGCAAGATTTCAAAGTTGGTCTTGCAAAAATGCAAATGGGGGCGGAATGCAGCAGCACTGGGATGATGTGCGGGTTTTTCTGGCCGTGGCGCGCGCCGCCAGCCTGTCGGGTGCGGGCAAACATTTGCGCATTGATCCGGCCACCGTGGGGCGGCGCATTGCACGGCTGGAACTGGAAATTGCGACAGCCCTGTTTGTGAAATCGCCGCAGGGATATGTGCTGACCAATGCCGGCCAGCGCCTGATGGAGCGTGCAGAAACCGTCGAAGCCGCAATGCAGGCCGCATCGGATGTTCTGAACACCACCAGCGAAGAACTAAGCGGACAAATCCGTCTGGGCGCCCCGGACGGCTGTGCAAACTATCTGCTGCCGCAGGTCTGCGCCGCAATCTGTGCCGACCATCCCGATCTGGACATCCAGATCGTTGCCCTGCCGCGCGTGTTCAACCTGTCCAAGCGCGAGGCAGACATGGCCATCGGTGTCAGCGCCCCCACCGCCAACCGGTTGCATGTGCAAAAACTGACCGATTACAAACTGCACCTGATGGCGGCGCGGCCATATCTGCGGGCGCATCCTCCGATCCAGACCGTGCGCGACCTGCAGGATCACCGCGTGATCGGGTATATCCCCGATATGATTTTCGATACCGAACTGGATTACCTGAACGATCTGGGGATCAAACGGGTGGCACTGGCGTCAAATTCGGTTTCGGTACAGTTCAACATGGTGCGGCAGGGCGGTGGCATCGGCGTGGTGCATGATTTTGCAATGCCCAGCGCCCGTGGCTTGCGCAAGGTTCTGGCCGACCAGATCAGCCTGACGCGCAGTTTTTACCTGATCCGCCACAAAACTGACCTTCAAAGCGCCCGCATGAAGCGTTTTGCCAGCCTTTTGGCGCAAGGCGTTGCCGAAGAAGTGTCGCGGCTGGAGGGTCTGACTTGACTTGAACAACTATTGCGGCAACGCTGTTGATATTGAAAGATTGTTGCGGGAGATGTCCTATGCTGGTCCATCAGATTTTGAAATCCAAGGCAGATGATTCTGTCATGACCGTGCCGCCGGGCACTTTGGTGTCGGATGTTGTAAAAACACTGGCAGAAAAGGGCATTGGAACGGTTCTGGTCTCCAAAGACGGAAAATCGCCGGATGGTATTCTGTCGGAACGCGATATCGTACGTCAGATGGCGTCAAAGGGCGGCGCCGTGTTGCAGGCCAAGGTCGAAGACTACATGACCGCAAAGCTGGTGACATGCGCGCGCAACGACAGCGCGGAATCGGTTTTGACGCAGATGACGCAGGGCCGTTTCCGGCACATGCCGGTTCTGGAAAACGGCGAACTGGTCGGTCTCATTTCACTGGGCGATGTGGTCAAGGCGCGCCTGGCCGAACTGGCGATGGAAAAAGATGCGCTTGAAGGGATGATTATGGGGCATTAGCCCCTTGCATTTCAGGCGCGTGTCCTGTTGCTCTTTGTCCTGGAAAACACAACCTTTTCAATGACCCGACCCAAGGAGAGCCTTGATGCGCATTGGCCTGTATCCCGGCACATTCGACCCGATCACTCTGGGACATATCGATATCATCCGCCGCGCCTCGGCGCTGGTGGACAGGTTGGTAATCGGCGTTGCGATCAACCGCGACAAAGGCCCGTTGTTTCCACTGGAAGAACGGGTCGCCATGATCGAGGCGGAGTGTGCCAAGCTTTCCAAACAGACCGGCACCGAAATCGTTGCGCATCCGTTTGAAAACCTGCTGATCGATTGTGCCCGCGATGTGGGGGCGCAGATCATCATCCGGGGTTTGCGCGCTGTTGCCGATTTCGAATATGAATACCAGATGGTCGGTATGAACCGCGTACTGGATGATAGTGTCGAAACCGTGTTTCTGATGGCCGAGGCGCGGCATCAGGCGATTGCGTCAAAGCTGGTAAAGGAAATCGCCCGTCTTGGCGGGGATGTCAGCAAATTTGTGCCGCCCGCCGTCAATACGGCCCTGAAGGTCAGGTTGCGCTAGCGCCAGAAGGCGATCCATTCCACCAGTTCGGCGAATTTCTTGCCCAGAAAGATCAGATGCTCTGATCCATACAGAAAAACGTCCAGTAAAATCGCGCCGACGATAATCAGGCCAAGCACAATTGCAATTCGGTTGGTCATGGGCGCGTTATTCCTGCCATTACGTCAAAGCAGGGTATGGCAGTCTGGTTAAAACTCTGCAAGCGCGCGCTGGATCACCCGTTCAGACGGCCCATCGCAACGGCAACATCCGCCATTCGCACGGAAAAGCCCCATTCGTTATCATACCACGCCAGCACACGCACCATGCGCCCGCCGGTCACTTTGGTCTGGTCGGGGGCGAAAATGCAGCTGTAATCGGTGTGGTTGAAATCGATCGACACCTTTGGTTCCGCATCATAGGCCAGTACCGCGCCCATCGGGCCTGCGGCGGCTTCGGCCATCACGGCGTTTACATCGGCCACGGTGACGTCTTTCTTCGCCTCGAACGTCAGATCAACGGCGCTGACATTCGGGGTAGGCACACGCATTGCCGTACCATCCAGTTTCCCTTTCAGGTTCGGCAGCACCTCGCCCAGCGCTTTGGCGGCGCCGGTCGACGTCGGGATGATCGCCATCGCAGCGGCACGCGCGCGGTAAAGATCGCTGTGGCGCCGGTCCAGCGTTGGCTGATCGCCGGTATAGGAATGGATGGTCGTCATGATGCCACGTTCGATGCCAATCGTCTCGTCCAGCACCTTGGCCAGCGGCGCCAGACAGTTGGTGGTGCACGATCCGTTCGAAATCATCTTGTCACCAGGGCGCAGCATGTCGTGGTTCACACCGAACACGATGGTTTTTTCAACGTTTTTGGCCGGGGCCGAAATCAGAACCGATTTCGCGCCGCGCGCCAGATGCGCACCTGCCTTGGTGCCGTCATTCATCGCGCCGGTACATTCCAAAACGACATCACAGCCGGACCAGTCCAGCGCGTTGGCGTCATAGGTCGAAAACATCTGCATCGGGCCGCGCCCCAGATCCATCGTGCCTTCGCCAATTGTCACCTCGCCCGGAAACCGCCCATGCACCGAGTCATAGCGGAGCAGATGCGCCGCCGTGTCCAGCGGGCCGGTTGCGTTGACTTTTGTCACGGTGATGTCATTGCGCCCGCTTTGCGCGATATGGGACAAGGTGCAGCGGCCGATCCGGCCAAATCCGTTGATACCTACCGTGATTGTCATCTGTGTCTCCTGAACTCATACAGCGCGATTGGGTGCGATATAGCCGTGACAACCCCGTTTCGAAAGGCAAAAAGGCACTATTTTTCCGCGTGTTAGCGCAAACTGGGGGTTTTGGGCGATTGGTGGCGCTAACTGTTGCGCAGGAATCGCGGTTGCCATGGGGCAAGACTTTGCTAGCGTGTTGGGAAACGAAACAAAGGGTATGTGATGAGCGGATTGTTGGCGCTGCTGGATGATGTAGCTGCAATTGCCAAAGTGGCGGCTGCTTCGGTGGATGACGTGATCGGGCAGGCGACCAAGGCGGGCGCCAAGGCAGCAGGGGCCGTGATCGACGATGCCGCGGTCACGCCGAAATATGTGCAGGGCTTCAAGGCTGAACGCGAACTGCCGATCATCTGGCGCATCACCAAGGGATCGCTCAAGAACAAGCTGGTGTTTCTGCTGCCTGCGGGGCTGGCGCTGTCGGCCTTTGCGCCGTGGGCTATTACACCGCTTCTGATGGTTGGCGGTGCTTACTTATGCTTTGAAGGGGCTGAAAAGGTAGCCCATTCCCTAGGCATCGGCGGGCACGGGCATATGGATCATCCCAAGGCAGATGTCGAACCCGTGGACCCCGCCCATCTGGAGGAAGAAAAGGCCAAGGGTGCGATCAAGACCGATTTCATCCTCTCGGCCGAGATCATGACCATCGCGCTGGCCGCCATCCCGGTCAGCAATTTCTGGATGGAGGCCGCGACACTTGCGGCCGTTGCCATCATGATCACCGTGGCCGTGTACGGATCGGTCGCGCTGATCGTCAAAGCCGACGATGTCGGGCTGGCGATGGCCAATGGCGGACGTCTGGGGCTGACCCGCAAACTTGGGCAGGGGATCGTCAAGGCGATGCCCGGTTTCTTACGCATCCTGACAGTGGTCGGCACAGCCGCGATGCTGTGGGTGGGCGGATCAATCATCATCCACGGAATGGAAGTTCTGGGCTTCGGCTGGCTTGGCCACCACATCCACGACTGGGCCTATGTCGTTGGCCATGCCGTGCCCGAACGTTTTACCGCCGCTGTTGAATGGATGGCCAAGGCAACGATGGACGGTATTTTCGGGGTTGCGCTGGGGCTGGTTCTGATCCCGATCGGGGAAAACATCGTCACGCCCGCCTGGCGGGCCGTGTTCGCGCGCGGCTAGGCACCGCGCGCGATCGCATCATTTCTTCAGCAGTGATTTTACCTTGGCCGCGGTCGCTTCAGCGGTGATGCCGAATTGTTCATAAAGAACATCCGCAGGGGCCGATGCGCCGAAACCGTGCATCCCGATAAAACCGGATTTTTCCCGCTTGCCGCGCTCGCCGAACAACCACCGGTCCCAGCCGAACCGGATACCGGCCTCGATCGCGACGCGCACAGGGCCGCCGGGCAGAACGCGCTTGCGATAGCGCTCGTCCTGATCTTCGAACAGTTCCCAACACGGCATGGACACAACGCGCGTCCCGATGCCTTCGGCCTGCAACAGATCGCGGGCGGCCAGTGCGATTTCGACCTCTGATCCAGTGGCCATCAGGATTGCCTCGCGCTTTCCTTCGGCATCGGCCAGAACATAGCCGCCCTGTGCGGTCATGTTCTTGGTCTTGTGCTCGGTGCGCACGGTGCGCAGGCCCTGACGAGTCAGCGACAGAACCGATGGCGTTTCCTTGCTGGTCAGGGCAATTTCCCATGCTTCGGCGGTTTCAATCGTATCGGCGGGGCGGAACACATAGGTGTTCGGTGTGGCACGTGAAATTGCCAGATGTTCCACCGGCTGGTGGGTCGGGCCGTCTTCGCCCAGCCCGATGCTGTCATGCGTCATCACGAACACGGTCGGGATGCGCATCAGCGCGGCCAGACGTATGGCGGGGCGCGCGTAATCGGTGAAACACATGAACGTGCCACCATAGGGGCGCATACCGCCATGCAGCACCATGCCGTTCATTGCGGCGGCCATGCCGTGTTCGCGGATGCCGTAATGAATGTAGCGCCCTTTGCGGTTTTCCGGCAGGAACACGCCCAGATCGGCGGTTTTCGTGTTGTTCGATCCGGTCAGATCGGCGCTGCCGCCGACGGTTTCGTGCATGATCGGATTGATCACTTCCAACACTTTTTCCGATGAAGCGCGCGTTGCCAGTTTCGGCGCACTTTCGGTCATCTGTTTTTTGAACGCCTTGATTGTCGCGCTTAGCTTTTTCGGGGCATCCAAAGCATAGGCGCGGTTGAACTCGCGCTGCTTGTTGCCGGGCAGGGTGGCAAAGCGTGCCTCCCATTCCGCGCGTGTTGTTGCGCCGCGCGCGCCAATCGCTTCCCATGCCGATTTGACATCGGCGGGAATTTCAAACGGGCCCGTCTTCCAGCCATAGGCCGCCTTGGCCGCAGCCAGCTGGTCTTCATCGGTCAGGGCGCCGTGGCCTTTGGATGTGTCCTGCGCCGCGTGACCCAGAGCGATATGCGTCTTGCATGCCACCATCGTGGGTTTGTTGCCCTTTTTTGCCTGCGTCAGGGCCGCGTCAATCGCCACCGGATCGTGCCCGTCAATTTCCAGAACATTCCAGCCGGATGCCTTGAACCGCGCGACCTGATCGGTGCGGTCGGCAATATCGACGGTTCCGTCGATGGTGATGTTGTTATTGTCCCACAGCACGATCAGCTTGCTCAGCTCGTGCCGTCCGGCCAGCCCGATCGCTTCCTGGCTGACGCCTTCCATCAGACATCCGTCACCGGCGATGACATAGGTGAAATGATCGACCGCCTTGCGCCCGTAATGCGCGCGCTGCATTTCTTCGGCCATGGCAAAGCCGACCGCGTTTGATATGCCCTGTCCCAGCGGGCCGGTCGTGGTTTCGATCCCTGCCGCATGGCCATATTCTGGATGGCCCGCCGTGCGCGATCCCCACTGGCGGAAATTCTTGATTTCTTCCAGTGACATATCCTTGTAGCCCGTGAGATAGAGCAGCGAATAAAGCAACATGGAACCGTGACCGGCCGACAGGATGAACCGGTCGCGGTCCGGCCAGTTGGGGGCAGAAGCATCGAATTTCAGGTGCTTTTCAAACAACACCGTCGCCACGTCGGCCATTCCCATCGGCATACCGGAATGGCCCGAATTTGCGGCCTTGACCGCGTCAAGTGTCAGTGTCCGGATCGCCGTCGCTTTGGACCAGTGATCCGGATGGGCGGCAGAAAGGGCGGCAATGTCCACAGGTGCATTCACGGGTCAGATGTCCTTTTGATTGGGCAGATCGGTTGGCAGAAAAGGCCGCAAGGCCAAAGGTCTTGCCCGCTGAATAACAGCCGGTCCGCAAAGATCAAGCACCCGTGGTATCGGCACATGAAGGCCGTGCTTCAAGTGATTGAAAGCAAAGGGGCGCAATTTGGTTGGGCTTTGGGTAAACTTGGGTCATATCCTAGCATGGGGCGATTCGCACGGACCGGCCCCGGCGGCACAGCGCATGGCAGAACAAAGGATTGGGCATGAGCGAGATTGAAGAGTTGCACCGAAGGATCACCGCCGCGATGGACCGGATCGGGCAGGGGCTGGACGGATTGTCTGGCGCAACAGCAGGTGCAGACACGGATGCCGGTAGCGATGGCTCTGCCGCGCTTCAGCAGGCGCTGGACGAAGAAAAACTGGCAAACGCCCAGTTGAAAGAACGTGTTGCCGCCCTGCGCAAGCAACTGGACAACACCGAAACCAACGCCGCGCGGCATTTTCAGGAACAGGGCACACGCAGTGCCGCCCTGGATGCCGAACTGACACGGCTGCGCAAAGCCAACGAACAATTGCGCAATTCCAATGCCGCCCTGCGCGAAGCCAACGAGGCGGGCGTGGGCGAACCGCATCTGATCAATAAGGCAATGCTGGCCGAATTGCAGGCGCTGCGCGCCGCGCGCGCGGCTGATGCCGCCGAAGCGCAGGCCATCATGGGCACGCTGGCCCCGCTGATCGAAGCCGCAGCCCAGGACCAAGAGGAGAGCGTCTGATGCCCGAGGTGCAAATCAGAATCGGCGGACGGACTTTCGAAGTGGCCTGCCAGGAAGGCGAAGAGCAATATCTGCACACCGCCGCCAAGATGCTGGATGACGAGGCGCAGGTGCTGGCCGATCAGGCCGGACGGATGCCCGAAGCCCGAATGCTGTTGATGGCAGGGCTGATGCTGGCCGACAAGACGGCAAGCGTCGAAGACCGGATTTCCGTGATCGAGGCGCGTCTGGCCGAACGGGATCAGGAACTGGAAAAACTGCGCAACGCCCCCGCACCGGAACCCGAACGGATCGAAGTGCCGATTGTGCCGACGGCTGTCACCGAAACATTGGCTGAAATCGCCGCCCGCGCAGAATCCCTTGCCGCCGCGATCGAAGAAAAGGCGGGCTAGCGGCGCAGCAGCCTGTTTAACAGGTTTTTTCGCGGGGCCATGACAACGCGGTTGTGCGCCAGATCTTCGCATACCCCGTTCAGACCGCTGGTCAACCCGACCAGTATGCGCTGCGCGGCAGGATTGTCGGGCGCGCCCCCCGCTTCAAGGATCAGGCGGCGGGTACAGGTGCGCAACATGCTGGTTGCCCCAGTGGGGCCCGTATGCGCCTCAAGCCTGTCGGCAAAAAGGCCGGCCTGTTCCGCTACCGCGTCAGAATTGTCGATGAAAAGGGAAAACGCCACCGGCGCTGTAATCCGCAACCGGTCAGGCGGGCCAGGATCGCGGTCGCACAGGCATCCCAGATGGTCTTGCAACCGCTTTTGCAGCAGGTCCAAAGACACAGTGCGCGCACCGGGGCGATACCAGATGCGCGCAAATTCAGTTGACACAGGGGTTTAGCCGTTGGCTTCGCGGATCTTGTCGGCGGCGTCCTTGTCGTAGGCCACGCCGTTCTGTTCGAACAACGTATCCAGTTCGCCCGACAGCGTCATTTCGGTGATGATATCGCAGCCGCCGACAAATTCACCTTTGACATAAAGTTGCGGCACCGTCGGCCAGTCGGAAAAATCCTTGATGCCCTGCCGCAGGTTTTCATCGGCCAGCACGTTAACGTCGGCGAAATTCACGCCCATATAGTTCAGAACACCTGCAACGCGCGATGAAAACCCGCATTGCGGCATTTCCTTGGTGCCTTTCATGTACAGAACCACATCGTTGGCGCTGATGGTTTCCTGAATTTGGCTGGCGGTATCAGTCATCTTGGGTCTCCGTCCTTTTGCCTTGCGGCACAAATCGTTTTGCATAGTCTTGCGGGTCTTTGGGCACAGTGTAGCGCGCGATCTGGCTGCCGCCACCGCCGCCCGAATTATAATCGAGTTCAATCACATGATCGCCCTTGCCGGGCAGGCTGCCGCGTTCGGTGCCTTTGGTGCGGTGAAGGGCGAACGCCCCGCACAACACGGACACGATGCCGACCAGCACGATCAAAGGTATGATGAACCCCCAATCCATGGGCCTAGTCAGGGGCCTTGGTGGTCAGCGCCAGCGCGTGCAATTCGCCCTGCGATCCATCCATCTTGCCCTTCAGCGCGGCATAGACTGCGCGCTGCTGCTGCACACGGTTCTGCCCGCGAAAGCTTTCGTCGATCACTTCGGCTGCGAAATGCGCCCCATCATCGCCCTGTACGTTGATACGGGCCTTGGGAAACGCCTCGCGGATCATCGTTTCAATTTCGTGGGCGGTTATCGGCATAGCGGCACTCCGGTCATTGATGATGATAGATGTAGGCGGTGGACGTGCCGCGTGCAAGGGACCCGATCAGGCAATCGCAGCTTCAAAGGCCGAACGGAACAGCCCCGAAAGCTCCGCCATTTCAGCGCTGTGGCCGTCAAAGGCGATGGTATTACCGCCAAACTGTCCGATCTTTTCTGCGGGCACACCGGCCTTTCGGACGGCCTCCATCAAAGCATCAGCCTTGTCCGGCGCACAGGCCAGAACATAGCGCGCCTGATCTTCGCCAAACAGGGCACCGGTATCGGCACTGTTCAGTTGCACGCCCACGCCCGATTTTTCAGCCAGTTCAAACACGGCCAGCGCCAGCCCGCCATCAGACAGGTCACTGCAGGCACGGATCAGGGCGCGGTTGTCGCGCACAAAGCTGCCATGGCGCCTTTCGGCGTCCAGATCGACATAGGGCGCATCGCCGTCCTGACGTCCAAACGCCTCGGCCAGCAGGGCGGACTGGCCCAGATGCCCGTGGCTTTCGCCCAGCACAATCACCACATCGCCGCCCATCGCCTGATCACCGATGATGTCGGCGGTTGAGCGCAAAAGACCAACGGCGCCGATTGTCGGGGTTGGCAGGATCGCAGAACCATCGGTTTCATTGTAAAGTGACACATTGCCCGACACGATCGGCATATCAAGCGCAGCCACCGCCGCGCCGATGCCCTGAATCGCGCCAACAAACTGGCCCATGATCTCGGGCTTTTCGGGATTTCCGAAATTCAGGTTGTCGGTTGTCGCAAGGGGCAGGGCACCCACGGCGCACAGATTGCGATAAGCTTCGGCCACGGCCTGTTTGCCGCCTTCGACAGGGTTTGCTTTGACATAGCGGGGCGTCACGTCCGATGTGAAGGCCAGCGCCTTGTCCGTGCCATGCACCCGGATGATGCCCGCGCCCAGTCCGGGTGTACGGGCACTGTCGGCCATGACCATCGTGTCATATTGTTCAAAGACCCAGTTTTTGGCGGCGTAATTGGGCGAAGCCAGCAAGGCGCGCAATCCGGCAATCGGATCGATCGATGGCACGTCGGTCAGCGGTGCGGCGGCGGGTGTGGCGACCCACGGGCGATCATATTCGGGCGCATTGCCCGAAAGCGCCTTAAGCGGCAGATCGGCCTTCACGTCGCCATTGTACATGATCAGGAAACGATCTTCGGCGATTGTTTCGCCGACAATTGCGAAATCCAGATCCCATTTTTCAAAGACCGCGCGCGCGTCGGCTTCTTTTTCGGGACGCAGCACCATCAGCATGCGTTCCTGGCTTTCCGACAGCATCATTTCATAGGCGGTCATGTGTTCTTCGCGCACCGGCACATTTTCCAGATCAAGACGCACGCCCAGATTGCCCTTGTCGCCCATTTCAACCGCGGAACAGGTCAGGCCCGCCGCGCCCATGTCCTGAATGGAAATGACGGCGCCAGTCTGCATCAGTTCCAGCGTCGCTTCCATCAGGCGCTTTTCGGTGAACGGATCGCCGACCTGTACGGTGGGGCGTTTTTCTTCGATCGTGTCATCGAATTCGGCCGAGGCCATCGTGGCCCCGCCCACACCGTCACGACCGGTTTTGGCACCAAGATAGACCACGGGCATCCCCACACCCGACGCGGCCGAATAGAAAATCGCATCGGTATCGGCAAGGCCAGCAGCAAAGGCGTTGACCAGACAATTGCCGTTATAGGCGGGGTCAAAGCGCACTTCGCCGCCAACAGTCGGCACGCCGAAACAATTGCCATAGCCACCCACACCGGCGACCACACCATTGACCAGCTGCCGTGTCTTGGGGTGGCTGGTTTCACCGAACGACAGTGAATTCATCGCCGCCACCGGGCGCGCGCCCATGGTGAACACGTCACGCAAGATACCGCCCACCCCTGTCGCCGCACCCTGATAGGGTTCGATATAGCTGGGGTGGTTGTGGCTTTCCATTTTGAACACCACGCACTGACCATCGCCAATGTCGACGATACCGGCGTTTTCGCCGGGGCCGCAGATCACCTGCGGGCCTGTTGTGGGCAGGGTGCGCAACCATTTTTTCGATGACTTGTAGGAACAGTGTTCGTTCCACATGGCCGAAAAGATGCCCAGTTCGGTAAATGTCGGCTCGCGTCCGATGATGGTCAGGATAAGCTGGTATTCATCGGGGCTCAGCCCGTGGCTCTTGATCAGGTCGGGCGTGATGGCCGGCTCTTGCATCCTGTTGGATTCCCCAAATGGCAGTCAGATGGGCTGTCTTTAATCCAAGGGCGCGCGAGGGGAAAGACCCCCGCGCGCCACGATGGTCATTCCGCCTATTTTTTTCCGGCCGCGCCCGCATCGCGGGTTTCCGCTTCGGCTGCGGCTGCGGCGGTAATCCTCGCCTTGTCCTCGTCTGTCAGCTCGTCGTGATCTTCCAGATTGGGGATGTTCACACGCACTTCGCGGCGGGCAAAATCAATGCCGGCTTCGTCGAACGCGGCCTTGACGCGATTATAGATCTCTTTACGCATCATGAACTGCGATCCGGGTTTGGCCATGAATTTGCCGCGCACGACCATACCGACATCGTCGAAATTGTAGACGCCCTGCGATTTGAACGGTTGCAACATATCATCCTTGAATTCGTCCATGGCCTGTACTTCCTGGCCGATTTTCTTGAACATCTTGCGCACTTTTTCGGGGTCGGTATCAAAAGGTACCGTGAACTTTAGCTTCGTGATCACCCAGTCGCGGCTAAAGTTCGTGACTTTGGCGATATCACCGTAAGGCACCGTGTGAACAAGGCCCAGATGATGGCGCAACTGCATCGAGCGGACCGAGATTTTTTCGATCGTGCCTTTGACATCGCCAACATCGACATATTCGCCAACGCGAAAGGCATCATCGACCAGAAAGAAAACACCAGAAACCACATCGGTGACCAGCTTCTGTGCCCCGAAACCGATGGCCAGACCGGCAATACCCGCCCCCGCCAGCAGCGGTGTTGTATCAACCCCAAGGCCGCTTAGGGCAAGAAGGGTGAACAGAACAACAATCGTTATTCGAGACACCAACAGGATAAGCGGCAGCACAGTCGACAGGCGCGAACTGCCCGCACCGCCGCCGTCGCCCAGTTCCTGTTCTTCCGAAGGCGCCTCTCCGGAGGCCGTCATTTCCTTAGCCAGCTGGCGGTTGATCACAACGGACACCACCTCCCAAAGCAGATAGCCGATTGCAATTGTGATCAGGAACGCAACCACGTTGCCGGCCAGTCTGGCCCCGACGGCACCGGCAGCCAGGCTTGCCAGAGTCACACCCCAGAAATTCGCGATCACAAGAACCACAAGGCCAAATACAATAACGCGTCCGATGCGCACATAAGACAATTCGGTGGCGTGATGCGCCCGTCTGGCAATCACACCTTCGCCCAGCATTGGCGGCATGATATTGCGCACGATCCCGCGCACCATCGTATCAAGGGCGGGGGCCAGCAACAAAACAGCCATTGTTTTAAAGTGAGGCGCGGTGCGCAGCAGATCGATCTGGCCATAGCTGGACAGCGTCAGGACAAGCCACCACGTTGCCAGAGACACCGCAATCGCGAAATAGGGATAGGCACTTGAAACTTTGGCCTCAATTTCGCTGACGCCTTTATCGGGTCCGCGCATCATCTGTATCAGACCATCACGCGCGGTCCACGCGATCCAGACGATGTACAAATGCAGCGAAAGGTTCAGCCAGAACCCCAGACGCATATCCGCCACCGGAACCTGATTAAGTTCGTTGAAGCCAAGGATCGCAATGGTAAACCCGAACAGGAACGAAAAGCCGACAATGTGCCGGTTCAGGAATTGTGCCGTCTGATTGTCGGCATTTACCATACGATAATTTTCGCGTTGCGGCGCCAGCAGAAAGCGCGAAAAGGCAATCACGATCCGCGGCAAAGCCACAAGGTTGAACAGGATGATCTGTGCAAATGGAAGCATCTCCAGCGGGATGATCGAAAAGGCAACGGTGCGACCGACCGCAAAAAAGACAAACACCCCCAGCAGATCGCGACACAACCGCCGGAACAGGGCCGCAACGGTCGCGCGCAGTGTTTCGGGGCGTTCGTCATCTTCGTTCAGCGTATGCCAGCCACGGGTCAGCCGATTCACAACCCATTCTGCCGCAAAGCCCGCTGCGATCACTGTAAAGCACAGCCCCAAGAACAGCAGCACGCCCGAGACACCAAACTGGGAAAAGAAGTTTGAGACAGACTGCGCCTGCAAGCTAAACAGGTTGGGGATGGCCTTGATCGCGATCAGTATCTGGCCAACAGCCCCCGTTGTCGCATGATAAAACATTTCACCCAGACCGCTGGAGTCGTCCGCACTTTCTGCGGCTTGCGCCTGTGCGACCGCATCAAGGCGCTCCAGCAACAAGCCTCTGACCTGTTCGTCAGACAACCCCGCCACCAGATCGCGCACGTTTTCGGGGGACAGCGTTTCCGGCAATGTCACTGACGCGGTGTCGGTTGCGCTTTGTGCCTGTACTGCGCCCGAGAATGCGACACACAAAAAGAGCGCAAGCGCGCTTGATAGAATTCTTGTCAGCAAGTGTTCTGTCCCTTGTCGGTATTTGGTTACTTGTTTGTTTGGCTCAAAATCGGCGAAAACCCTCTACTATGCAAGAAATCTCTGCACCCCGGATTTGCGCACGCAATTGACTGTGTAGCAGGGCCAAAAAAAAGGCCGAGCTAATAAGCTCGGCCGAAGTCCAACAGGGAGGTATGAAGATGATGCGCGTTTAAGCCATCATCGCCTTCGAATGATCAAATAGGCAGCAGAATTGAATCGATCAAGAGTTATCGGGCCATTATTCGGCAATCCCGATATGCACTGGATGCATAGCTTTGATCAGGGTTTCGCCTGATCGCGCAATTGCCGGCGGTAGGTAATGATTTCGTCCTGCACAAAGTCGCGAAACGCAGAGATGCGTTTGGATTGGCGCAGTTCCTCGGGGTAGGCCAGGAAAACGGGCACATCCGCCGAAGTCACCTCGGGCAGGACAGAGACCAGATCGGGAAAGTCCTGCGTGACATAATCGGGCAGGATGCCAATGCCGATATTGCTGATAACCCCTTGCAGCACACCGAAATAATTGTTCACCGTCAGAAGTGACCGGATATCGTATGTCATCAGATGCTGCACCAGCGATATTCCCGCGACAACCTGGGCCGATTTCACATTCTGGAACACCAGACGGTGTCTGGAGATATCTGACAACCGCTTGGGCGTACCGTTTTCCGCCAGATAATCGGGCGACGCAAACAGGCGCATTTGTACTGTCATCAGTTTCTTGCGGATCAGATCGGCCTGCGAAGGTTCCTTCATCCTGATCGCCACATCCGCCTCGCGCATTGGTAAATCCAGAACGCGTTCTTCCAGCATCAGATCGATTTTAAGGTCGGGATATTTTTCGTACAATTTGTTCAGGCGCGGCACCAGCCAAAGCGAGCCGAACGCCATTGTGGTCGTCACCTTGAGTTCGCCGAACACTTCTTCTTCGCTGTCGCGGATACGGGCGCTGGCCGTGTCCAGACGTTTGACCATCGCGCTGGTTGCATCAAACAGCAATTCACCCTGTTCGGTCAGAATCAGCCCGCGGGCATGGCGGTGAAACAGGGTTGCGTGCAGGCTTTCCTCAAGCCCGCGAATCTGGCGGCTGACCGCAGATTGTGACAGGTTCAACTTGTCACCCGCATGGGTCAGGCTGCCGGCATCGGCAACCGCATGAAATATTCGAAGCTTGTCCCAGTCCATCGCCGCAACTTTCATATAGATGTATGTGACCTATATGAAATCATGAAAAAAGGAACCTTGCGCAGGGCGGGAAACGCAAAATATCCAAAAAATTCGCTATGCAGGTCAGAAATTATGACCTATTATTAGGCAAGTAATTGTTAACCCAGCCTTGGGAGGGGCCGATGTCGAACCAGAAGATTTCCCTGAATGACCGGTTTGATCTGACCAAGTCTCCGGTGCTGCTGAATGGCACACAGGCTTTGGTGCGGCTGATGCTGATGCAAAAGGCCCGCGATGCAGCCGCAGGGCTGAATACTGCGGGGTTGGTAACCGGATATCGCGGCTCGCCTCTGGGGGCGGTCGATCTGCAAATGATGCGCGCAGCCAAGCCGCTGGCGCAAAGCGACATCACCTTTCAACCCGGATTGAACGAAGATCTGGCCGCCACCGCCCTGTGGGGCAGCCAGCAGGCAGAACTGCGCGGTGAAGGCAAATATGACGGCGTGTTCGGCCTCTGGTACGGAAAAGGGCCGGGTGTGGACCGTACCGGCGATGTGATGCGTCACGCGAACATGGCCGGCACGTCGGCAAATGGCGGTGTGCTGATGGCCATGGGCGACGATCACACCGGCGAATCCAGCACGGTTCTGCATCAGTCCGAATGGGCGATGGTGGATGCCTACATGCCAGTGGTCAGTCCCGCAGGTGTGCAGGAAATTCTGGATTACGGAATTTACGGCTTTGCCCTTTCGCGCTTTTCGGGGCTGTGGGTCGGTCTGAAAACCATGAAGGACACGGTCGAGGTTACATCAGTCGTCAACGGCGATCCCAACCGGATGAAGCTGGTTGCACCCAAAATGGAGATGCCTGAAGGCGGGCTGAATATCCGTCTGATCGACACGCCGCACGCGCAAGAGGCGCGGATGATCGACTACAAGCGCTACGCGGCAGAACTGTTTTCCCATGCCAACAAGATGGACAAGCGCGTCTGGGGGAAACCCGGCGCCAAGATCGGCTTTGTTGCTGCCGGAAAGAACTGGCTTGATCTGGTGCACGCGCTTAGCCTGCTGAACCTGACCGAAGCCGACGCAGAGCGTCTGGGCATCACCACCTACAAGATCGGGCAGACCTTTCCGCTGGATATGCGCGGATTTCATGACTGGGCCGAAGATCTGGATCTGATCGTCGTCGTCGAGGAAAAACGCAAACTGATCGAAGTGCAGATCAAAGAGGCCATATTCAACGACCGTCAGGGGCGGCGGGTTTATGGCTGGCACAAGGGTGGCGGTGCCGGTTCGATGCACGGCGAAGAACTGTTTCCGACGCGCGGCGCGCTTGACCCGATCATGATTGCCGAAAAAATCGGCGGCATCCTGATCGAAGAGGGGCGCGAAACCGATGCGATCAAGGCTGGCCTAGCATCGCTTGGCGAAGCGCGGCGCGCCGACAATGCCGAAGATATTGCCGCCCGCCTGCCGTATTTCTGTTCGGGTTGTCCGCACAATTCATCCACCAAACTGCCCGAAGGCAGCCGCGCCTATGCCGGTATCGGGTGCCATTACATGGTGCAGTGGATGGATCGTGAAACCACCGGCTTTACCCATATGGGCGGCGAAGGCGCCAACTGGATCGGCGAAGCGCCGTTTTCCAAACGCGGCCATGTGTTCCAGAACCTGGGCGATGGCACATATAACCATTCGGGCATTCAGGCGATCCGCGCAGCGATGGCCGCTGGCACCAACATCACTTACAAGATCCTTTACAACGATGCCGTCGCCATGACCGGCGGGCAGGGCAACGAAGGCGGGCTGGACGCGCCCCGTATCGTCGCCGAACTGAAAGCGATGGGGATGAAACACATCGCCGTTGTCTATGACGAAAAAGAAGATGTGGACCTTAATGCCTTTCCCAAAGGCGTTGAAACACATGAACGCAAATCCCTGATGCAGGTGCAGGACGCGTATTCAAAACATCCCGGCGTGTCTGCGATTGTCTACATCCAGACCTGTGCCGCCGAAAAACGCCGCCGTCGCAAGCGCGGCCTGTTCCCGGACCCGGACAAACGGGTGTTCATCAACACGGACATTTGCGAAGGCTGCGGCGATTGCGGCGTGCAATCGAACTGCGTGTCGATCGTGCCGGTTGAAACCGAACTGGGGCGCAAACGCGCCATCGATCAATCTTCTTGCAACAAGGATTATTCCTGCGTCAAAGGGTTTTGCCCGTCTTTCGTAACGCTGGAAGGCGCGAAGATCCGCAAGGAACCAACGGCAGAATTGCATCTGCCCGATCTTGCGATGCCCGATCTGCCGGCGATCAACGGCACCCATAACATCGTGATCACTGGCGTCGGCGGTACCGGCGTTGTGACCATCGGGGCGGTGATTGCACAAGCGGCCCAGCTGGATGGCAAGGGCGCAGGCATGATGGAAATGGCCGGACTGGCCCAAAAGGGCGGTGCGGTGCACATCCATTGCCGGCTGGCCGAAAAGCCCGAAGACATCAGCGCAATCCGCGTCGCCACGGGCGAGGCGCACGCCCTGATCGGTGGTGATCTGGTCGTGTCGGCGGGGGCCAAGACACTGGGCCTGACCCGCGCGGGACAAACCGGTGCTGTGGTCAACAGCCATGAAATCATCACCGGCGATTTCACCCGGAACACCGAATTCTCGCTGCCGACCGACCGGCTAAGCGTTGCCTTGCAGGCGCGGCTGAAAGACCGGGTCGATCTGTTTGATGCCTCTGAGCTGGCCAGGGCGACTTTGGGGGATTCGATCTTTTCCAACATGATGGTGTTTGGGGCAGCGTGGCAGCGTGGGCTTGTCCCGCTGACATTTGATGCGATCAGGCAAGCGGTTGAAATGAACGGGGCCGCGGTTGAACGCAACCTGCGCGCATTCGATATCGGACGCTGGGCAGTGCTTTATCCGCAGGACGCTGCAAAACTGCTGGCCCCGACAGTTGTGTTCTTGCCCAAATCACTGGGCGAAAAGATCGACTACCGTGCCGATCATCTGACACGCTATCAATCCGCGCGGCTGGCAAAACGCTATCGCAAACTGGTCGACGGCATTTCCGATCCGGCGCTGAAAGAGGCGGTGGCCAAAGGCTATCACAAACTGCTGGCCTACAAGGACGAATATGAAGTCGCCCGCCTTTTGCTGACCAGTCAGGAAAAGGCAGCGGCTGAATTTGACGGCGATTTCAAGATGACGTTTCACCTTGCACCGCCGATCCTGTCGAAAACCGGCCCTGATGGTCGCCCGCTCAAACGTGAATTCGGCGCATGGATGCAGGGGCCATTGAAAATCATGGCAAGGTTGAAGGCGCTGCGCGGCACGCCGTTTGATCTGTTCGGATACACCGCAGAACGCCGGATGGAGCGCGCCCTGATCAAACAGTATGAAAAAGACATGAAAGCGATCCTTCCGAACCCCAGCGCAGACAAGATGGACATCGCATGCGCGCTTGCAGTCCTGCCGCTGGATATTCGCGGGTTTGGACCCGTCAAGGCCGCGAACGAGGCCAAGGCCGCCAAACGGCGCGAAGAACTGCTGGCCGCCTTTGCCGCAGACCCAAAGCCGAAAGCCACCGCAGCCGAATGACGATGTGTCGTCATTCGGTTACAGATATGTCATAGGCTGGCCGCGAACCGTCCGACACCGTGTCGGGCGCAGAAGGATGCACAGGCCATGTCTTCAAGGCGCGAAATCACACGTGATATCACCTATTCCCATTCCGCTGCATCGCGCGGCGGGCGGGCCATTGTCCGGTTGCTTGAAAATTCGACAGGTCGCCTGCGCCTGATCAAGCGGGCAGATGGATACGAGCAAGAGATCGCGGCCGGGCGCGATTTCTGGCAGGTCATGGTCGAACGCTATGGGCTGACACTGAACGTCATTGCCGGATCGCTGCGCCACATTCCAAAGGACGGGCCGCTGATCCTGATCGCAAATCACCCCTATGGCATTCTGGACGGGCTGATCATGGGCCATATCCTGTCCACCGTGCGCGGCGATTTCAGGATACTGGCCAATTCAGTGTTCAGACGGGCCGAGGATCTGAACCGTGTCCTGCTGCCGATCAGTTTTGATGATACCAAGGACGCGCTGAAGCTGAACCTCAAAACCCGCGCCACCGCACTGGATTATCTGGGGCAGGGCGGCGCGATTGGCGTGTTCCCCGGTGGCACGGTCAGTACAGCCGCCAAACCGTTTTCGCGGCCCATGGATCCGGGCTGGCGCAGTTTCACCGCCCGGATGGTGGCCAAATCGGAGGCGACGGTGGTGCCGCTGTTCTTTGACGGGCACACCTCGCGGTTGTTTCAGATTGCCAGCCACCTGCATTATACCCTGCGCCTGGGATTGCTGATCCAGGAATTCAACAAACGGGTCGATACACCTGTCGATATTGTCGTCGGCGATCCGATCGGGCGTGACGTTCTGGACCCGATGTCAAAAGATGCCAAAGCAATGATGGATTTCCTTCGCAAAGCCACGTATGAGCTGTCTCCAACGCCGCTCAACTCTTATGATTACGGCTTTGAATTCGAGGAACGGCATCGCGCCTGAAGGACGACATGGCAGTTGGAATTTTTGATTCAGGTCTGGGCGGGCTGACGGTTCTGGACGCCGTGTCAAAGCGGCTGCCGGATGTGGAATTCGTCTATTTCGCCGACAGTGCCCACGCACCTTACGGTGTGCGCACGGCAGACGATATCTATAATCTGACCTGTGCGGCGGTCGAACGTCTTTGGGCCGAAGGCTGTGATCTGGTTATCCTTGCCTGCAACACAGCCAGTGCGGCCGCCTTGCGCCGGATGCAGGAAAGCTGGCTGCCTGCTGACAAGCGTGTTCTGGGTGTTTTTGTCCCCCTGATCGAGGCGCTGACCGAACGCAACTGGGGCGACAATTCTCCTCCGCGCGAGGTTGGGGTCAAGCATGTGGCGCTGTTTGCCACACCCGCCACCGTTGCCAGCCGTGCGTTTCAGCGTGAACTGGCGTTTCGTGCCATCGGTGTCGATGTAGAGGCACAGGCCTGTGGTGGCGTTGTCGATGCCATCGAAGAAGGCGATATGATTCTGGCCGAGGCGCTGGTGCGCAGCCATGTGGATGCGCTGAAACGCAAAATGCCCCATCCGCAGGCAGCGGTGTTGGGGTGTACCCATTATCCGCTGATGCAGGACACGTTCCAGCAGGCGCTTGGTCCCGAGGTCAGTGTCTTTTCGCAGGCGGGGCTGGTGGCGGAATCGCTGGCCGATTACCTGACCCGGCATCCCGATATGACAGGCGCGGGGCACACTGCCTTTCTGACCACAGGCGATCCCAAGCGGGTCAGCGACCGCGCAACGCAAGTTTTGCGACGACAGATCACATTTCAGGCAGCATAATCGCTGTTGTTTAAGACTTTACAAAATCTTACACGCGCACCTTGAACCGGTGCAACCGACATTGAAAGAGGTCCGATATGACCCACAACATCGCAATTCTGGGCGCCAGCGGCTATACCGGTGCCGAACTGGTCCGGCTGATCGCCACCCATCCGAATATGAAAATCGCCGCCTTGTCGGCAGACCGCAAGGCGGGCATGGTGATGGCCGATGTGTTCCCGCATCTGCGCCATCTGGACCTGCCAACGCTGTGCACCATCGATGAAATCGATTTTTCCACGGTTGATCTGTGTTTCTGCGCGCTGCCGCACAAAACCTCGCAACAGGTGATTGCCGCGCTGCCTGCGCCCCTGAAGATCGTTGATCTCAGCGCGGATTTCCGGCTGCGTGATCCGGCAGCCTATGAAAAATGGTACGGCAATGCGCACAGCGCATTGGCCCAGCAGGACGAGGCGGTCTATGGCCTGACCGAATTCTATCGTGATGAAATTACCGCTGCACGGCTGGTCGCAGGCACCGGGTGCAATGCGGCCACCGGGCAGTTTGCGCTGCGTCCGCTCATTGCCAACGCCGTGATCGATCTAGATGACATTATTCTTGATCTGAAATGCGCCGTTTCCGGTGCGGGGCGCAGCCTCAAGGAAAATCTGCTGCACGCGGAACTGTCAGAAGGCACCAACGCCTATGCGGTGGGTGGCACGCACCGCCATCTGGGTGAATTTGATCAGGAATTCAGCCGGTTGGCCCGACGCCCTGTCAAAGTGCAGTTTACACCGCACCTGATCCCCGCCAATCGCGGCATTCTGGCCACCTGTTATGTCAAAGGCGATGCGCAAATCGTTTATGATACATTGTGCACCGCCTACGCGGACGAGGTGTTCATTCACATGTTGCCCTTTGGCGCAACGCCCAGCACCCATGACGTGCGCGGGTCGAACTTCTGCCATATCGGGGTGACTGCCGACCGCATCGAAAACCGCGCCATTGTCGTGGCCACGCTGGATAACCTGACAAAAGGTAGCAGCGGGCAGGCGTTGCAAAACGCGAATTTGATGTTAGGTGAGGATGAGACCGAGGGGTTAATGCTGGCACCCCTTTTTCCGTAAGAGGATGCGATGAAAAACCTTAAGAAAACCCGCCGTATTCAAGTGGTTTTGCTTACGTTTCTGGCACTGATTGTTTCGGTGGTGTTGATCGGATACGCGATGCGCGACGGTATCAACTTTTTCCGCGCGCCCTCGCAGATTCTGGCGGAACCGCCGCAACCGACCGAAGTGTTCCGCATTGGCGGGTTGGTTGAAGAAGGCAGTATCGTACGTGGAGAGGGTGAAACCATCCGCTTTAGTGTGACCGATGGTGGCGCATCTGTTCCGGTGACATATGCGGGCGTTCTGCCCGATCTGTTTTCCGAAAACGAAGGCATGGTCGGCACCGGAAGTTACGTGAACGGTGTGTTCGAAGCTACGGAAATCCTTGCGAAACACGATGAAACCTACATGCCCGCCGAAGTGATTGACGCGCTGAAGGAGCAGGGCGTCTATCAGGATCCCGACCAGGTGTCCGAAGCGGCGACAAACTAGGTATAAACCGCAAACACCGCGCGCTGTCTCCAACAATAATTAACGTCTGATACGCAGTTTCCTGTCGCATAGAACATGCCAACAGAGGCTGTGCGATGCCCGACATCCAACAGATTGCGAAAGAAATTGTCGCCCGCGAAGGCGGCTATGTGAACGATCCCGATGATCCGGGCGGCGCGACCAAATTTGGCGTGACCCTTGGCACCTTGCGCCGACTTGGCATTGATCTGGACGCCAACGGGATAACGGATCACCGCGATGTTCAGGCGCTTAGCCGCGAACAGGCAACCGATATCTTTCTGATCCACTACTTCAAACGACCGAACATCGCCAGCTTGCCAGCCGCGCTACATGGCAGCGTGTTCGATATGTATGTCAATGCCGGTACCAATGCTGTGAAAATCCTTCAAAATCTGCTGCTTAAGATGGGGTATGGTATCACCGCGGACGGTATGATCGGGCCACAGACGCAAAAGGCAGCGGCGGATGCCTATGAACGCGGGCCCGCCCATCTGGCCGATGCCTACGCGATTGAACGGCGCAGATATTACTTCGATCTGGCCGATCGCCGCCCCGCCAGCCGTAAATATGCCCGCACCCGAAAGGGCGGCAAGGGCGGCTGGATCACGCGGGCCGAAACCTTCATGGCACCGCATTACCACCTGACGGTGTCGCAATTTCAAGAAAGGACAAAATCATGGGACTGATCGGGCAGATCATCGGGCTGATCTTTGGCGACGGGCGCAACGTCATCCGTGATACCGCCGAAGTGTTTCGCGAAAACGCCGAAGCGGGTGCACAACGCAGCGAGGCGATACAAATACAGGCGATGCAACAGCATGCCGCCGAATTCGCCGTTCCGCGCAAGGGCACTTTCGACAGGCTGATGGATGGGCTGAACCGTCTGCCGCGACCGGCGATGGCCTTTGGTACGCTGGGCCTGTTCGTGGCGGCGATGGTGGATCCGGTGTGGTTCGCCGCGCGAATGCAGGGCATTGTTCTGGTGCCCGAACCGCTGTGGTGGTTGCTGGGCGTCGTGGTGTCGTTCTATTTCGGGGCGCGCCATCAGGTGAAATCGCAGCAGTTCCAGCGCGAGATTGTCGGCACTATGGGGCGTGTCCCAGAGGTTCTGAATAACCTTCGCGAGCTGCAAACCATGGAAACCCGACCGAAAGAGGCCGCTGCCCTGGAAGTGCCGGATGGCGATGAAGAAAATGCAGCCCTAAGCGCATGGCGCAAAAGCGCGCAAACCAGACGCCCCGCGACAATGTGAACCGCATTCCTGTCCGATTGTGATTGGCCGCGCCTGTCCGGGCGATTATAAACAGCGTCATGATTACAGAACTCGGACATTTCGCCCTCATCCTGGCCTTTATGGTGGCCATTTTTCAGACAATTGTGCCCATGGTCGGGGCCTATAAACGTTGGCCGGGATGGATGGCGGCGGCAGAACCGGCCGCGACAGTGCAGTTCTGGCTGACGGGCTTTGCGTTCGCGGCGCTGACATGGGCCTTTGTCACATCTGATTTTTCACTGCGACTTGTGGTGCTGAACAGCCATTCGGCCAAGCCGATGTTGTATAAAATCAGCGGTGTCTGGGGCAACCATGAAGGATCAATGCTGCTGTGGGTGTTGATCGTGACGCTGTTCGGCGCGATGGCGGCATGGTTTGGTTCTAATCTTCCGCCCACGCTCAAGGCGCGGGTGCTGGCGGTGCAGGCTGCGATTGCGGTGGCATTCTTTGCCTTTATCCTGTTCACGTCGAACCCGTTTCTGCGGCTGGCTGTCCCGCCTTTTGACGGGCAGGATCTGAACCCTCTGCTGCAGGATCCGGGCCTCGCCTTCCATCCGCCGTTTCTGTATCTGGGATATGTCGGCCTCAGCATGACGTTTTCCTTTGCCGTTGCCGCCCTGATCGAAGGGCGCGTGGACGCCGCATGGGGCCGCTGGGTGCGTCCGTGGACGCTGGCGGCGTGGATTTTCCTGACGATCGGCATCGCGCTTGGGTCCTGGTGGGCCTATTATGAACTGGGCTGGGGCGGGTTCTGGTTCTGGGATCCGGTCGAAAACGCAAGTTTCATGCCCTGGCTTCTGGCCGCTGCATTGCTGCATTCCGCCATTGTGGTCGAAAAACGCGAAAGCCTGAAAAGCTGGACGATTCTGCTGGCCATTCTGGCCTTCGGTTTTTCCCTGATCGGAACGTTCATCGTGCGCTCGGGGCTTCTGACATCGGTCCACGCCTTTGCCAACGATCCCGAACGCGGCGTTTTCATCCTGATGATCATGGCTTTTTTCATGGGCGGGGCGCTGGTGTTGTTTGCCGCGCGGGCCCGCGTGATGGAGGCGAAGGGGATATTCGGAACCGTCAGCCGCGAAAGCGCGCTAATCGCGAACAACGTCTTGCTGGCCGTGGCTTGTTTCGTTGTGTTCGTCGGCACGATGTGGCCTTTGGTGGCGGAAATGTTCTTTGATCGCAAGCTGAGCGTCGGCCCGCCGTTTTTCAACATGGCCTTTACGCCGTTCATGGTTGCTCTGGGTGCGATCCTTCCGGTTGGGGCGATGCTGCCATGGAAACGTGGCAGGCTGGGCCAGACATTCTGGAAACTGCGCTATGCGTTTGCGCTGGCGCTGGCTCTGGCCGTGCTGGCCTTTGCGATGCAGACAGGACGCAGCGGAATGGGCCCGATCGGCCTGTTTCTGGGCGCGTGGCTGGTCTTTGGCGCGGCGGTTGATATCTGGTCGCGTACGGGCAGGGGCAGTGGCCGTTTGGCCCGCCTGACACGTCTGCCCCGCGCGGATTGGGGCAAGGCGTTTGCCCATGCCGGTCTGGGTGTCACGATGTTCGGCATTGCTGGACTGATGGCGTGGGAACAGGATGACATCCGCGTCGTGCAGGTTGGCACCCCGTTCGAGGTCGGCGCCTATTCCATGACCCTGCAAGAGGTCAAGGAGGTCGAGGGGCCGAATTTCCTGTCCACCACCGGCGTTATCTCGCTGTCCAGAAACGGACAGGAAATCGCCGTGCTGCGCCCTGAAAAGCGGATTTATCCCGTGGCACAAATGCCCACGACCGAGGCGGCGATCGATTACCGAATTCTGCGCGATGTCTATGTGGTTATTGGCGATCAGCAATCCAGCGGTGGCTGGACCATCCGGACCTACATCAAACCGCTGACCAACTGGATCTGGATGGGCTGCTTTTTGATGTCCCTTGGCGGCGCGCTTAGCCTGTCGGACAGACGGTTCCGTGTGGCCGCCGGTGCCGCCAAAAAAACGCCACAAGGTGTGCCAGCGGAATGACCTTTTGGAAACACGTAATCTGGGTTTTGGCGCTGGCGATGATGGCGTGGACCGCGCCGGCCGGCGCGGTGCAGCCTGATGAAATTCTGGCTGATCCGGTGCTGGAAGAGCGTGCGCGCGATCTGTCCAAGGGCCTGCGCTGTCTGGTCTGCCGCAACGAAAGCATTGATGAAAGCAATGCCGATCTTGCGCGCGATCTGCGGCTTCTGGTGCGCGAACGGCTGGTCGCAGGGGACAGCGATGACGAGGTGATTGACTTTGTTGTCGACCGTTACGGCGAATACGTTCTGTTGCAGCCGACAGTTGGCGGATCAAACTGGCTGTTATGGGCCGCAGGGCCGCTGATGCTGATCCTGGCGGGGGGCATCGGGGTGGTTTACCTGCGCGGCCGTGCCAGTGCCCCGCAGCAACATGAAACCGCGCTGAACGACGCGGAAAAGGCCCGTCTGAAGAAAATTTTGGAACAATGACGTCCGGTTTCGCTTTTCACGCTTAGCGCCCGCCGATACCGTGCCGCAAACTGCAACATGGCGAGGCACGAGATGGAATATCAGACGATCACCCTGGAGATTGAGAATGACGCGGCGGTTGTCACGCTGAACCGTCCGGACGTGATGAACGCGCTGAACACGCAGATGCGCGCCGAGATCACCCATGCCGTTCAAACCGCCGGCGCAGAGGCGCGGGTCGTGGTGCTGACAGGGGCAGGGCGCGCGTTCTGTTCCGGTCAGGATCTGGGCGACCGGGCCAGCGCCGCCAATCTGGATCTGGAACGCACGCTGCGCGACGAATACGTGCCGATGCTGCGGGCGATCTACGACTGCCCCGTGCCAACGATCACCGCCGTAAACGGCCCCGCCGCGGGTGCTGGGGCCAACCTTGCGCTGGCCGCAGACGTGGTGATTGCATCGCAAAGCGCATATTTCCTTCAGGCATTCACCCGGATCGGCCTGATCCCCGATGCTGGCGGTACCTATTTCCTGCCCCGTCAGATGGGCATGGCCAAGGCGATGGGGGCAGCACTTTTTGCCGACAAGATCACCGCCCAGCAGGCCGATGACTGGGGCATGATCTGGGAATCGGTGGCGGATGACGGTTTTGCCGATCACTGGCGCGCCCGTGCGGCGCACCTCGCCAAGGGTCCGACCGCCGCTTACAAAGGCGTCAAGGATACGATCCGCGGCAGTTTTGATAACACATTGGATGATCAGTTGCTGCTTGAGGCCCGTGTTCAGGGCGCATGTGGCAAGACCCGCGATTTCAAGGAAGGTGTTGTGGCTTTCATGGAAAAACGGCCCGCGCAATACGAAGGCCGCTGATCTTTCTGGGGCTGACTAAAAGGGCAGGGTGTGCAAAGCCGCCCTATGCCGCGACAAGTGGCGATGCAATGATCACATCTGCAGGTGTCAGGCTGCCTGCAGCACCCAGCACAATGGCCAGTATCTCGCCATCGGCCAGCACCAGTGCATCGTCGCCATCGTCCTGAATGCTGATCACCGGATCGGCATTGGGATCATCGGGCAGGATCAGGATCTGATCGGACGAACCGTTGTAATCCGTGATTGTCGCGCCGCCTTCGGCCGCCTGTTCCAGCAACAGCATGAAGTTATCTGCCGCGCCACCACCGGTTCCGGTATCGCCAACACCCAATATCAGTGTGTCCTGGCCAAACCCGCCGTCCAGAGTGTCCGGATCGCCATCATCAACGGGCGTGATAGCATCGCCCGGCGCAAGGCCCAGCACGGTTTCAAGGTCTTCGCCCGCGCGCAGTTGGGTCAGCTGGTCTTCGTCCAGATCATCGACGCCGATCCGACCGCCGACAAGAATGTCGTCGTCATTGTTGCCGGTCAGGATATCGGCCCCTTCGCCGCCGATGACAATATCGTCACCAGCCCCGCCAGCAACCTGATCATCGCCATCATCTCCGGCAACCAGATCATCGCCCTTTTCACCAAAAATGATATCGTTGCCATTGCCACCCGACAGCAGATCGTCACCGTCACCGCCGCGCAAGGTATCCGGCCCGTTGCCGCCAAGGGCCACATCACTGCCATCGCCGGCGCGCAGGGTGTCGGCACCGGTGCCGCCATCCAGCAGATCATCGCCCGCCGCGGCCTGAATTAGATCGTTGCCCGCGCCGGTCCGCAGTTCGTCATCAGCTTCGGTGCCAAAGCTGTCGTCGTCGCCGTCGTTTTCGTCATCATCGTCGATGGCATCGGCAATTTCGACAGCGGCCCACCCCCACAGTATCGCACTGATGAAAAAGATGGTCGTTAACATAGTTCTATCCCCCACGGAATATGCACGACGCTGCACGCAGCGCACACAAGTGGATGGAATAAAGATGTGTCAGTGCACCCCAGGTGCCTATGCCGCAGGAATTGCCCTGCTATGGCTGGGTCCAAAACAACCGGACCAGCGTGATACCCCTTACTCCGCGCACTCGCGTTAATACTTTGTTAGGTTCTGGGTGGGCTGCCTGTCAAGAAAATCACGCCACTGTTTCGTTTCTGTCGCCAATAGGGTCATGTCGCACCGGATTAACGGAAAAAGCGCCCTTGTTTCACTGAACAAAGGCGCTTTTTAGTGCTGTCGCAGAATCGTCCGCAAGCAGTTAGCGGTCTTCGATATCCACGTAATCGCGCAGGGTTTCGCCCAGATAAAGCTGGCGCGGGCGGCCGATCTTGTTTTGCGGATCGGCGATCATTTCCTTCCACTGCGATACCCAGCCCACCGTGCGCGACAACGCAAAGATCGGCGTGAACATTGATGTCGGGAATCCGATCGCTTCCAGAATGATGCCGGAGTAGAAATCGACATTCGGGAACAGCTTTTTCTCAACGAAATAGGGATCGGCCAAAGCCGCCGCTTCCAGTTCCTTGGCCACTTGCAGCGTCGGGTTGTTTTCAACACCCAGCAGTTCCAGAACCTCGTCCGCGGACTGTTTCAGAACCTTGGCGCGCGGGTCTGTATTTTTGTAAACACGGTGGCCAAAGCCCATCAGGCGGAACGGATCGTCTTTGTCCTTGGCGCGGGCGATGTATTCGGGGATGCGGTCTGGTGTGCCAATCTCTTGCAGCATTTCCAGACAGGCCTGATTGGCGCCGCCATGGGCCGGACCCCAAAGGCAGGCAATGCCGGCGGCGATACAGGCGAACGGGTTCGCCCCAGAGGACGAGGCCAGCCGCACAGTGGATGTGGATGCGTTCTGTTCGTGATCCGCATGCAGGGTGAAAATCCGGTCCATCGCGCGGGCGATGATCGGGTTCACCACATACTCCTCGGCCGGGACCGAAAAACACATGTGCAGGAAATTGGCTGCGTAATCCAGATCGTTGCGCGGATACACGAACGGCTGCCCGATCGAGTATTTGTAGGCCATTGCAGCAATCGTTGGCACCTTGGCAATCAGGCGCATCGCGGCAACTTCGCGCTGCCATTCATCATTGACGTCGGTGCTGTCATGATAAAACGCCGACATCGCGCCCACAACACCCACCATCGTCGCCATCGGGTGCGCATCGCGGCGGAACCCGCGAAAGAAATTGTGCATCTGTTCATGCACCATCGTGTGGCGGGTGATGCGGCCTTCGAAATCTTCCAGTTCGGCGGCATTCGGCAATTCGCCGTTCATCAGCAGATAACACACTTCCAGATAGTGCGATTTTTCGGCCAGCTGGTCGATTGGATAACCACGGTGCAACAATTCGCCCTTGCCACCGTCGATAAAGGTGATCGTGCTGTCACAGCTCGCGGTCGAGGTGAAGCCGGGATCATAGGTGAACACGCCCGCCTGGGCATAAAGTTTGCGGATGTCGACAACGTCCGGTCCAGCCGTGGGGGAAAAGATCGGCAGATCATATTGCGTGCCATCAATGGTCAGGGTCGCGGATTTTGCTTTTTCTGTCATGGTCGTCCCTTTTATATCGGCCGGGCTTCATGCGGATCATGCCGCCGCGGCGCGTCCCGTCCTTTGGCGGCGGGACCGGTTGAATATCAGCGATCTTGGCACGCAAAGCTCAACAGCGTGTGACCGTCTTTATACCTGCGATGCATCGGCCAGTCGGGCCACGGTTTCATCCTGCCCCAGCACCAGCATCATATCAAATACCGAAGGTGTCATTGTCCGTCCGGCAAGCGCCGCGCGCAGTGGGCCTGCCAGTTTTCCGAACTTGGTCCCCTTGGCCTCGGCAAAGCGGGACATGACCTCCTCCAGATCGTCTCGCGTCCAGCTAGCATTTTGCAAGTGCGGCGTCAATTCTTTCAGTATACCACGGGATACCGTATCAAGCTGGACAGCGGCCTTCTCGTCCGGCAAGATTGGACGGGAAGACAGAATAAACACAGCCTTATCAAGCAATTCAGGGAAAGTGCGCGCCCGTTCCTTGAGGCAATACATCGCACGTCCCAGACCATCATTTTGTTCCGGTGTCAGCGGGTCGGCACCGCTGACGGCCAGAAATTCCGCGATTTCTTGCTGCAATGCAGCATCATCCGAAGCCGCGATGTGCTGCCCGCTCAGATTCTCGAGTTTCTTGGTGTCAAAACGGGCCGGGCTTTTGCCAATGCCGTCCAGATCGAACCAGTCAAGCGCCTGTTCATCGGTAAAGAATTCATCGTTGCCGTGGCTCCATCCCAGCCGGGCAAGGTAATTGCGCATACCTGCCGCAGAATAGCCCATGATCTGGTATTCCTGCGCGCCCAGTGCGCCGTGGCGTTTGCTTAGCTTTTTGCCGTCAGGTCCATGGATCAGGGGGATATGCGCCCAGACAGGCACATCCCATCCCATCGCGTCATAGATCATCATCTGGCGCGCCGCGTTGTTCAGATGATCGTCACCCCGGATCACATGGGTGACACCCATGTCATGATCGTCCACCACCACGGCCAGCATGTAGACAGGTGTGCCATCACTGCGCAGCAAAACCATATCGTCTAACTGGTCATTTCCGATGCTGACATCGCCCTGAACACGGTCGCGGATCACGGTCACGCCTTGGGTCGGGGCCTTGATACGGATCACATAGGCCGTATCGGGATGCGTGGCAGGATCGGCATCACGCCACGGGCTGCGAAACAGGGTGGATTGGCCGCTGGCACGCGCTGTTTCGCGAAACGCCTCAATCTCGTTCTGCGTGGCGAAACATTTATAGGCTTTTCCGGCGTCCAGCAATTCATGGGCCACTTCGGCATGGCGCACAGCACCTTCGAACTGGCTGATCACCTCGCCGTCATGGTCCAGTCCCAGCCAGTCCAGGCCCTGCAAAATGGCGGCCGTCGCTTCGGGGGTAGAACGTGCGCGATCGGTATCTTCGATCCGCAACAGAAACTTGCCGCCGCGTCCGCGTGCATAAAGCCAGTTGAACAACGCCGTACGCGCCCCGCCGATATGCAGGAACCCCGTGGGCGACGGGGCAAAACGGGTGACGACATTCTGGGACATTGCGGGCCTTTACCTTTCCGTAACCATGCCGGGCATAGCGTGGTCCAAACTGTCTACCCATAGCCGCAAACGGGGGCAAGCATGCGCAGCACCGCTTTGCGCGATCACATCGGGGCAATTGTTCTGAACCAGCGCGGCTTTCTGTTTCCATGGGTGCCGGTCTGTCTGGCCGCGGGTATTGCTGTCTACTTCGCTTTGCGCTTTGAACCGCCGGTCTGGGTCTATGTGCCTGCACGATCCTTTCGGGGTGTGCCGCACTTGCCGCAAAGCGCTGCGGTGGGATCATCGGTCCGCTGGTGTGGGCGCTCGCTTTGGTCGGCGCCGGTTTCGTGATCGCGGGAACGCGCGCCCATCAGGTGGGCGAGCCGGTGCTGGGCTGGCGCTATTACGGCTCTGTGGAAGGGCGGATCATCGGCATCGACCGCTCGGCTTCGGATGCGGTGCGTCTGACGCTGGATCAGGTGGTTCTGGGGCGGATTTCAGCGCCGCGCACCCCCACACGTGTGCGCATTTCCCTGCACGGGGATGCAACAGGCGCGGCCCCCTTGCCGGGTTTGCGGATCATGACAACGGGCCACCTGTCACCGCCCTCAGGCCCGGTGGAACCCGGCGGTTTTGATTTTCAGCGCCACGCCTGGTTTCAGCGGTTGGGCGCAGTCGGTTATACCCGCGTGCCCATTGTCGCGCTGAATGCCCCGCAAGGATGGCGTGGCGGATTGGGCGTTTTTCGGTTCGTATGGCGGCTTCTGCGCGGGTGCAGCAGGTGTTGGAGGGTGACATTGGCGGGTTTGCGGCCGCCGTGACCACCGGGGATCGCAGCGCGATGTCGCAATCCGCGCTGGACGCGCTGCGCGCCAGCAACCTGGCGCATCTGCTGGCGATTTCCGGCCTGCATATAGGGCTGCTGGCGGGGTTCGTGTTTTCGGCGGTGCGGGTTGCGGTTGCATTGCTACCATTTGTGGCGTTGCGCGTGCCCTCAAAAAAGCTGGCCGCGGGGTTTGCCCTGTGTGCAGCCGCCATCTATCTGGGGCTGTCGGGCGGCAATGTAGCCACCGAACGGGCATTCATAATGGTTGCCGTAGCGCTGTGTGCCGTCATGGTCGACAGACGGGCCATATCCCTGCGCGCCGTGGCGGTGGCCGCCATTCTGGTCTTGCTGTTGCGCCCCGAAGCCTTGCTTGGCCCGGGTTTCCAGATGTCCTTTGCCGCGACAACGGCTCTTGTCGCCGTATTTGGCACATTGCGTGACCGCAAGATCACGTTGGGGCCGGTCTGGCTGCGCCCGGTTCTGGCGGTTGTCATCTCTTCTGCCGTGGCGGGGGTCGCAACCGCGCCCATCGGGGCGGCGCATTTCAACACGGTGTCGCATTTCGGCTTGATCGCGAACCTGTTGTCGGTGCCTCTGATGGGCATTCTGGTTATACCGGCGGCTGTTCTGGCCGCGTGTCTTGCGCCTTTCGGGGCCGAGGCACTGGGCCTCTGGGCCATGGGGCTGGGCCTGCGCTGGATCCTGGGTGTCGCGCACTGGGTTGCGGGGCTGGACAATGCGCAAGGTTACGTGCCGGGGCCGGGACCGGCGGTTTTACCCCTGATCGCAATCGGCGCACTGTTCCTGATCCTGTGGCAGGGGCGGGTGCGCTGGGGTGGTCTTGTGCCGATGGTGCTGGCCGTGGCCCTGTGGGCGCAGGTTGACCGACCGCAGGTTCTGATTGCTGATACCGGCGCTTTGGTCGGGGTGATGACAGATCAGGGCCGCGCGCTGAGCAAGCCGCGCGGTGCCGGGTTTATCGCGTTGAACTGGTTGGAAAACGATGGCGACGGGGCCGATCAGGAAAAGGCCGCCAGCCGCTGGGATGGGCCGCCTGACCGTATTCGCCAGACATATGTGGGCGGCGTACCACTGACCCACGTCATCGGGAAAAAAGCCGCCGCGCAGGCCGAATGCATCAAAGGCGGTATACTGGTGTTTTCTGTGCCCACCGAAACGGCGCTGGCCTGCGACGTCTTTGATCCGGTGCGGCTGCGTGAAACCGGCAGCGTAGCGCTTTATGCGGACAAGGGGCAGGTGCGTTTCGTCACCGCCAAGGATATCACGGGCGCGCGGCTTTGGAACTCGAACGACAGCGGGCGCAGATACCCAAAATAAAAGCCGCCCCGCGACGGATACGCGGGGCGGCATATTGGATTTCGTGCGGCGTGATCAATAGGTGCGGATCAACCCGACCAGACGGCCTTGAACCTTCACCTTGTCTTCGGGGAACACACGGGTTTCATAGGCCGGGTTCGCCGCTTCAAGCGCGATTGCGTTGCCCTTGCGCATGAACCGCTTCAGCGTCGCCTCGTGGTCTTCGACAAGGGCAACAACAATATCGCCGTTATCCGCCACGCTGGTTTCGCGGATCACGACCACATCGCCGTCGTTGATACCGGCGTCGATCATGGAATCACCTTTGACTTCAAGTGTATAATGATCACCCTTGCCCGAAAGCATATGGCCCGGAACGGCCACGTTTCTGGTGAAATCGCTGATCGCTTCGATCGGGACACCGGCGGCGATCCGGCCCATCAGGGGCAGTTCGACGGACAATGTGCCCGATACAGCCTGTGCTGCCGCAGGCGGGGGAACATCGGGTTTGTCACCCTGAATAACGCGGGGCTGAAAGCCCGATGTCGGCGCGCCGCCCAGACTTTCGGGCAGTTTCACAATCTCAATTGCTCGGGCGCGGTGCGCCAGACGCCGGATAAAGCCGCGTTCTTCCAGCGCGGTGATCAGGCGGTGGATGCCGGATTTTGATCGCAGATCCAGCGCTTCCTTCATTTCGTCGAAACTGGGCGGGACCCCGTCACGTTGTACGCGTTTCTGGATAAATTCCAGCAAATCCAGTTGCTTCTTGGTTAACATGCTGCGCGCCTCCGGCTGATGCGTTTCTTTTTGTTCTACGCATGTTCCCGTTTTGTGTCAACCTGTTGCTGCCGTAACGGCAAGCGCGATCAGATCGGGATATAGCTGACCAAAGTTCCGACCGGCTGCGCCGGATCATCAGGTGCGCGCACCAGCAGCGCATTGGCCGAGGCCAGCACCGTCAGCAACGAACTGTCCTGACGGTCATGCGCGGTGATCTTGCCAGCCTCGACGCGGGCGCGCATGTAATGTTCGCGCGGCCCGTTTGCGCCAAGCGGCGCGGCCAGTTGTGCGTTTTGGCGCGGAGTGGGCGCCGGCGGTTGGCCCAGCATCACACGGATCATCGGCGCTACAAAAATCTGCCCACACACCATGGCCGACACCGGATTGCCCGGCAGGCCAACCATCGCGGATCCTTTCAATGTGCCCGCCATCAGCGGTTTGCCCGGGCGCATGCGCACTTTGTAAAAACTCTGTTCCATCCCCAACCGGGCCGCAACGCCGGCCACCAGATCGTGATCGCCAACAGACGCGCCCCCGATCGTCAGGATCAGATCGGCGCCGGCGGCCAGATCAAATGCCGTTTCATGGGATCGTTCCGTATCCCTCGCAATCGGCAGCAAACGCGGATCGGCGCCCAGATTGCGCAGCATCGCATGCAATCCGAAACTGTTGGATGCAATGATCTGGTCGGGCGAGGGGCTTTCGCCCGGCATCACCAGTTCGTCACCTGTGGCGATGATGGCCACCACGGGTTTGCGATGTACCGGGACTGTTGCCACGTTCATCGATGCCAGCAATGCCACGTCCTGCGGGCTAAGCAGGCGCGGTGCGGTCATTGTTGTTCCTGAGGTGAAATCGGCACCGGCAGGACGGATGTTGTTCTTGCTGCCCAGATCGGGGTTAAGCGTGATCAGATCGCCCTTGCGCGTCACGTCTTCCTGAATGGCGATAAATCCGGCACCATCGGGCACCGGCGCACCGGTAAAGATGCGCACCGCCTGTCCGGCAGCAACACTGCCTTGCCAGCGATGGCCCGCCGCCGCTTCGCCCACAACCTTGAACATCGCCGCCGGTTGCGCCTCATCCGCGCGAATGGCATAGCCGTCCATTGATGACGCGGCAAACGGCGGCTGATCACGACCTGCGCTGACATCCAGCGCCAAAGAGCGGCCTGCCGCCTCGATCAGGGGAACGTATTCTACACCGGTCGTGCGTACCAATGCGAAAAGCTGGTCCAGCGCCTCGGAAACGGTGATCATGCGCAACCCCTGTGCAGGCAACATCGCGTGATCGCGTCAAACACCGTGTTGATCACTTTCATTTCGCCTCATAACGACCTGATTTACCGCCATCTTTCAAAACAACACGAATGCCGCCGATTTCCATCGCCTTGTCCACAGCCTTGGTCATGTCATAGACGGTCAGCGCGGCGATGCTGACGGCACTCAGCGCTTCCATTTCCACGCCTGTCTGGCCGCCGGTCTTGACGGTTGCGGTGATGCGCACGCCGGGCAGATCGGGATCAAGGGTCAGTTCAACGGACACTTTGGTAATTGGCAACGGATGACACAGCGGGATCAGATCGGCGGTTTTTTTGGCGCCCATGATCCCCGCAAGCCGCGCAACACCCAGAACATCGCCCTTTTTGGCGCTACCTTCAGAAATGATTTCAAAGGTTTGCGCCGCCATGCTGATGTGACCTTCGGCCACAGCGATGCGATCTGTCACAGGTTTTTCCGACACATCGACCATATGCGCCTCGCCCTTCTTATCGAAATGCGTCAGGGGCATCACATGCCCCCCGGCAACAGCGGATTGGCCAGCAACGCGCGGGTTGCCTCCGCCACATCATCCTGCCGCATCAGGCTTTCGCCGATCAGGAAACAGCGGGCACCATAACGCGCGATATCCGCCAGATCTGCAGGGGTGGACAACCCGCTTTCGCAGACAATGGTACGATCTGCAGGCACAAGTTTGGACAGGGTGCGCGTGGTGTCGAGCGTGGTCTCAAAGGTTTTGAGATTGCGGTTGTTGATGCCGATCAGGTGCGATGTCAGCGCGCCAGCACGTTCAAGCTCGGCCTGATCATGCACTTCGATCAGAGCGTCCATACCCCATTCCGTGGCCGTTGCTTCCAGCTCCTGCGCCTGTGCATCCGAAACCGACGCCATGATAATCAGAATGCAATCTGCGCCCAATGCGCGGGCCTCGACCACCTGATAGGGGTCATACATGAAATCCTTGCGCAGCACCGGCAACGCGCAGGCGGCGCGCGCTTCGACCAGATAATCCTTGGCCCCCTGAAAAGACGGCGTATCGGTCAACACCGAAAGACAGGTTGCACCACCTTCTGCATAGGCCGCGGCAAGGGCCGCCGGATCAAAATCGGCGCGGATCAGTCCTTTGGAGGGGCTGGCCTTCTTGATTTCCGCAATCAGGCCGTATCCGCTGCGCATCGCGGCGAACAAAGCATCTGTGAACGGCCGGATTTCAGGTGCGGTGCGGGCCGCCTCTTCGACGGCTTCCAGCGGTTTGGCCGCCTTGTCAGCGGCAACCTCTTCCAGTTTATAGGCTTTGATCTTGTCCAGAATAGTCTTGGTCATGTGGCGTCCTGTGTAATGCGGGCGGCGGCCGTCAGTCTGTCTTGCGCTGCACCGCTGTCAATACTGTGCACAGCCATTTCCGCGCCTGATTTGAGATCAGGCACGGCATCTGCCACCATCAGTGCAGCGGCTGCATTCAGCAGGACCGCATCGCGGTAAGCCGAATGAACGCCGGACAACAGCGCCTTGAAATCGCGCGCATTTTCTTCCGGTGTGCCGCCAAGAATAGCTTCGAAAGGATGCACCGGCAATCCGGCGTCTTCGGGATGAACCTCAATGTCGCTTACCGACCCGTCGGTGTCCAGTGACGATACCCAGCTGACGCCGGTGATCGTCAATTCATCGGTGCCGTCCGATCCGTGTGCCAGCCAGGCGCGTTCCGATCCAAGCTGGCCCAGCGTTTCGGCCATCGGACGGATCAGATCGCGCGAAAAGGCACCGGTCAACTGCCGTTTCACACCCGCAGGATTGGTCAGCGGACCCAGAATGTTAAAGATTGTACGCGTCCCCAATTCCGCCCGCGTCGGCATCACATGGGCGGTGGCCGGATGGTGCATCGGGGCCATCATGAACCCGATCCCTGCCTCGGCAATGGCGCGCTCCACCACTTTGGGGCCGACCATCACGTTGAACCCCATCTGGGTCAGCGCATCAGCAGCTCCGGATTTCGAACTGAGGTTGCGATTGCCATGTTTGGCCACCGGCACACCGGCGCCGGCAACAACGAACGCCGTCGCCGTGGAAATGTTCAGCGTGCCTTTGCCGTCGCCCCCCGTACCGACAATATCCATCGCACCTTCGGGCGCTTTGACCTTGTGGCACTTGGCCCGCATCACGGCGGCGGCAGCGGCGTATTCATCAACGGTTTCGCCGCGCGTGCGCAATGCCATCAGCAATCCGCCAATCTGTGACGGGGTCGCTTCGCCTTCAAACAGGATACCAAAGGCGGTTTCAGCCTGTGCACGGGTCAGCGGGCCATGTGCCGCCGCGTCGATCAGGGGTTTAAGCGCGTCACTCATGCCGGGACTTTCAGTTCTTTCAGGAAATTCTTGAGCAGGGCGTGCCCATGCTCGGATGCTATGGATTCGGGGTGAAACTGCACACCGTGGATCGGCAATTCACTGTGTTGCAGGCCCATGATGGTTCCGTCCTCAAGCTCTGCCGTGACAGTCAGGCAGTCGGGCAGGGTGGCGCGATCGACAACCAGCGAATGATAGCGCGTCGCCTCGAACGGGGTGGGCAATCCGGCAAACAGGCCGCTGCCGGTGTGGTGCATCCGGCCCATTTTGCCATGTACAATCTCGTGGCAGCGTACAACCTTGCCGCCAAACGCCTGCCCGATGGTCTGATGCCCCAGACAAACCCCCATCAGCGGTGTGCAGGTTTCTGCCGCAGCTTTTGTCAGCACCAGGCAGATACCGGCCTGATCGGGATCGCACGGCCCCGGCGACAATAAAATGCCCGCAGGGTTCAGCGCCATGGCCTGTTGCACATCAATCGCATCGTTGCGCTTAATCACCACATCGGCACCAAGTTCCCCAAGATAGTGGACAAGGTTGTAGGTAAAGCTGTCATAGTTATCGATAAGCAAGAGCATAGGCGAAACTTTGCGAAACTGGGGCTGGAGGCTGACGCCTGCATGGCTGTATAAAGAGTTCGGACATACATGTTCAGTCTTGCGGGGCAGCGTCAAGGGTTGGCGCGCCGCAAGTCAGAGGCAGAGAACGACACAAAGGCAGAGGACAAAGCAGTGGCACGCGGATTCTTGAGCGGGGTGATGTGGGGCAGTTTGCTGTCATTGGGTGTGGCCGGAACGGTTTCGGTGCTCAGTGACGGACCAGCCAAACCCGATGTGTCGGCAACCGCGCCCGATGCCGTCAGCACCGATGCACAAACGCCGGAAACAACGCCGTCCGTTGCGACAGAACAGGATGCCGGGCCCGTTGCAACAGCGCCGGAAACCATGCCGGACGCACAATCCGAACCCGCCGCCCTGGTTCCGGATACAGCACCCACACCCGCGCCCGATGTGACGGCGGAAAGCGCCGAACTGTCCGAACCCGCCCAATCGGCCAAGACTGGCGCGGTTGACGTCGGGGCAGAAACGCCCGCCCCGGTTCTGGAACAGGGCACAGTGCCTCAAGCCCCCAGCAGCGATGCGACAGCATCGGTTTCAACCGAACCGGCGCAGCCCGCTACTTCGCAGGTATCGCAACCCGAACAGTCGCTTGACGCGCCCGAAACGGAAACAGTAACCGCCCCGCTGCCCGAACCGGCAGCGCCTGCAACTGTGGTTGAGGAAGCGGCCCCGGTGCCCGCACCAACCCCGGATGCAGAACCCGAGGTGGATACAGCCGCGGCAGAAGCCCCCGTAGAGCCGGTTCAACCGGAACCCGAAACACCGGACGCAACCGCGCCAGAGCCGGAACAGACGCCGGACATTTCACAGGCGCAAACACAAAGCGAACAAGCCCAAAGCCCGACAGGAATAGGCGCGCCAGCCAGCGATCTTTCGAAACTGGCCCCCAATGTGGCGACAAATCGGTTGCCGACCCTGGGCGACACACCGCAAGAGGAACCGGTTGCCGAAACGGTTACCGGAACGCTGGATTTCAACTCCGACCTGCCGCCGATCCAGCGCTTTGCCGCCCCGTTTGAAAACCCCGATGAAAAGCCTTTGATGGCCATCGTTCTGATGGATGACGGAACCGGCATTTCCGGTGGCGCCGCAGGGGCTGACGCGCTGTCATCCTTTCCCTATCCTGTGACGTTCGCGGTTGACACAAGCCTGCCGAATGCGGCCGAAAAGATGGCGCGTTATCGTGCTGACGGGTTCGAAGTGATGGCGCTGGTTAATCTTCCCGAAGTCAGTTCCGCAACCGATACCGAAGTGTCGATGAGCGTGGCTCTGGCCGCACTGCCTGAAGCCGTGGCCGTTCTGGAAGGTCCGGGTACGGGCATTCAGGGCAATCGCGAAATGTCGGATCAGGTGACGGCGATCCTTGCCGACGCTGGTATGGGGCTGGTCACGCAACCCAAAGGTCTGAACACGGTGCAGAAACTGGCCTTGCGCGACGGCGTGCCTGCCGCCACCTTATTCCGCGATTTTGACGGGGCAGGGCAGGATGCCGTTGTGATCCGCCGTTTTCTGGATCAGGCCGCGTTCAAGGCCGGTCAGGAAGGTGGCGTGATCATGGTTGGCCGCCTTCGCCCCGATACGATTTCCGCACTGCTTTTGTGGGGCCTGCAGGATCGGGCAGGGCGCATTGCACTGGCGCCGGTTTCGGCCGTTCTGACTGCACAATAACCCGCAGCGGCTTATTGAAAACCAGTGCCGTCCGTTCGGGTGAGCGCGTTCTTTCAGGCGTGGTTCTTGCATCTTTCTTTTGACTATAATGCGCTGTTTTCGCGTATCAAAAGTGCTGTTGACGCTGTTTGATTGCTAAATCGAAACAGTCTGTTTTGGCCGATCCCAGAAAAAATCCTCAAGTTACATCGTTCTTTTGATATATATCAAATTGCGAATTTATTATTCGCTTCAGGATAAGGCATTCGGGTCCGCGTTCACGAATCCCTTTTGTGTGTTTGAACAACAACGCGGTGACGACGGTGGGGCCGCCGAACTGGTGGGTCTGGTAAAGTGAAGGAGTTACAAAGAATGAAGTTAAGTAAAAGCAACAGGGCACCGATCGCCATGATGGGCATGGCGCTATTGCTGGGATCAACCCAGATGGTGTCTGCGGCGTCTATTACCGGCTGGAACACTGACAACGTGGTGTCGACGCCAGCGCCGATTCCGGTGGAAGACACTCCCGCCGAAAACCAGCTTCCCGGAGTAAGCGTGATCTATAATGCGGATGTAACCGGCGGTGTCGGGTCTGCGACCAGCAGTGGACAAATCGTGTTTGATCCACCCGAAGCCATCAGCCCGGGCCTGAAAGTAGAAAACCTAAGCTACGAAGACACCGGTCCGCCCCCGAGAATCCAGTTGGACGGCTGATTAACGTCAGCGGGCAGCAGATTGACGGTGTGACGGTTGAACTTGGCTTTGGGGTGGGTAACGGTTTCACTGCCGCAACCGGAGATCAGCTGACCTTTTCCACCGAGTTTTCGGCACAGCCTAACGACAGCGGCCTGTCATCCACGTCGCAATTTCCCTTTGGTCTGTTCGGCGCGGCCGATGACAGCCCGAATTTCCTGATTGACGGCTTCTTTGCCAGCGACCGCACAGGGTTTGATCTGGTCCAGACCGATACGATGATTTCGACCGCAGGCTATTACGGCGAATACTTCAACATGTTCGGTGCGTGGAATTCGCAAGAGGATGTGGTTGATGGCCTGTTCTGGGATTTCGATGATGATGCAGACACCGACAACCTGCTGATGGCATGGCAGACCGGCGCGGACGAATGGGAACTGCGCCGCACCGTCGGGGAAACCTGCGAAGTGGGAAATCCAACGAACTGTACCCCTGGTCAGACACTGGACGTCTTTGAAACCGGTACATTGGACGAGATCATCGCCATTCTGACAGATGCCAGTGATCCGTGGGAAGACATTTTCGCAACCGGCGCGATTGAGGATCTGGCCAACCTGAACCTCAACTACGCGATATCGCTTGGTGATATAGACGCATCAAGCTTCACACTCCGCACCACGGCCCATGCCGTATCTGCGGTGCTGTTGCCCACAACCGCGCCTTTGCTGGCTGGCGGTCTGGGTCTTTTACTAGTGGCGCGCCGTAAGCGCAAAGTGGGGGCTGCTGGATAATAACAGGGGCTCGTTGTTCGCTCTGTGCCGCTGTCCCCCCAAGGCGTTGGCACAGAGCGCTTCCATCAGGATCGTCGGTTCAGACCGGCGATCCGCCCGCAGCGCGCATCAGGGCGCGCATTCTGCGTTCGACCAGCCAATCACCCTGCCGCACCTGAAGCGCGGGCCCGCGTTTTTGCGGAACGCTTACGTAATAGCTGTTTTCCAGCACATATCCGTCTACATCTCGCTGTCCCGAAAACTGAACCACCAGTTTGGGCAGATCATCCAGCGTTCCATCGTAATTCAGGATCAGCGCTGCAGTCGGTTCGGGCGGCAGAAACGACCGGCATTGCACCCGATCCGCACTTTCGCGCACGAAGGTGTCGCTGGGATCAGAACAGGTTGTCTCTAGCGCGGCAAACAGATCGTCGGGGCGCTCGCTGAATCGGGCTGCGGTGCGCCCGTCCGCCGGATCTGCCCCCCCATTTATGGGTGTGCATCCTGCAACAGCCAGCATGATGATCACAAAGATTCGGTGCATATCGTCATCCCGTCTGTTCCCTTGGGCCCAGATGAACATGAAACAGGCAGCGCGACAATGGGGCCCAAAATACATGATCCGGTTCCGCACAGCGGGTGCCCTTGGGTAAACAAAACTCTTAGGTTTGTGGCGTAAGTGACCCGCTTTATTTGGGTTTTGCCGGTCAGGGCAGGCGGGTCGGGTTGGCCACGTGTCCGGTAATGAATCACATGGGCCATTGCCGCACCTGACGGGACGGCAATGGTCAAGTCAAAAGATGTCAAAAAACTTTTAAAAATGCGTTGACGCTGAGGGGGTTCATACGTCAGGTTGTGCAGGCCAACGAAGCAGCCACAACATCTAGTGTTTCTATCTAGCGGGCGGCGCTGGCAGGGACGGACAGTAAACCACAACACATGGATCAATCGGTGATCCGGGGCAGCCTTTTTTCGTACAGGGCGGCCGGATGGATGTCTTTGCCTGCTTCTTTTTTGGCACAGGGTGTGCCGGCCGCAATGACGGTGATGCGACAGCATCTGGTGCAAAACGAAATGCTGGGAATGAGGCAGCGGTAACATGAAAATTGAACGGAAATTTACAAAGGCAGGTCAGGACGCATACGCGGCGCTGGATTTCATCAGCACTGTGTCCGAAATCCGCAACCCTGATGGAACAATCGTGTTCCGTCTGGACAACGTCGAAGTGCCGGCCAAATGGAGCCAAGTTGCCAGCGACGTGATCGCCCAGAAATATTTCCGCAAAGCCGGTGTTCCCTCGAAAATGAAACGCGTCAAGGAAAAGGGCATTCCCGAATTCCTGTGGCGTTGCGTCCCTGATGGCGACGATGTCGAAATGGGCGGAGAAACGTCCTCGAAACAGGTGTTCGACCGTCTGGCGGGCGCCTGGGCCTATTGGGGCTGGAAGGGCGGCTATTTCACCGACGAAGAAGATGCGCGCGCCTATTTCGATGAAATGCGCTACATGCTGGCCACCCAGCGCGCCGCGCCCAACAGCCCACAGTGGTTCAACACCGGCCTGCACTGGGCCTATGGCATCGACGGTCCGGCACAGGGCCACCACTATGTCGATTATGCCACCGGCGAACTGACCAAATCCACCAGCAGCTATGAACACCCCCAGCCGCATGCCTGTTTCATTCAGGGCGTGCAGGACGATCTGGTGAACGAAGGCGGCATCATGGACCTGTGGGTGCGGGAAGCACGCCTCTTCAAATACGGGTCGGGAACCGGATCGAACTTTTCGATGCTGCGCGGCGAGGGCGAGAAGCTGTCAGGCGGCGGAAAATCCTCGGGCTTGATGGGCTTTCTGAAAATCGGTGACCGTGCCGCAGGCGCGATCAAATCGGGCGGCACCACACGGCGCGCGGCCAAGATGGTGATCGTCGATGCCGACCACCCCGATATCGAGGATTTCATCAACTGGAAGGTCATCGAAGAGCAGAAAGTGGCCAGCATCGTTGCCGGATCAAAAATGCACGAACAAAAGCTGAATGCGCTGTTTGATGCGATCCGCACATGGGATGGCGCCGAAGCAGACGCCTACGACCCCAAGGTGAACGACGCGCTGAAAGCCGCGGTAAAGGATGCCAAAAAAGTCTGCATTCCGGAAACCTATATCAAACGGGTGCTGGATTACGCCAAACAGGGCCACACCAGCATCGAATTTCCGACCTATGACACCGATTGGGATTCCGAAGCCTATTCCAGCGTGTCCGGCCAGAACTCCAACAACTCGATCCGTGTCACCGATGCGTTTCTCAAGGCTGTCGAAACCGATGGCGACTGGGAATTGATCAACCGCAAGGACGGCACCGTTTCCAAAACCATCAAGGCGCGCGATCTGTGGGAACAGGTGGGCCATGCCGCATGGGCCTGCGCCGATCCGGGCATCCAGTACCACGACACCGTCAATGCATGGCACACATGCCCCGAAGATGGCGCGATCCGGGGATCGAACCCCTGTTCGGAATACATGTTCCTTGATGACACCGCCTGCAACCTTGCGTCGATGAACCTGCTGACCTTCTACAAGGACGGCGAATTTCAGGTCGAAGACTATATGCACGCCACACGGCTGTGGACCCTGACGCTTGAGATCAGCGTGATGATGGCCCAGTTTCCGTCCAAGGAAATTGCGCAATTGTCCTATGATTTCCGCACATTGGGTCTGGGTTATGCCAATATCGGCGGCCTGCTGATGAACATGGGCCACGGCTATGACAGCGACGAAGGCCGCGCAATGTGCGGCGCACTCAGCGCGATCATGACCGGCGTTGCCTATGCCACGTCCGCTGAAATTGCGGGCGAGCTTGGCCCGTTCAGCGGGTACAAGCGCAACAGCAAACACATGCTGCGCGTCATGCGCAACCACCGAAACGCGGCCTATGGCGCGACAGACGGGTACGAGAACCTTGCCGTTAAACCGGTGCCGCTGGATCACGCCAACTGCCCCGATTCCCGCCTGATCGATATCGCCATGTCCAGCTGGGACGAGGCGTTGAAACTGGGCGAACAGCACGGCTATCGCAACGCACAGACCTCGGTCGTGGCACCCACCGGCACCATCGGTCTGGTGATGGATTGCGACACCACCGGCATTGAACCCGATTTCGCGCTGGTGAAATTCAAGAAACTGGCCGGCGGCGGTTATTTCAAGATCATCAACCGCTCGGTTCCTGCAGCACTGGAAAACCTCGGATACGGCAGTGCCGAGATAGAAGAGATCGTAAGCTATGCGGTCGGCCACGGATCGATGGGCAACGCGCCGGGCATCAACCATTCGGCGCTGACAGCGCATGGCTTCGGCCCTTCCGAACTCGACAAGATCGACGGCGCACTGGAAAGCGCGTTCGACATCCGCTTTGTGTTCAACCAGTGGACCCTTGGCACCGAATTCTGCATGGAAAAGCTGGGCATTCCTGCTGAAAAGCTGAACGATCCGTCCTTTGATCTGCTGCGCCACCTTGGCTACAGCCGCAAGGACATCGAAGCGGCAAACGATCATATCTGTGGTACCATGACACTGGAAGGCGCGCCATTCCTCAAGCCGGAACACTATCATATCTTTGACTGTGCCAATCCCTGCGGCAAGAAAGGCAAACGCTACCTGTCGGTCAACAGCCACATTCACATGATGGCGGCTGCGCAATCCTTCATCTCGGGCGCGATCAGCAAGACGATCAACATGCCCAACGATGCCACGATCGAAGATTGTCAAAGCGCCTATGAACTGAGCTGGTCACTGGGCGTCAAGGCCAACGCGCTTTACCGCGACGGGTCCAAACTCAGCCAGCCGCTGGCGGCGTCGCTGGTCGAAGATGATGACGAGGCGCTGGAAACGCTGGAAAGCGGCAACGCCCATGAAAAGGCGACTGTTCTGGCCGAAAAGATCGTTGAAAAGATCATCGTCAAGGAAATCATCAAATCGCACCGCGAAAAGATGCCTGAACGGCGCAAGGGCTATACCCAAAAGGCGGTTGTCGGCGGTCACAAGGTTTATCTGCGCACCGGTGAATACGAAGACGGCCAGTTGGGCGAGATTTTCATCGACATGCACAAGGAAGGTGCCGGCTTCCGCGCGATGATGAACAATTTTGCCATCGCTGTCAGTGTTGGCCTGCAATACGGCGTCCCGCTCGAGGAATTCGTGGATGCGTTCACCTTCACCAAATTCGAGCCGGCAGGCATGGTGCAGGGCAATGACAGCATCAAGAACGCCACGTCGATCCTGGATTACATCTTCCGCGAACTGGCGGTCAGCTATCTGGACAGAACCGATCTGGCGCATGTGAAACCGTCGGGCGCATCCTTCGACGATCTGGGCCGCGGCGAAGAGGAAGGCGTGTCCAACATCTCGGAAATGTCCGACACGGCAGCGTCGCGCTCGCTGGAAGTGCTGAAACAGATCAGCTCGACCGGGTATCTGCGCAAACGTCTGCCACAGGAACTGGTCGTGCTTCAGGGCGGCCAGATGGACAGCCGCGCCTTTGTCGAGGCGGATGCGATGAACGCCTTGCAAACGCTGGTGCCCGAAGTTGCCGTGGCCGCAGGTGGCAGCAGCGCCGCGTCCCTGTCCAGCACGTCGATCACCACCGCTTCCGTCACGCTGGATGCCCGCACCAAAGCCAAAATGCAGGGCTATGAGGGCGAAGCCTGTGGCGATTGCGGCAACTACACACTGGTGCGCAACGGCACCTGCATGAAATGCAACACCTGCGGCGCGACAAGCGGGTGTAGCTGATGGGAGAGCCACACGGAGCGATCAAATGATAACTTTTAGGCAACTTCTAGAGGAGATACCTGACGCGACCAGCCGGCATCTGTTGCGCCAATTCAATTTGGCGCAACGTTCGACGGGGCGAGCTCAATCTGTAAGAGATCTCGCATTATCTCTCGGTTTCGATGTGACTGAAAAATCGTTTCCGCTAGGAATTGACGGAAGGTTGGTTGCTGACCCGTTCGCCTCAAATGGCTACGAAATACAGGTTAACAAACATCATTCTGTAGAGAGACGACGCTGGACCTTGATGCACGAAATTGCTCACTTTTTTTTACATAGAAATCATGAGGATTTTTTCGCAGAGAACAGTTATCGGGCGTCGCCAGGTTTTCATTTCTATCGCTCGGACGAGTTGGTTGAAGAAAAACAAGCAAACGAATTCGTAGCCGCGGCTTTTTTTGGTGACGGAGCACTGGCGGCCATAAACAGTTGGTTTCAAGGCGATGTGAAAAAGATTTCACGCGCTTTCGGGCTTTCTGAAAAAGCCATTCGAATAGCATTAAAGGAGAAGCACTAGCTTTTCAGCAACAAGAATAGGGTGGGGCGGAACTATACGTCCCCCCACCTTTACACCGGGCGGGTGCGCTCGCCCGTAACGACGTTCAGGCCGCAGGCAAAAAAATACCGAGCGGTTAACAAACAGAGCTTGAACGGCGAAACTCTCAGGGGACCTTCGGGTCCCCTTTTTCTTTGTGACCGCCTTTGTCCAAACCATGGATGCCTCCGGCGGGGATATTTGCAAACAGAAGAAGACATGGGGCACGTCACGCACCTTCATTTGTCCCGAAATACTCATTCAGGTCAGTAAAGATCCGCCACCGACATGTCGGCATCCAGGTCCATATCCCGGCGCAGGGTTGCTCGGGCGCGGGCCAGACGTGACATGACCGTGCCAACAGGGCAGCCTGTGGTGTTGGCCAGATCGGTGGGGCTGGCCTGACCGGCCAGAACAAGGGTCAACAGCCGCGCCTGATCGGCCGGCAGGCGGTTGATCGCGGCGCAGGTGTCACGAAAGGCAAGCTGGCGCAGGGCATCGGGCCCGACCGCGGCCATATCATCGCTGAATTCGACGTCATCGCGCACGGAACGGGCCTTGCTGCGGGCCAGATTGCGTAAGGTTGTCATGGAATAGGCGCGCAGGTCATCAATTTCGGCGCCCCTGGCCAGTCTGGCCCAGATGCGCAGGGCCGCGTCCTGTGCCAGATCATCCGCCAGATCGCGGTTGCGCGTGAGGCGGCGCGCCAGACGGGTCATGGCTGCAAGATGCGTCGTCAGGTCATCATTCGGGGGTGGTGTCTTCTGGAAGGACATCGCAA